>JAYTHX010000481.1:0-23323 GCA_043732195.1 Polyangiaceae bacterium
TTCACGCGCCTCTTCGCGACGATGATCGATGCCGGTCTGCCGATCGTGCAGTGCCTCGACATCCTCTGCAACCAGACCGACAACAAGTCGTTCGCCGTCATCCTCCGCGACGTGAAGGCGAACGTCGAGCAGGGCGCCACGTTCAGCGACTCGCTGCGCCGCCACCCAAAGGTCTTCGACGCGCTCTACGTCAACCTCGTCCAGGCAGGCGAGGTCGGCGGTATCCTCGACACGATCCTCAATCGCCTCGCGGTCTACAACGAGAAGGCGATCAAGCTCCGTCGGCAGGTCAAGGGCGCGATGGTGTATCCCAGCGCCGTCGTCATCATCTTCACCGGCGTGCTCAGCATCCTCCTCGGCTGGGTCATCCCGTCGTTCAAGACGATCTTCAAGGACCTCGGCGCGAGCGACGAGCTCCCCTGGCTCACCCAGGTCGTCATCACGGTCTCGGAGACGTTCATCGGCTACCTGCCGCTCGTCATCCTCGTGGCGATCGGCTTCATCGTCGCGATCATCTACATCTACAAGAGACCCGCCGGTAAGCGCTTCTTCCATCGCATGATGTTGAAGGCGCCCATCATCGGCAACGTGCTGCGCAAGGTCGCCGTCGCGCGCTTCACGCGCACGCTCGGCACGCTGCTCGCGTCCGGCGTTCCCATCCTCGACGCGCTCGAGATCGTCGCCAAGACCTCGGGCAACATGGTCATCGAGGAAGCGATCATGTACGCGCGCGCGAAGATCTCCGAGGGCAAGAACATGGCGAGCCCGCTCATGGAGACGAACGTCTTCCCGCCCATGGTCGTCCAGATGGTCGGCGTCGGCGAGCAGACGGGCGCGCTCGACGCGATGCTCGGCAAGATCGCGGATTTCTTCGAGGAGGAGGTCGACGTCGCCGTCGCCGCGCTCACGAGCCTCATCGAGCCCATCATGATGGTCGGCATCGGCGGCACCGTCGGCGTCGTGCTCATCGCGATGTACCTCCCGATCTTCAGCATCGCCGGCAAGATCAAGGCGGACTGAGGCGGGCGGCGAATGCCGACCGCCGACAGCGCGAGCGCGAGCGCGGGCGTCACGCCCGGGGAAGACTTCGAGTCCCAGCATCGCCTCGCGGGGCGGCTCGCCTGGATCACGGGGCTGCGGCTCGCGTTCCTCACGCTGCTGCTGGTCGCGATCGGCTTCTTCTACCTGCGCGGTGAGCTCTCGGTCTATCCGCAGAGCCAGAGCATCATCGTCGCCACCATCGGCACGGCGTACGCGCTGGCCGCGGTCTACGCGACGGTGCTGCGCAGCGGCAAGCACCTGCGGCGCCTCGCCGAGGTGCAGATCGTGCTCGATCAGCTCACGTGGACCGCGATCGTCTACGTATCGGGCGGCGCGACGAGCGGCGCCACGTCGTTCTACGGACTCACGTGCCTCGTCGCAGCGATCCTGGTGGGGCTCCGCGGCGCGGCGCTAGCGGCGGTCAGCGGGATCACCATCTACCTGTTGCTCTGCGTCGGGTTCGCCTCGCGCTGGATCGGGCCACCACGCGACCAGACCACCGCGAACTACGTCGTCGACTGGTCCGGCATCGTCTACCCGATCGCAGTCAACTCGCTCGGCGTCGTGGTCGTCGCGCTGCTCGCGGGCTACCTCGCCGAGCGCCTGCGCAGGACCGGCGGCGCGCTCGCGGTGGCGAACGAGCGCGCCTTCGCCGCCGAGCGTCTCGCCATGCTCGGCAAGATCGCGGCGGGGCTCGCCCACGAGATCCGCAATCCGCTGGGCTCGATCTCGGGGTCGATCGAGATGCTCCGCGAGGCCCCCGGCCTCTCGCAAGAGGACCGCCTGCTGTGCGACATCGTGCAGCGCGAGGCCGCGCGACTGAACCAGCTGGTCTCCGACATGCTCGACCTGTCTGGGCCGAAGCGCCCCGAGCCGACGAACGTCGACGTGGCTTCGCTCGCGCGCGAGGTGGTGCAGCTCGCCTCGCGCTCCGACCGCAGCGGCTCCGGCGACGTCACCGTGACGTACGACGGACCCGACGACGCCCTGGTCGCGCGCTGCGACGCCGGGCAGATGCGGCAGGTGCTGTGGAACCTCGTCCGCAACGGCGTACAGGCGACCGCAGCGGGGACCAAGGTCACGGTGTCCGTTCGCGCCAGTGACGCTCGCGTCGAGATGACGGTGACCGACGAGGGCCCCGGCATCAGCGGCGAGGCGGCGAACAAGATCTTCGATGCGTTCTACACGACACGATCCCATGGCGCTGGCATCGGATTGGCAGTGGTACGGAGAATCATCGACGACCACGCGCCCTTCGGGGCGACCATCGAGGTCCAGTCCGGAGAACCCACCCCCCCGACATCACTAGACTCTCCTCCCAGTAGCCGCCGCGGCGCATCCTTCGTCGTGGGGCTTGCGCGGCCGGACGCTCCAGCTACAACGCAGCCGGATGATGATACCGTTCACACGGTGACCGAGAACCCCGGGTCACGCTCACGAAAGACCGTGGAAAACTGAGGGGTTAAGGCGCACTTGGCACGGCCTTACGAAGTGAATCGACACGCGGCCGGGACGTCCAACAGACGAACCGACCGACCCCGCCGGCTGCCGGCGCGGGAGCTCCAACCCACCCTCGCTTTGCAGGTGAAAGTCTCCATGTTCCCCCGCCGTATCCGCCAGTCTCTCGCCGCCGCCGCCCTCGCGTTCTCCTGCGCCTTCGTCGCGGGCAATGCCTCCGCTGACGCCGATGGCGCGAAGACCTTCGTGGAGCGCGAGCACACGCAGCTGAAGAAGCTCGTGGAGACCAACGCGACCGACGGGGACGTGAGCAAGGCCATCGACGGGATGGTCGACTACGACGGGCTCGCGAAGCGCACGTTGGGCAGCCCCTGTCCGCCGAGCGTGCCCTCGTGCGTGAACCACTGGAACGATCTCAGCGCCGAGCAGCGCACCGAGGTCACCGGGCTCCTCCGCAGGCTGGTGGAGAAGAATTATCACAAGAACCTGACCAAGACGAAGGAGTACGAAATCT
Organism: Polyangiaceae bacterium; assembly: GCA_043732195.1. GTDB lineage: Bacteria > Myxococcota_A > Polyangia > Polyangiales > Polyangiaceae > Labilithrix. The sequence goes on from JAYTHX010000481.1 coordinate 3,014, forward strand.
CGTACAAGGGCTCGAAGGAGGCCGGCGAGAACCTGTCGAAGGTGAAGACCGAGGCCAAGAGCAAGGCCAATCCGCGCGATCCCGCGGTGCAGGTCGACTACGTCATCCTCGGCGGCGGCGACAAGTACAAGGTCGTCGACATCGTCACCGAGGGATCGAGCATGACGAAGAACTACTACGACCAGTTCCACCGCATGCTCACCACGGACGGTCAGAAGTACCCGTACCTCGTGCAGAAGCTCCGCGACAAGATCGCCGCGAAGGACAAGGAAGCCGCGAAGTAGGGAGCGGACCGCTCACTGCGCCGAGCGCTGGCAGATGAAGAAGCGCGGGAGGGCGCCGCCATCGTCGGGGTAGGCGAGCTGCGTGTCGTAGGCCGTCGCGGTGAGCCGCATGAAGGCGCGGACGCCCGGTGAGGCGTCCGGCTGGGCGTTGCCCCACGGGCGCGGGCGCGGGCTGGAGGCGAGCGGAACGCCGTCTTCCCAGGTCCATGTCCCGCCGTCCTGCACGACGCCGAGCCAGAGCTCCTGCTGCACGACGGCGTCGTCGTGGATCAGGATCTCGTGCGCGAGCTGCTCGCGCTCCTCCGCGGAGTCGAGCATCACGAGCGAGCCGCCCGCCAGCTGCGCGCAGCTCTGCACCGCCTCCGCGAGATCCGCGCCGAGGAACGACACGAGGTAGGCCTTCTGGCCGGCGGTGCTGGGGAGCGTGAAGCAGTAGCCGCCGAAGCACGTCTGCGCGCGGGTGCCCACCGGCTCACGCTCGCAGAGGGTGGTGCGGAGCGGGCCGCGGCACGGCACCTGGGCCCACGCGCCGTTGACGGAGGCGACGCAGCGGGTCTCCGGCGCCCCGCCCGGGTTGTCGACGCGGAACGTCCCCGCGTCCGCGTCGGCACCGACGCCGAAGCAGCCCTCGCACGGGCCCTGGCCGGGTTGCGGCGGGAACGGAAAGCCCGGCTCCTCCGCGTGATCGGGACCGTACGCTTCGCCGAGCGCCGAGCTCCGCGAGAGGCCGACCCAGAAGCCGTTCGCGCCGGCATCACCGGCGACTCCCTCCGCCAGCGCCACCTCGGCAGCGCTCACGAACGTCACGACGTGCGCGCCGCGCGCTTTGCAGCTGATGATCGCGGCCTGGTAGTTGTCGCTGCGACCCACCGGGAAGTAGCAGTGGCCCGTCCGCGGATCGATCGCGCCGTCCTTCTCGCAGACGACCTGGCACGCCGTGCACCCCTGCGCCTGCGCGTCGGGGTCGTTGGGCTTGCCAGGATCGCACGACTCGCCGGCGTCACCGCCGTCATCGAGCGTGGCGATGAGGCCGTCGCCGCAGCCCACGAACGGGGTGGAGCCTTCCAGCGGGACCGGCGCGTCGGGGATCGGCGAGAGGACCGGCAAGCACGCCACCGCGAGGACGGGGGCCGCCGCGAGCACCGCGATCACCACGCGCAGCGCAGCGCGCCGCCGCTGCGAACGGTCGAGTCCTCTCACGGCGCGTCCATCCCTTCCACCTGCCAGGCTACGATCAAACGCGAACGCCCGCCCCTCAACGGTGCGAGCGCGGATTCCAAGCCTTGCGGTGCCCTCCCGGACGTTGAGCTACGATCAGCCGCGGATGGCCGCACGCGACCTCGCATCTTCGTCGTCGCGCACCCGCGTGGCGGGGCCGACGCGCTCCGGACCGCTCGTGCCGCCGGCGCTCGCGGCGCGCTACCGGTCGCTGTTCGTGCTCGGCCGAGGCGGCATGGGCACTGTCGAGGCGGCGCTCGAGGTCGGCGACGGTGACGCCGATCGCGCGGGCTACCAGCGCGTGGTCGCGCTGAAGCGCCTCCTGCCGGACTCGGCGCGTGACACGCGGCGCGTCGAGATGTTCATGCGCGAGGCGCGCCTCGCGGCGATGCTGGATCACCCGAACGTGGTCCGCGCGTTCGACTACGGCGAGATCGACGGCGAGCTGTTCCTCGCGCTCGAGTACATCGAGGGGCAGCCGCTCTCGCGGGTACTGCGCGCGCTCGCCGAGGCGAAGGGCACGCTGGACGTCACGCTCGCGGCGCACGTCCTCGCCGAGGTCTGCGAGGGCCTGCACGCCGCGCACGAGCTGAAGGACGAGGCCGGGCAGCCGCTCGCGCTCGTCCATCGCGACGTGTCCCCGCAGAACGTCATGCTGTCGTATGACGGGCACGTCCGCCTGCTCGATTTCGGCGTCGCGAAGATCGAGGCCGAGAGCGTCACCAAGACGGGCGAGGTGAAGGGCAAGACCGCGTACATGTCGCCGGAGCAGGCGATGGGCGACGACATCGATCGCCGGAGCGATCTCTTCGGCGTGGGCGCCGTGCTGTACGAATGCCTCACGCTCCAGCGGATGTGGGGTGACGGCACGGACATGGACGTCATCCGGAAGCTCGCGCTCGAGAGGCCGCCGCGCCTCGAGGACGCGCTGCCTGGAGCGCCGACCGATCTGTATGCACTATACACACGTCTCGTGGGCCGCGAGGCACAGGACCGCCCTGCGAGCGCACACGACGTCGCGGTAGCGCTCCGCAGGCTCGTGCCGCAGGGCGCCGAGGCGGCGGCGAAGAGCCTGCGCGCGCTGCTCGAGACCCACTTCGGCGCGCAGGCGCTCGAGCAGCATCGCCGCCTCACGCTCTCGCTGGAGGAGGTAGCACCCGAGCAGGCGCGCGAGCTGCGCGAGAGCGTCAGCCCCGAGAATCCGGAGCAGCTCGCGAAGAGCTCCACGTCGCGGCTCCGCGAGTCGCCGCCGCCCGGCGCGCCGACGGGGAGGCCGCATGAGGCGCGCGCGTCGAGCGCGAGCATCGCCGATGCGACCGGCGAGAACGCGGCGGTGACGGCGGAGGCGCCCGGCGTGACCGGCATCGCGGGCGCCTCGCGCGCCGCGAAGCGCTGGCCGTGGCTGCTGGTGGCGACCCTCGCGGTGGTCGCGGTCGTCACGTGGAGAGCCACCGCCACGCCGACCGACGGCAAGTTCCCGATCGCTCCGCTCGCCTCGACCGCGTCTGGCCCCTCCTCCGCCATCGCGCCCGCCTCTGCCGTCACGCCCGTTTCGCCCGCCTCTGCCTCCGCCGTCGCCATCGCCTCCGGGACCACGACGGCCCCGGCGACCTCGCCGCCCTTGCCCCGCGCGGCCGGCTCGGGCGCGGCGTCTGCGCCCCCGGCCAGCGCGCGCGTGCTCGCGCAGTCGTCGCTGCGCCCGCCTCCAGCGACCTCGGCTCCGCCCTCGGCCTCCGCACCGCGGACCGCACCGCCTCCCCCCTCGGCCAAGCCGCCGCCCGACGTCGATGACCATCCGTTCTGACGTGCGCGCCGTCGCGCTGACCGCGGCGCTCCTCCTCGTGCCGCTCGTCACCCGCGCGCAGGAGCAGCCCCCCGAGGGACCACCCGCCGCCGCCGACCCGCTCGACGCGCTCCGCGGCCGCTTCCGCGAGGGCATGGAGAAGTACCGCGCGCGCGCGTTCGGCGACGCGATCGTGGTGTGGGAGTCGATCTACCGCGAGCTCGGCCCCGAGAAGGGCTACCGCGTCGCGTTCGACCTCGGACGCGCCTACGACGAGGTCGGCGAGCTCATCAAGGGGGCGGAGCACTACCAGACGTACCTCGATCGCGTGAGCGCGCGCCGCGCGGCCGGCGAGTCGCTCGAGCCGAACGTCCAGCTCCAGGAGACGATCGCGCGCGAGCGGCTCGAGCGCATCATCCGCATCTACGGCGCGATCCACGTCGCGTCCGCGAAGCGCACGGTCATCGTCCACGTCGACAACGCGCCGCCGCGCGTCGCGGGCTTCACCGTGTACGTCGAGCCGGGGCCGCACACCGTGACGTTCGGGACAGGCGCCGGCGCCGACGCGCGCAGCGTCACGGTCCGCCGCGGTGAGCTGCTCGAGATGGATCCCCCCGCCGACGCGCCGGCCCCCGAGCCGCGCTTCGAGACGCGCATCGAGCATCCGTTCTCTACGCTCGTCATCTGGATCGGCGCGGGCGTGGCCGCGGCCTCGGTGGTGATCCCGATCGTCACGCACGTCAACGCGCTCGCGGTGAAGGACGACTACGACGGCGCGACGAGCCGCGCCGACAAGGAGCGCCTCTCCTCCGACTACGATTCGGCGAAATCGAACGCTTACGCCGCGATCGCGGTGCCCGCCGTGCTGGGCGCGGCTGCGGGCGGGCTCGCGCTCTGGTACGTGCTCGGCCGCAAGGAGACGCGCGCCCCGCTGCCCACGGCCACCGTCACCGCGAGCGGCGCGAGCGCAGGCTTCTCGGCGCGGTTCTGACTTTCGGTCACGCCCTCACTTCGTGCAGTACTTGAACGTCGCGCCCGTGGTGCAGCCCCAGCCGGCGAGACAGTCGGCCGAGACCTCGCGTCGGCGCCGGCGAGCCCGCCGAAGTCAGCCTCGGTCCGCGCGTCGGTGACGAAGACCTGGCAGCTCGGGCGGCTGGTCCCGCGATCGCACGGCGCCCGCGGCATCGGCGGCAGCGGCGTCCACGCTGCGCCGGTCGCCGAGATCGACGTTGCTTCCGCACGCCGCCGCGGCGCACGGGATCGGTGCGGGCCCGGGCACGTCGGGCGCGGCCGAGACGGGCGGCAGCAGAGCGGGCGCGCTGGGCGCGGCATATGCGCTGGCCGTGACGGGGGCAGGCGCAACGGGGACGCTCGCGCGGCCCGCCAGCACTCCCACGGTGAGCGCGGTGGCGGAGGTCGCAGGCCCAGAACTGACCTTCCAGCGCGTAGACCTCGGCGTGCCGACGCGAGACGCCGTCGCTGTGCAGCGCGAGATCCGCGGCGGCGGTGCGACCGATCACGCACTCCTCCTTCAGGAAATGCGGCTGCCCTGCGGACGGGACCGAGGCACGGTCGAGCAAGACCTGGAACGTCAGGGCCATCCAGGAAGCATCCGCAGCGGGGCACGTCCGCGCAAGCGCGGCCGTCAGAAATGCATCGCGGCGAGCACGTTCGCGAAGTCGTCGGTCCAGACCTTCTGGTTCGCAGGCGGGAGGAGGCGGCGCCACTGTGCGTTCTTCGCCACGACCGCGTCGAGCGCGTCCAGCGACTCGCTGAGGCACACCCAATGCGAGCTCGCCCGCTCGACATCGCTCCTCTCGCGCGGCGCGTCGCTCTCGTTGCGGCCGATGGCGAGCATCTGCGCGTCGCTCGCGAGCGACGCGAGGATCGGCTCGAGCATCACGTGCCGGTTCGAGACGTGCGCCAGCAGGAGACCCCCGGGGGACATGCTGCGCTTGTAGATGGCGAGCGCCTCGCGGGTCATGAGGTGGACGGGGATGGCGTCGGAGCTGAACGCATCGAGCACGAGGATGTCGAAGCGCGCAGCGCCACCATCGCGGAGCCGCAGGCGCGCGTCCCCGACCTCGATCGCGACGTTCGTGCCCGGCGGGGCGCCCTCCAGGTACGTGAAGTAGGTCTTCGCGATGTCGACCACGCGCGGGTTCAGCTCGAAGAACGTCCAGGCCTCGCCGGTCCTCGCGTAGGCCGCGAGCGAGCCGACGCCGAGTCCGATCACGCCGACGCGCCGCGCCTTCGCGTCGACGACGACCGCGCCCATGGTGATGGGACCGAGCACGTCGCCGGCGGGACCGGTGGGCGAATAATACGTGAGAGGTACACGCTTCTGCTTCGGGTCGACGGACTGCGCGCCGTGGACGGTGCTGCCCGAGACGAGCAGGAGGAAGCTCCCCGTGGGGTCGCGCCTCACCTTGAGCGATCCGAAGAAGCCGCGCTCCTTGTGCACGGTGTTGCCGGTGAGCCCGCCCGACATCGTGCTGACGACGAGGATGCCGCCGAGCGCCACCGCATAGCGGATCGGCTTGCGCGACCACGCGAATGCCGCCAGCACCGGCAGCACGTACATCCACAGTACCGAGGTCTTCGCGGAGGCGCCGAGCATGCCGCCGAGCTTCACCAGGCCGAACGTCACGACCGCGAGGCCGAGGCCGTAGAGGGCGTCGCGCCGCCAGGTCGCCAGCGGCTGATCGGGGCGCTCGATGGCGATGCGCGCGAGCAGCACGAGCGCGATGGCGATCGGGTACTCGAGCAGATCATCGAAGATCACCGGCGCCACGAGCCCGTTGAACGCGCCGCCGAGCACGCCGCCCACCGAGAGGAGCAGGTAGAACTCGGTGAGGCGCGTGTGATGCGGCCGGCGCAACGCGAGCGCGCGATGGCACACCACGCTCGCGACGAAGAGCAGAGCGAGATGCAGCGCGACGATCAGCGCCGCCGGCTCGTGGATCCCGGCCACCTTGCTGATCCCGACCACCGCCGCGAGGAGCGCGAGCACGCGCGAGGCGAGCGCGGGCGCCACCACCTGCTTCTTCGCGAACGCCACGATGAACGATGCGAGGTAGAGCGCGAGGGGCACCACCCACAGCAGCGGGACGCTCGCCAGATCGGTGGTGACGAACTCGGTCGCGCCGAGCAGCAGGCTCGACGGCGCGAACGCGAGCAGGAGCCACACCAAGCGCTCGCGCCCGATCGACGACGGCGGCGCGGACACGCGATCGGAGACCGGCGCCTCCGCGACGTCCTCCGACATCGTGACCCCGGCGGGCGCCGGCGTTCCCTCGACCCGCGGCGGGTGCTTCTTGCGGAGCGCGGTGACCGCGCACACGACGACGAGCACCGCGAAGCCCGCGTACGCCACCGAGAGCAGGCGGCTCTGCTCCTTCAGCGCGAGGAACGGCTCGACGGCGAACGGATACCCGAGCAGCGCCACCATGCTGCCGGCGTTGCTCGCGGTGTAGAGGTGGTACGGATCGGTCTCGCCCAGCTCGGCGTACCAGCGCTGGAGCAGCGGCGACGTGGTCGAGAGCACGAAGAAGGGCAGCCCCACCGAGCGCAGCAGGACCACCAGAAGACCGAGCGATCGGCTCTTCGCGGTGAGCGTCTGCACGAGCGCCTCGTCGACCACGATGGGAAGGACGAAGAACGCCGAGGCGATCAGCGCGAGCTGCAGCATCACCTGCGTGCGCACCTGGAGCCGTGAGCCGACGACGTGGGCGTAGAAGTAGCCCGCGAGCACCAGCGCCTGGAAGCACAGCGAGCAGAGGATCCACACCGCCGGCGCACCGCCCAGCAGCGGCACGACCATGCGCGCGACCATGGGCTGACACGCGAAGAGCAGCGTCGCGCTGACGAAGAGGGTGACGGCGAAGCGGGACATCGGGAGCGCGAGGGCGGGCGAGTCTACCCTTTCTCGATGCCGTATTTGCGGAGGTACGCGCGCACGTGGTGCCGCTCCATACCGCTCTGACGGGCCATCTCGCTGACGTTGCCTTTTGCCACACGCGAGAGCTGGGCGAAATAGTCCTTCTCGAAGCCGGCGATCGCGCCGCGCTTCGCCTCGGCGAACGCCGTCTGCGGCCGCTGCGGCTCGTCGGCGACCGAGTCACGGGCGAGCGTCAGCACGTCGTCGATGGCCTCGGGGGTGTCGGCGAGCGTCGCCGCGACCTGCGCGACGTTCACGAGCTCGCGCACGTTGCCCGGCCAGTCGTAGTTGCCGAGGCGCTGATCGATCCAGCCCTCGACCACCGACGCGGCCTCGGGCTTGCCGACGCGCTTGCAGATCTCCTCGACGAGGAGCGGGAGATCGCCGAGGCGCTCGCGCAGCGCGGGCATCTCGACGCGCACCTGCGCGATGCGGAAGAAGAGATCGCTGCGGAACCGGCCGGCGTTCATCTCGACGCCGAGATCGCGGCGGGTCGCGGCGAGCACGCGCACGTCGATCGGCTCGAAGGCGTTGCCGCCGACGCGCTTCACCTGGCGCTCGGCGAGCGCGCGCAGGAGCTTCGGCTGGAGATCGAGCGGCAGCTCACCGAGCTCGTCGAGGAAGAGCGTGCCGCCGTGCGCATCGGCGAGCGCCCCCTTCTTGCGCTCGGTCGCGCCGGTGAAGACGCCCTTCTCGTGACCGAACAGGATGCTCTCGGCGAGGCTCGACGGGATCGAGCCGCAATCGAGCACGACGAACGGGCCGTTCTTGCGATCGCTTGCACCATGCACGCTCTTCGCGACCACCTCCTTGCCGGTTCCGGTCTCCCCGAGGATGAGGATGGAAAGCGCGGTGTTCGCCACCTTCTCGAGGACGCCGAACACGCGCCGCATCTTCGGCGAGGAGCCGACGAGATCGCCGAAGCGGTCGCTGTAGCCGACGTCGACCCGCTGCTTGCCGGTCGGCTCGATGGCGATGCGCGTCTGCCCGACCAGAACCTCGCAGGCGGTGGTGATGACCGCCTCGCGGACGCGCAAGGCCCCCACGAAGGTGCCGTTGGTGCTGCCGAGATCCTTCACGAGGACGCCCTCGTTGACCGCACGCAGCTCGCAGTGGATGGCGCTGACCTCGGGGTCGCCGACGCGGATCTGGGCCCCCTCGTCACGGCCGATCACCACCGGATCGACGTCGATGGGGATCTTTTTGCCGTCGGGGGTCTTCGCGACTCCCCCTCGGACGAACCAGTGCAGCACCCGCGCGCGCGTCTCGCCTTGCGTCATGGCTTCAGTTCTTCTTCTCGCACACGCTGCGCGTCGGGGGAATCCGGCGTCGCGACTTACCGGCTCCGCCGCGGTCCGGTGGACCTCCCGGCGTCCACCCCCGGGCGCGTCGTTTGCCCGCGAATTGGCGCATAATCCGGCCGCGCGGGATCGCACAGGCCTTTGCGCCGTGGCATGCTGACTGCAGGGTGCTCCGCATGTTCGTCTCCCGGCTGATCGCCGTCCTGCTCACGAGCTCGCTCGCGGTGGGCACCGCTGCCTGCAAGAAGGACGCGCCGGATCCGGGCGTCGAGGTCGCGGACGACCCGCGCCTCCTTGCAGAGGACGGCACCGACTCGGCGGCCGCCGAGACCGACACCGAGGTGCTCACGTCGTCGCTCGTCTCGGCGACGGCCGCCGGGGGCTCGCTCTCGCTGTCCTCGACGGATCTGAGCGGCGGAACGCTGGGCGCCGCGGGCGCCGGCGCGAAGGCCATTTATCGCCCGAAGGGCTGCCTCACGGTCACCGCCGACGCGCCGGCGAAGACCGTGACCTATGTCTTCGCGGGGTGCCTCGGCCCGAACGGGCTCGGCCGGCTCACCGGCACGCTCGTCGCGACGTACGCGGTCGCCGACGAGAAGCTCACGCTCGACATCGTGGGCACCGATCTGACGCTGAACCGCTCGACCGTCGACTGGACGTCGCACGCCGAGATCACCGCCAGCGGCGCCGATCGACAGATGCTCTGGAAGGCCACGCTCTCCGGCACCACCGCGCGCGGCAAGGAGTTCGCGCGCACCAACGCGAAGACCCTGACGTGGCGCTACGGCGAGAAGTGCTTCGGCGTGTCCGGCGTCTCCGAGGGCAACGTGCGCGGTCGCTATCTCCGCACGGAGATCGCGGATTTCAAGCGGTGCCAGGGCACCTGCCCGGAGGCCGGCGGACGCATCACCATCGCGAACAAGAACGACAAGGTGAAGGTCGAGATCCTGTTCGACGGCACCAGCGCCGCCACGTACACGGGCCCGAGAGGCTCGATCCGCTTCGACCTCGCCTGCCACGGATAGGCTCAGACTTCGGGCGGGGGCGGGGGCGGGGACTTGTGCAGGCCCGAGAGGCCCGTGAACTCGAGGCCCACGATCACGCCGTCCGGCTCTTCCTGGACCCAGACCACGCGGCTCGCGCGGAGCACCTCGTCGTCCGTGCCGATGGCGACGTCGAACTTCTGGCCGAGGACGACCTTCTCCTCGAGGATGGCCCGGAGCCCGCCGCGGCTCACGTTGAGCGCCCAGCCCTCGAGGGTCGTCCCCTCCTCGCTCTTCAAGGTCACCCGCTCCGTCACCTCGCGCCGGGCTCCCCCGCGACGCATCGCGTGAGGGCCGCTCGGCATCTTCATGCCCTGCGCCGGCGTGGAGGTTCTCTTCGTCAAAGCAGCTGCCTGGAGCGTAGCGAGGGCCTGGAGCACTACGCAAGTCCCCGGACAAAAGCCTGAATCGGACGCACCTCCGGACGAAGGTGTTGACGCACAGGGCGCTTTCGCCAGAATGTACGACAACTTGCCTGCACCTACGGCGCAACAGCTCAAGAAAGCCCTCGTGGCGGGTGGCTTCGAGGTGTTCCGGACGCTTCCGGAAGAGGTCGTCCTCGCCGAGCGCGTGCGGGAGAACCTGATCCTCGACTCCGGCGTGCGCGTCGGACCCCACGGAGACGACGGCCAGGTCCGCGTCCGCGTGGTGCTCCGTGCACAGCGCACCGATTTCCCGGCCGACGAGGACGACACGCTCTTCGACCGCGTCCGCAAGCTCGCCGAGCCGGCGACCGCCGAGGGCTTCGCCGAGGTCTCGACCAACCTCAACACGGTGAAGGATCCGGCCGACCCCGAGCGCACGCTCGACACGTTCTACGAGGTCTTCCTCGCGCGCGAGGTGGCCACGTTCGAGGACGCTATCCCGGTGCTCAAGTTCGCACTCTCGCTCGAAAAAGCGGTCGCCGCGGTCCCTGCGCGCACCTGATAGAACTCGCCGGGCTGCCGTGTTATGAGCGCGGCCCGCGAATGCTCAACTTCTTTCGGCAAAAGGGACTCACGTCCATCATCTACGGGATCATCATCGTCGGGATGATCCTGGTGTTCGTGCTCGGCTTCAACCCGAGCGCGGGCAAGAAGCTCGGCACCGTGAGCGAGGCGTGCGCGGCACGCATCCACGGCTCCTGCATCGAGCCCAAGGCGCATCGCGCGGCCTATCGCCTCGTGTTCTCGCGCGGCACCGGAGGAATGAAGCAGGCCCAGGCCTCGCGCATCGTCCTCGAGGGCCTCATCGAGCGCGAGCTGCTGGTGGTCGAGGCGCAGCGCCTCGGGCTCACCGTCGAGCCGCAGGAGGTCACCGACAGCATCTTCAACGGCTTCATTCTCGTGAGCCTGCCCAGCGATCAGGCGCAGCTGCAGCGGAGCATGGGGATCGACGACGGCAAGATCAACGTGGGCTTCAAGGACCCCAAGACGAAGAAGTTCGAGGAGAAGACCTACGAGCGTCTCGTCAAGCAGATCACCGGCCGCTCGCCCGCGGAGTTCCGCGAGTGGCAGAGCCGCGAGCTCCTCGCCGGCAAGATGCGCGATCTCATCCGCGGCCCCGTGCGCATCGCCGAGGACGAGGCGCTCGATCGGTTCAAGACCGAGCGCACCACCTCGACGGTGAGCTACGCCGTCGTGCGCCGCAGCTGGATCGAGAAATACGGCATCTCCGCCGACGCGAAGGACCTCGAGGCCTGGCAGAGGGACAAGATCAACCTCGCGCAGATCAAGGTCCCGGTCCGCCACATCCTCGTGAAGTTCGCCGGCGACAAGGAGGTCTCCAAGGCGAAGGCCCAGGGGATCTTCGACCGCGTGAAGAAGGGCGAGGACTTCGCGAAGCTCGCGAAGGAGTTCTCCGACGATCCCGGCAGCAAGGACAAAGGGGGCATGTACCCCGGCGAGATGGTCGAGCAGTTCGTCGAGCCCTTCAAGAAGGCCGTCGAGTCGGTGCCGCCCGGCACGCTGGTGCCGAACCTCGTCGAGACGAGCTTCGGCTACCACGTCATCAAGCGTGACGAGGCGAGCAAGGAGGACGTCCTCAAGGCGTACCGCCAGTCGAGGTCGCTCGATCTCGCGAAGGCCGCCGCCACGAAGATCGCCGTCGACCTCAAGGCCGGCAAGTCGGGCGACGACGCGCTCAAGGCCGTCATCGCGCAGTACGGCGCGGTGAAGCCCGCGGCCAAGCCCGCCCTCACCCCCCCCCTCCCCACCCCCGGTGACGCCGGCGCGGACGCCGCCAAGAAGGCCTCGGCCGATGCCGGCTCCGAGGAGCCGAAGGCCACGGAGTACACCGCGGAGACCGACCCGGAGCGCCCGCAATTCCTCACGTCGAGCGCGTTCAACCGCGGCGGCGATCCCATCCCCGCCATCTCGCCCGAGGCCGCCCAGGCGGTCACGAGCTTCGCGTTCTCCGCGAAGCCAGGCGACGTCGTGCAGGAGGCCATCCGCACGGACGACGGCTTCCTCGTCGTCTCGCTCAAGGAGCAGAAGCCGGCGACCGCCGCGGAGTTCGAGAAGGAGCGCGACCAGTACATGCAGGGGCAGCTCTTCGCGAAGCAGGTCGAGGCGCTCGGCAACTACACGCGCCGCCTCCGCGAGGCGGCGAAGGCCGAGATCAAGATCGACGAGAACAACGTACTCGGCGCCAAGTCGGACGCCGGCGCGACCTCCCAGGAAGAAGACGAAGGGCCTTGACCAACCTGGGCGGCGAACGTCCGTTTCATGTCGGCACGCTGGGCAACGGCCTGCGCGTCGTCGTCGCGCCGCAGCCGCAGCTCCATCGCGCGCACGTGGCGCTCTACGTGCGCGTCGGCTCGCGCTTCGAGAACAAGACCACCAACGGGCTCAGCCACTTCCTCGAGCACATGCTCTACCGAGGAACGCCGGAGCTGAGGACCGCGCACGAGGTCAACGACGCGTTCGAGAGCCTCGGCGGATACCTCTACGCGGCGACGCAGACCGACTTCGGCGTCTTCTCCGTGACGGCGCCGGCCGAGTCGATCGCGGCGTCGAGCGCGCTCTTCGGTGAGGTCATCGCTCACCCGATCTTCGCGGACATCGAGATCGAGAAGGGCATCGTCTGCGAGGAGATCCTCGAGGACCTCGACGACGAAGGGCGCCAGGTCGACGCCGACAACCTCACGCGGATGATGATCTACCCGACGCACCCGCTCGGCTACACCATCACCGGCGACGAGGAGCGCGTGCGCTCCTTCACGAAGCCCATGCTGCGCACGCATCACGCGCGGCACTACAACGCCGCGAACAGCGTGCTGGCGTTCTCCGGCGCGGTGGAAGCGCAGGCCTGCCTCGATCTCGCGGAGACGTGCTTCGCCGGGCTGCCGAAGGGCGAGCTCGTCACGTCCGAAGCGCCGACGCACCAGCAGAAGAAGGCGCGCCTCGACATCGTGGAGAACGTCTCCAGCCAGACCGAGCTGCGCGTCTGCTTCCGCGCCGTGCCCGAGCGCTCCGAGCACCGCGCGGCAATGGACATGCTGATGCGCATCATCGACGACGGCATGTCGACGCGCCTCTACCACCGCGTCTGCGACTCCAAGGGGCTCTGCTACGACGTCGGCGCCTCGTTCGACGGCTACGAGGACGACGGCGTGCTCGATTTCGCGGCGGGCGTGCAGCACTCGCGCACCTCGGTGGTGACGAAGGAGATCCTCGAGCTGCTCGTCGACCTCGCCAAGAACGGGCCGACGGAGGCCGAGGTCGAGAAGGCGCGGCGGCGCAACACGTGGGAGATCCAGGCGGTCGCCGATTCGCCCGAGGAGCTCGCGGGCTTCTATGCGGGCGGATATCTCTTCGATCGCTTCGAGACGCCCGAGGCGCGCCTCGCGGCGAACCGCGCGGTGACGCCGAAGCGCCTGCGGGAGATGGCGGAGCTGCTCGCGCAGCCCGATCGCCTGAACGTGCTTGCGGTGGGCTTGCTCGAGGACGGCGAGGACAAGCGCCTCGAGGACGTGGTCAAGGGGTTCAAGGGCGTGCGCTGAAGGCACGGCGGGGGGCGGCACGCGCGGGGGATCCTGGGGAGCGGGAGCGGCATGCTCGCGGCGTGCGCGGAGCCTCCGGAGCCGCGGCGCGCAGTATCGGATGCGCCCGCTCTGACTACGGCAGCCGCACGCCATTCTTGTAATTGCCCAGCACCTTCCTCACCTCGTGCTCACGAAGGATGCTCGACCTTCGAAAGATGCGTGTAGTACACATGCGTGATCTTGCGCTCTCCGCTCTCGCCCCAGGGGATCGGCTCGTCGAGCTTCAGGCGCACGCTGAACGCCGTGTCCCTGCCCGTGGTCCACCGCGTGTGGCCCCACTCCGAGTAGTCGAGCGAGCCGGCCGCGATGGCGAAGACGGGGAGGCGATCGCCCGCGATGTCGAGCCCGGTATCCCCTCCCCACCCCCCGAGGAAGCCCCCCGGCATCGGGCTCGCGAGCGCGGCATTCTTCAGGCGAGTGTGACGGGCGCAAAGCTCACCCTACGTCTGCGCGGCACGATCGTCGGGTCGCCACCTTCGCGTGGGCGGCCGAACCGACAGAAGACGTCGTGGACGAAGTGCACCGGGGCGTCCGATCGCGTCGTGATGGCTCACCGTGCGGGACAGGAAGGGTCGGTCGTTGCTTGGACGTCGTCCACGAACGCCGAGCCAGTGCAACCGAACGTGCTTTCCTGCGAGCGCATTCCGACGTGAAGATCAAAGCGGCGACCTGCGCGCTCAGGTGGCAGGCAGAACGTGTAGGAAGCGTACGTCGACGTGACGTTCACGGGAATGCTTGCTACCTCGAGCCGCCCCGTGGTGGAGCCCTTCGCCCACAGCTTCACCGCGGGCCCCGCCGCGCCGACTGGCAGCGGGACCTGGATGTCCTGCGTGACGCTGGCGATGCACAGACCGTCGCCGACGAGCTTCAGGTAGCCGGTGCCGGCGTGCGCGTCGAAGCCGTCGTGCAGGACGCTTCCGCGTCCGCCATTGTTGTCCCGGTACGAAGACCAGACGGTGATGCGACCGGCGTTCTCGAAATCGCCGTCGGTGAGGGCGGCGCCGAGGGGACAGCTCGCGCGATCGACGACACGGACGTCGTCGATCACCGCGACCCCGGGCGTACAGCTCGATTGCAGGCCCAGCGTCGTCGAGAGCCCGCGCATCCAAGGCTTCATGCAGATCGTCTCGACGTTCTCGGTTCCTGCGCCGGCCAGGGTGGCGACGGGCCGGTCCTCGACGAGCAGGTCGACCGTCATGCCGATGGGCGCAAGGAGCGCGAGCTCGACGGCGGGCCTGCTCATCGCGGCGGGCACGGAGAACCGACCTGTCATCTTGCGTTCGCCGCAGTCGGCGCCGCTCGGCGCCCCGAGCTGGGCCGCGCGGCTCGCCTGGCTGCCGATGCCGGCGACGATCCCCGCCTGCGACGTGGGGATCCAGCCGCCGCGGAGCTCGAAATCGCCGTTCACGACCTCCCCTGGCCGCGGGCAGGTCGGGTCGGGCGTGTACCGCAGGTCGTCGAAGTAAAAGCCGTTCGGGTCGAGCGTGCCGCCCAGCAAGAGGGAGCTCTGCGCGCCGTACGCCGCGTCGCCCAGGCACAGGTGCGCGCGCCAGATGCCCTTGCTCGCCTGCCGCGGGCCGGGTCCCGCCGGCGCCGACGTGAACGCGGATCCCGTGCCCACCTCCGCAACGGGTGCGTACGCGCAGTTCGGGCACACCGTCTGGAAAGCGAGGTCGAGCGCGAACGGCTCTGACTCGGCGAAGGAAGGCATGTCGAACGTCTGCTCGACCGAGCCCATCGGCGCACGGAGCAGCCCGGGGCTGAAGAGAGCGCCGTCGAACGAGGCGTCGAAGACCGCGCCGTCGGGCGTGGACCACGCCGCAGGATCGCCGGTGAAGCCCGGGTCGCGCGGTCCCCCGCGCCAGGCGCACGAGCCGCTCTCCAGCTGGTACCCGGTGACGCAGCGACAGAAGGTAGCGCCGTCGCACCGCGCGTGGAGCGGGCACGTCACGCCACCGCAGACGGCGAGGCATTGGCCGGCGTCGCTCTCGAAGCCAGGTCCGCAGGCGTCGCACGTCGGCCCGGCGTGGCTCTCGTCACACTCGCATCGCGCGCCCGTGGGAGCGTCGACGCAACGACCGAAAGGGCTGCAGCTCGCGCAGCCAGCATCGCCGACCGCAGCTACGCTGGCGCCCGGGTAGTCGTCGAGCCCGAGTACGGCCGCGCAGGCTCCGGTTCCGAGCAGCGCCGCCATCGTCAGCAAGCGGGCGCGCAGTGGAGTCGGCGGCATCTCGATATCTTAGGGAGATCGCGAGCGCGCGGCCACACCCGGCCTCTTCCGCCGCAAGTGCGAGGCGCGGGTCACTTGCCGACCGTGCACTTGCCGAAGGCTCTCGCCTCGTCGAGGCACTTCGTCTTGTCCTTGGGCGCGGGGGAAGGTGCGTTCTTCTCGCTCGGGATGGTGGAGACCGCGCATGTCCAGCCCACGGCGTGCTCGCACTTCGTGTACGCCTCCTGCTCGGGCTCGCATTGGCTCGAGATCTCTGCGCAGACCGCTTTGCAGGTCGCCAGCCAGTCCGCGCCGGCCTCCGGGCAGCCGGTCAGCTGCTCGTCACACGCAGCGTCGCATGTCGATGCAGCGCGCGTCGTTGCAGGCCCGGAGTCCGGCGTCGTGGTCGACGGGCTCGATTGCCCGGAACATCCCGCGATGCTTGCGAAAGCAACGAAGGCGGTGCCGACCATCGACAACATCGTAATGGCACTTTTCATTACCTATGGACGAATGCCAATTACATACATTCATCGCCAACAAGACATCCAACGATCATCGCGCCTCTCGGCACACGCCGTTGCACGGATGAACGATGGTTCCGTGCGGGCTCAGGAACGCGTCCATCTGCTTCAGCGCCTCGGGCGCGATGCGCAACGTGAGATGCATTGCATGGCCGCAGAGCTGGTCTTGAGGGGCGAGGCGCGCGGGCCGGGTCCCTGGTCCGAGCCCCGGGCGGCATCGACGAACACGCCGAAGCCATCGGCGACGCACGCCGGCGCGTCTCTCGGCCCGAGCGCGGTATCGCAGCCTGCGGGCGCGGACGGCACCTCGTGCTTCCCCGACGCGGCGCCGCTGTCGACCGGCTCCACCGTGCTTGCGCCCGGGTAGCCCTCGATCCCGAGCACCGCGCTGCAGCCCGCGCAGGCGGCGACGACCAGCGCCGATTCCAGCAAGCGCCGAACGACGCTCGAGGAGGCGCGGCCCATCATCGCTCCGTCACGCCGTAGCGGCTGTCCGGATCAGCCTCCTCGAACGCGGTCACCTCGACAACCGATGTCTGGCCGACGGACGGGTTCCCCACGCTCACGAGCCGGAGCGTGACGCGCTGGCGGCGGCGCGTCGCCGCGGCGGCCGCCGCCGTCCTCGACGCCTCGAAGGCTGCGCAGGCGACGGAGGGCGCGAAGCTCACCGACGCCATCAACGTGCTCGTGGTCTCGAACGAGAAGCCCTTCTCGCACGATCCCGTGAAGACGCGCGCGAGGTCGTAGCCGGGCTCGTCGACCACCGCGATCGTCGCCCCAGGGGGGCTGCACGTCTCGTCGAGCGTCGTTCCGTAGGCTACTCGCGGGCCGTCACCGGGTGCGAGGTCGCGTTGGGGCTCGGTCCGGACATAGACGCGACGCGCGCATCCGAAGCGTGCGGGCGCCACCCATCGCGGCGCGATGACGACGCCTGATCCCGCGCTCCCGAACCACGGCCAGGCCGGTGTCGTCTCGATGGTCTCGGGCCAGCCCGCCTCGGCCTCACCGAAGCCGTGGTCGCCGACCTCCGCAGGTGTCGGCGCGCTGCCTGGCGGCGCGGGGCTCGCGCCGCTCTCGGACGCGGCCTTACCTCCGCATCCCGCCGTCGAAGCCAAGGTCAAACAAAAGAGCGTCGCGAGCGAAGAGTTCATCGACCCGGGAAGAAGCATCCGCCGTGCCTCTCGCGCTCTCGCGCGGGGACGCCGCCGCGCGCGCGCAGAGCGTCGGCGCGGTGAGACGTCGACGTCTCACTGCGCCGCGCGTGTCGCGATCTCGAGGTCGAGCGCTGTCGTGCCCGGGGGTTCGGTGGTACCGTCGTGAGACGTCGGATGTCGTTGGCGACCAACAGTGACACCGCCGAGGAGCGGTACGATCCGCGCGCGCGGCTCGGCGAGTGCGTCGCCGACAAATGGACACTCGAAGAGGTCCTCGGGGTCGGCGGGATGGCCGCGGTCTACGCGGCGACCCACCGGAACGGTCATCGCACGGCGATCAAGATGCTCTTGCCTGAGACGGCGCGTGACGAGTCACTGGTTCGCCGCTTCCTGCGCGAGGGCTACATCGCGAACAAGGTCCCGCACGACGGCGCGGTACGCGTCATCGACGATGGTCGCGCCGACGACGGCAGCCCGTTCCTGGTGATGGAACGACTTCACGGCACGTCGCTCGAGGGTCACGCCAACGGTCGTGCGGCCGCGTTGACGATGCGCGAAGCATTCGACGTCATGCTCGGCCTGCTCGAGATCCTCGAGGCTGCGCACGACGTGGGCGTCGTCCATCGCGATGTCAAACCCGCGAACATGTTCCGCACGACGAGCGGGGAGCTCAAGCTTCTCGATTTCGGCATTGCGGTGCTCGTCGAATCCAGCCCCCGCGCAGGTGCCACGGTCAGCGGCGTGGTCATCGGGACGCCCGCCTTCATGGCGCCAGAGCAGGCGCGCGGACGCCACGAGCTCGTGGGCCCGCGCAGCGACCTGTGGGCGGTGGCTGCGAGCGGGCTTTCGCTCATGATCGGCGGTCGTCTGAGGTCCGCGATCACGACGTCGGAGGAGCTCGCGATGGCGGCGCTACAGCCGCTGCCTCCCGCATCGACGTTCGCCGAGGCGCTCGCCGGCCATTTCGGCGACGTGCTCGATCGTGCGCTCAACTTCGAGCCGGGCGATCGCTTCTCGAACGCGCGAGAGATGCGTGAGGCGCTCGAGCAGTGCAGAGGCGAAGCGCTGCCGGTCCGTCTCGACGCGCCGGTGCCGAAGGACACGCTGCCGCTCGTTCAGGACACGCTCGTGGCGCCGCCTCTTCCCCGCGCATCCGTGACGGTGCAGGGGGGGTATACCGTGCCGCCAGCGCCTCTCGTCATGGCGCCCGCGCAGAGCAACGCGCCTGCCTCGGCCGAGCCCGGCCGCGAGCCGCGCGAGCGTAGGGCCACGGGCAATCGGGCGCTCGGGCTCCTCGGGGTGGTCGCGGTCCTGCTGGGCGCGGCCGGCGTGCTGGCGCTGCGAACGACGAGCAAGCGGGCCGAGCGTCCGCTGAACGCGGGGACCACTGCGACGCCGATGCCGTTCTCATCAACGCTCCTGCCTGCTGCGGCCGTGGATCCGGCGACCGCCGCGAGGAGCCCGGTCGTCGCTCCTTTGCTCGCCGTGCCGGCGCCCCCGACAATCGGCTCGACGCGCGCGAAGCCGGCAGCGCCCGCACGCCCCCCGCGGACCGCGATACCGGCGACGGCGGCGCCGTCGCGCCGTCCCGACTTCATGGACGAGCGTTAGCCGCACGCGGCGTATCAGAAGCGCCCGGCGATCGACGCCGTCGCGCCGGTCGGAGTCGGCGAAGTGACGAGCCACACCGCGCCGCCAGCGACGAGCGTGACCGCGGCGCCGACCAAGCAAAGCGTGCTCGCAAGCGCGTAGGTCTTGGCCCGGTGGTAGTCCGCCTGCACGTCGGCGCGGGCAAAGGTGGCCGCCGCGCAGGGCTTCGCACCGTCGCACTCCGTATCGATGTCGTCACGCACGCCCTTCGCCACGATGCCGGTCACGATGCCGCCCGCGAGCGCCAGCCCGCTCGCGCCGAAGAGCACATACGGCAGCGGCGAACGCGTCGTGCGGACCGGGTCGGCGCGCGGCGGGCGGTCGGGCTCGCTCATGACGACGGGAGGCGGAGACGGTGCGGCCAGCGGCACATCCGCGGTCGCGCCGCTGCCCACGTCGACGGTCTGTGATGCGTCTGCAGCGGCGGCGATGACGTGGATGAGGTGGCGTCCCGGGTCGACCGCCAAGTCGGCAGGTGTGTCGACGGTCTTGCCGTCGACCTCCACGCGGACCCCCGTCGGTTTCACCTTGGCCCAGCGCAACCGCAGCGTGCCGGCGAGCGCCCGCGCAGACGCGGCGCGCTGCTCGGCGAAGGCGCGCTTCTCGCCGTCTGTGAGGAGGGCGGCGCCGTGGTACAGCGCCTCGGCCTGCACGTAGTGATGCTGACGGAGCGCGCAGTCACCGAGGTTGAGGCGCGCGCCGGTAGAAGGCTCGGCCTCCTCGCTGGCGGCAAACTTCGTGCACGCCAGCTCGTAGTTTCCGGCGCGCAGCGCGTCGCGACCTTCGCGGAAAGCCAACGCGGCCAGCGAGTTCTCGGCGCGCGCCGGTCGCGCGGGCAATGTGCTGGCCACGGTGAGGGACGCGAGGAACGCGACGCCGAGCCGCCTCTTCATCCGCATCATCGGTCGACCTCCGTTTCACGATACACGGCGCGGCAACGATGCGACGTGGAGTGAGGTAAACTTCGGGCATGACGACGGGCGTAACGACGGTGAGCGCGCGTGTGACAGCGCCCTTCGTGGGCGCCTTCGAGCTGCTCGTGGTGGAAGGCCCGGACTCTGGCAAATCGCTCCTGATCGACGACGCTTCGCCGCCGCGAGTCTACGTGGGACGAAGCTCGACCTGCGAGCTCCGCCTCGACGACCCCCTGGTCTCGCGGCGGCATCTCGCGGTGGAGCTG
>JAYTHX010000482.1:0-8681 GCA_043732195.1 Polyangiaceae bacterium
CCGATGGCGCGCTCGAGAACATCGGCGACCTGCAAGTCATCGAGTCGTGCGAGAGCGCGTTCTACGTGCTCGCTCTGTCCGCGCGCGCCCCGTCGACGCGCGTGGTGCCGGCGGCGGGGAGCGGCATCGTCCGCTCGCACGAGCACCCGCCGGTGCTGCGTCCGTCCACGCGACCGACGCTCCGCCGTTCGCCCTCGCATCACCCCGCGAACGCCACGCCACGCCGCCGCCGCCGCACGCCGTGACGTACGACTCGTACGTCACGCATGCCGCCTCGCAGCACGGCCCCGCCTTCGCGTGCTGGTGCTGCTGCACGCCGCTCTACTGGAACACGCCGCACTGCTCCCACTGCAGCGCCTTCCCCACCCCGCAAGGCTGGCACCGCTGCGGGTAGCCCCCGCTCGCGCGAATCTTGCTCGTGCGGGATCAGCTCGGCGGGGCGATGGCGATGCCGATCTGGCGGCGGAGCTTCGCGTAGCGGTCGGAGACGACGAAGCTCATGAGATCGTCCATCTTCTCCCCGAGGTGCGTCGGATCCTCGAGCGCGAAGATCGCGTGCGCGGCCTTGAGATCGTTCGCGAGCAAGAGGCCCGCGCGCGCGCAGCTGCGGTCGACCGCCGTGGTCCAGCGCTGGAGGTTCGTGCGGCCACCCTCCTCGACGAAGCGCAGGAAGTGACCGCGCAGCCGGTCGATCGCCGCTGGCTCGAGGATCGGCTCGATCGCGTTCGCGATCGGAACGACCAGCTGCTTCACCTGCGCGCTGAGCGGCAGGCCGGGGTTGCCGATGGACAGCGCCGCGAGGAAGATGTCCTCGAGGCCGCGCGCCTGCGGCACGAGCATCTTCACGAAATGCTCCTCGCGGTAGCAGGCGAGGTGGCGCCCCGCGAGGAACGCGAGCTCGGCGGCGCTGCGTCCCGAGAGCGCGACGGCGCCGATGCGCGACGCAGGCGGGACGCCCGGCACCATCTCCACGAAGCCCGGGTAATCGGGGTCGGCGTGGAGCGGCGGCGAGACCATGCCGAGGATCTGCGCGGCCCAGTGGAAGCAGCGTACGGCCTGGATGGTGGTCTTCTCCGGGTCCTGGCGCTTCGCAGGATCGAGCTTGATGAGCTGCTTGTCCCGGCGCAGCGCCGACATGCGACCGATGAGGACGGCCGACACGACGACCGAGAAGATCTCGCCGATCAGCGGCTCTTCCTCCGGATGCGAGACGAGCCGGCGCCACGCCTCCTGGGTGACGGAGCCGCTCGGCCGGATGAGCGCCGCCTCGCGGTGCCGTCCATAGATCTCCTGCTCCTCGGCGTCGGCGACGCCGAGGTAGGCGAGCACCTGCGTGACGCACCACTGGCGATCGAGATCGCCCGCCTTCTTGTAGAGTCTGTAGAGCGCATGGAGCGAGGCGTCGTCCCGCGGGTCGTGGCGGACGCGGCGCGCGAGCTCGGCGGGATCCTCGTCGGGAATGTCACGGGGCGGCGAGATGAGCGAGGCGGCGTGCTCCGAGAAGTCGACCTCGACGCTCACGTGCGAGCGCGCGTCCTCGAGCTCGGTCTCGAGGTCCTTGATGCGGGTCTCGAGATGCTTGATGCGCCGCTCGAGGGCCATCGTGCGGTGGTCGGTCGCCGGCTCGAGGGGCATGATGGTCGCCGGCGGCGACGAGTCATCCATCGAGAGATCCTTGACGACGATCCGGTTGCGCGCCTCGTAGGCGGCCTGCAGTGCCTGCTCGAGGCGCCGGAGGCGCTCGCGATCGAGGCCGAGGTTGTCGGCCATCTTGTCGAGCTGGTTGCGCTCCTCCTGCGTGATGATCCCGTCGTCGATCACCTCCGCGTAGAGCTCCTCGTACATGGCCTCCAGCTTGCCGAGGCGCACCTCGCCCGTGACCTCGCCGCGCTCGAACCGCTGGCCATGCTCGAACGTCTGGTCGTTCATGGGTGCTAGTCTCGCGCGGGTCGATGCTGCACACAAAGCTCCAAAATTCGATACTCTGACGGTGCCCGTGCCGGTGTCGATCGAGGAGCTCTATGCCAGATGGCAGAAGAACCCGGACGTCTCGCAGACGGTCGCCATGTGCGACGCGCTCCGCGGGACGAAACGGGTGGACCTCGTCGAGATCGTGGGTGGCCATGCGGCGCGCCAGCTCGACGTCCAGGCGCTGACCGCCGCCGCGCGCATGTACACCGACACCGGTCGGCTGGACGACGCGCAGCAGGTCCTCATCGCCGCGGGCCGCCTCGCCCCCCGCGACGGCGACATCTATCGACTCCTCGGCGAGGTGCTGCTGCGCCGCGGTGACGCCGAGCGCGCCGAGAAGGTGCTCGAGCGCGCGCTCCAGTTCGGCGTGAAGGACGGCTCGGCGGAGCCGTGGCTCGATCGCGCACGGCAGCTCGTGATCACCCAGCATTCCTCGGGGATGATGGCGGTCGCCGAGGAGATCGGGCGGGTCGCGAACGAGCTCCGCGGCGCAGCCGGCGCGGGATCCGGCGCGCGGCCCGACGTCTCGGACGACGACATCGATACCCAGATCCGCAACAACGACGAGGTGAAGGCGGCCCTCGCGGCGCGCGCCCCCCCCCCCGCCGCGGGCCGTCCCGCGCTGCCTGCGGCCAACGGCCCGCCACGCGCACCGGCCCCCGCGCCCGCCGCCGGCGCGGCCCCGGACTTTTTCAGCAACGCCTTCGACCTCCCGGCGTTCGACGCCAACGATCCGTTCGGCGTGGCCGCGCCGCAGACCGCGAACGTCGCGTTGCCTCCGTCCTCGCGCGCCGCGGCGGCGAAGCCGCTGCCCCCGCCCGAGCTCCCGGTGAACCCGTTCCTCGTGCCCGCCAAGCCGCCCACGCCGGTCGGCGCGAACGGGCAGGCCATGCCCGAGGCGCGGGACGTGCTCGAGGCGCTCCAGATCTCCGGCGTGTTCGAGCCCGAGGGGTCGGTGCGCCCGCAGGTCTTCGCGTGGGACCGCCCGGAGCGGGGCAAGCGGCGCATCGGCAGCTACGCCTCGCTCATCGCGCTCGCGCTCCTCATCGTGGGCGGCGCGAGCGGCGCGTACTGGTACGTGAACGACAAGCGCGCGAAGGCGCACGTCGAGGCCGAGGGCTTGCTCGCCCAGGTCGATCAGAACCTGCGCTCCAGCGACGCGAAGGTGCTCGAGCCGAGCGAGCAGACCATCGCGAAGGCGTTCGACCTCGAGTCTCGCTCGCCCCACGCCGCGCTGACGTGGCTGCACGAGCGCGCGATGGTGGGCCTGCTCAAGGGCGGCGAGAACGTCGCGTTCGAGGACGCCACGGTGCGCGCGAAGGAGGTCCAGGTCGAGGAGAAGCGCCTCGCGTTCACCTACGTCGCGTCGTTCCTCTTCCAGGGCGATACCGCCGGCGCGGCGGGCGCCATCGCGAAGTGGGACGGCAAGTCCGACGACGACGCGTGGTATCAGCTCGTCGCCGGCGCCACCTTCGAGCGCGCGGGCGACGCGCGCGCACTTGACCGCTACGCGGCCGCGGTGAAGCTCGACCCCGACCTCGTCATCGCGCAGATCCTCCTCGCCCGCGCCACCGCCGTGGACGGCGACCCGCACCGCGCGGCGGAGCTGGCGAAGGAGCTCCGTGCAAAGTACCCGGATCGCCTCGAGGGCACGACGCTCGTGGCGCTCGCCTGGGCGCGCGACGCGATGCGCGGCGAGCCGCCGCCCGAGGCCAAGGAGATCGCCGACAAGGGCGACGCGCTCCCCACGCCTCTGAAGGCAGTGAGCCCCGCGGTGCGCGCGCTGCTCGCCATCGAGCAGCACAAGAACGACGAGGCGAAGATCGCGCTCACCAAGGGCCTGTCGGTCGCCGACACCCCGGGCATCGCCGCGTGGCTCGGCAGCATCGCGCTCGCCACGGGCGACGAGCAGCTAGCGCGCAAGGGCGCGCTCACCGCGGTCTCTTACTCTGCAGTGTATCCGCCGGCGCGCATGCTCGCGGCGCGCGTGGCGCTTCTCGGCAACCGGCTCGACGAGGCGCTGAAGGCCACCGAGGAGCTGCCCGCGACCTCGCCCGACGTCGCGATCGTCGCCGCCGCGGTGGCGTACGAGAAGCTCGACGGCGAGCGCATGCGCGCCGCGCTCGACGGCCTGCCCGAGGAAGCGAAGAAGCTGCCGTTCCTCGTCCCGCTCGTGCGCGGCCAGCAGCTGCTCGCCGGCAACCCGCAGGCCCTCGGCGGTGACAAGGCGCTCGACCTCGCCGACGACGAGAGCCCGTGGGCCGATCTCGTGGCGATGGACTTCGCGCTCGACACCGGCGATGTCGATCTCGCGCACAAGATCGCCGCGAAGTGGAAGACCGAGCCCAAGGCGAGCCGCGCGATCCGCCTCGCGCGCCTCGCGCGCTGGGACGGCAAGAACGAGGACGCCGATCGCCTGAGCCGCCGCGCGCTCGAGGGCGGCACCGTCACCGTGCGGGCGCTTGCCGAGCGCGTCTTCGTGCTCGTCGCGCTGAACAAGGGCTCGGAGGTCGGCGCGCTGTTCAAGGCGTATCCCAACGTCGGCGGCCCGCTCGTGAAGTGGCTGCGGGCGTACGCCGTGGCGTCGAACGGAAAGGTCGAGGAGGCGCGCGCCATCCTCTCCACCGAGGATCCTCCGCCCGCGCTCGCCCCGCTGCCCGCGCGCCTGGTCGCGGCCGCCGCCTTCGGGGCGGTCAAGGACACCCGCAAGGGAGGCGACTACGTGAAGGCGCTCGTGAACGGATTCCCCAATCCGGACGTGGTGGCGGCCGCCGAGAAGGTGGGCGCAGGCAAGATCGTGCGCGCGCCTCGCCGGTAGAAATCCACCCCGGCACGAAGCGGCGGCGCAGGCGCCGATGACGCCGGACGCGACCGACGTGCTCGCGCCCACCTGGGGCGCGAGCGGTGAAGCCATCGGGGAGCCTGGACCGAAGAACGCCGAGCTCGACATGCACCCGTACGACAAGTCGGACGTCGGCTCGTTCGACCAGCACCCCTACGATTGAGCCACGTCGTGCCGGCGTGCCGCGGCTGTCTTTACCTGCACAGAGTGGCACAGTGCTCAGCGGCTAGACCACGGATGTGACGCGACTTTCTCGAGGCCCACGACGGCACAGTCGTTGCGGTAGCTGGCGCATGCGTCGCCCCTCCGAAACGCGGCTCCGTCGAATCTTCGCTGACATCCTCCTCGCGACGGCCGCCGTGGGCGCTGCGGTCGTCGGCGGCGCCGCGTGCGGCGGCGCGGGCACGACCCTCAGCTCGTCCGACGGCGACGGCGGGACCAAAGACGGGACGCCTCCCACCACGCCCGGGTTCACCACGCTGTGCGAGCCGGCCACGAACCCGACGTCGTTCCTCGCCTCGCTGCGCGCGGCGCCCGCGCTCGACGGCGCGGTCTGGCGGACCGAGACGGCGTTCACGCGCCGCGCCGAGCCGAACCAGCCCGGCAACGTCGCGCCCGATCCCGAGGCGCTCGGCGACAGCTGGAGCGGGCAGAACGGCGAGACGACCGGCACGCTCTGCGCGAGCGCGAAGGACCGCGCCGCATGCCTCGCCAAGGTGCAGGGCTTCCGCGTGCTGCCGCCCTCTCGCGAGCAGTGCGCCTCGCAGTACGCCGCGAGCCAGTACACGAGCTTCGATTGCTCGACGTCGTACATCCTCTACACGCGCGGCGACGCGATCGGGATCGCGCGCACCAACGACGAGATCAAGGCGCTCATCTCGACGTTCGACACGCTCGGCGAGGCGATGTGGGCCGCGGAGAACGCCGGCTACACGCGCTCGTGCAGCGGGAGCTACGACAACAAGCCCGACTCCGAGTACCGCGCGACGCCCGACGGCGGCTGGGATCTCAGCCTCGTCAATGGCGAGTGCGAGCAGGAGCTGTTGAAGGTCCTGGTCCACGTCGACTACGCGGGCAACATCACGATCCTCTCCAAGGAAGATCTCGGCAAGCGGGCGAGCTGTCCCGTCGCGGGGCGGCGCCCCGCGGGCTTCCGCTCCGGCCCGCTCGCGGCGAACGCGCGGCCCATCGGTGAGCACTTCGCGAGCATGGCCACGCTCGAGGCCGCGAGCGTCACCGCGTTCCGGCGCCTGCACCGCCAGCTGGCGGCGCACGGCGCGCCGCGTGAGCTGCTCGCGCGCGTCCGCCAGGCGGCGCGTGACGAGATCCGCCATGCCCGCGCTGCGAGCGCGCTGGCGCGGAAGTACGGAGTCACCCCCGCTGCGCCGGAGATCGCCGCCGAGGGCGCCGCGCCGTCACTGCTCGCGATCGCGCTCGAGAACGCGCGCGAGGGCTGCGTGCGCGAGACCTACGGCGCGCTGGTCGCCCAGCTCCAGAAGCACCGCGCCGCCGACGAAGACGTCCGCGCGGTGATGGTCGCCGTCGCCGACGAGGAGACCGAGCACGCCGCGCTCTCGTGGGACATCGCGGAATGGATCGAGACGCAGCTCGGCGAGACCGATCGCGCGCTCGTCGTCGCCGAGCGACGCGCCGCCTTCGTGCAGCTCGCGAGTGAGCTGACGCACGAGAGCTCGCACGACGTGCGGCACCTCTCCGGCGTTCCGGCCGCACGCGACGCGCTGCGCATGCTCGAAGGCCTCGGCCCGATGATGCTCGCCGCCTGACCGCCCAGCACGCGCGTCGTGCGGCGCGCCGGAGCGGTCACGATCCCCGGAGGCCCGGCAGACGTCTCGCTTCAGCGCCGGCAAGCGCATGGTGTCGACGTGGCTGGAAGCGCCCGAGGACCTCATGATCGACGAGTCGAACGGGCTCCTCCGGGGCCTCGCCGAGGCGGCCGCCGTGGTCGCGAGCGTCAGGCCTCGGCGGTGACGGACGTGACGGGCGAGGCGGTGCCCGACGCCGCGCGCGCCTGGAGCGTGCCGTCGGCGAGGGCCGCCTTCGTCAGGTCCTCGCCGCCGATGAGCACGCCGCGGACGAACACCTGGGGGAACGTCGGCCAGCCGCTCCACTGCTTGATGGCGAGGCGCTGCTTCCACTCCGAGAAGTAGCTGCCGAATTCGAGGTACTCGAACTCGAGGCCCGCTGCCTTCAGCGCGTTACGCACGTTCTTCACGTGCGGGTTCTGCGCCATGCCGACCACCACGATGGGCCGTGATTCGACGGCGCTCGCGACCTTGGCCACCACGTCGGCGTGGAGGGTCTTGAGCTTCTCCGCCGCGGCGGGAGAGATACGGGAGGGGTCGAGGACCAGGCGGTTCGTCATGCGCGCATGGATGCTGCTGAACTCGCAAGCGTTCCGCTGCGCCAGGTTGCGCCGCCGATCCGGCACTGGCCCTGCGGAAACACGGGGTTTCCATGATCTGGCACTGCGTGCGGAACTTGCCTCCGGCACAGAATGAAGCTGCGTAACGTGCTCCCCGGGCTCTCGACTCTCGCCATCCTGGCGGCTGCCTCCGCCGCCGGTGCCGCCCCTGTCCCGGTCTGCACGCCGGCCACGATGAGCCCCCACGCCGCCGTCATCCCCGCCAACCTCCCAGGCTTCGCGTACACCGCGCTCGCCGCGACCGCGAGCGACGTGCAGCTCTATCGAGGCACCTCGACCACCGATCTCCAGGTCACGGTCGGTCCGGCGGTGGACGGCCTCCTCAAGGTGGTGCCGAAGACGCCGCTGATCGTCGGCAGCACGTACCGCCTCGAGTTCTCGCCGTTCTGCCAGTACGGTCAGACGAAGCCGCAGGGCCCGGTGACCTTCACCGTCGCGCCCGCGGACGCCTCCCCTTCGCGCCCACGCTCGACACGCTCGGTGCGCCGATGATCTTCGATTGCCCGGCGCCCGCGTTCGGGTCGTCGTCGGGCAGCCCGCCCGTGCCGCCGCCGCCGGGGAGCTCGTCGGGCAGCACGGGAACCGCGACGCCGGGCGGTACCAGCAGCACCACCACGGGCGGCTGCGCGATGGCGCCGTCCTCCGCGACGGCCGCTCCGACGGGCGGTGTCAGCCGATGTCATTTTCGCGGCGGCTCCGGGGTGGCCAAGCTTCCCTGCATGAAGCTTCTAGCTTACGCGGGCTGCGCAGCCGCCCTCCTGCTTGCGCCCTCTCTCGCTCGCGCTGACGACGAACCTTCGCCGCCAGCGTTCCTCACGCGGAGCCCCGCGGTGGTGGACAGAGTCTACCTGCGCAGCGGAGGCATGGTGATCGGACGCGTGAGCGACATCACCGCCGGCGACCACGTCACCATCCTCACGCCGACCGGTGAGCTGCGAAACCTGCCGTGGTCGGACGTCGATCGCGTGGTGGTCGCGAACACCGGACGGCCCCCTGCCCTGCCGCCGCCGCGCCCGCCGGCGCCTGCGCCGAAGCCCGCGCCGCTCGAGCCCGACAGTGCTCCAATGGTCGGCCCGTTCGCGTTCGTGCACATCGAGGCCTCTGGCCCTACGTCCCTCTATCGCGCGCCACGCGGCACGACCGACTACGAGACGGCGTGCGCAGCTCCGTGCGACATGGAGCTACCGATCGACGACGAGTACCGGATCGGCGGCAACGGGACGAAGACCACCCCGAGCTTCCGGCTCAAGGCGAGCGCCGGCGGCAGGGTCACGTTGAAGGTCGACGGGGCCAACTGGTTCGGCATCGTCGGCGGCGGGACGCTCGCCGTGACGGGCGCGATGGTCGCGTACACGGGCCTGCTGATCGCGGCGGGCAGTGGCAACAGCAGCAGCAGTCGCGAGGACTCGAGCACCGTCGGGCTCG
>JAYTHX010000483.1:0-8665 GCA_043732195.1 Polyangiaceae bacterium
CGCCGTCCCTCCGCCGTCGTCTCCCATCCCCATCGCGGAGCTCCCGCCGGATCCGTCGAAAGCTTCAACGTTGGTGGTGCCGGAGCCGAAGCCGAGCATCGAGCTCGGGGGCGGCGTCGGGGGAAGGCTCGCGTCGCACGCGTATCTGTCGCTCGCGGTCGACGCGTTCGCGCAACTCCATGTCGGGTCGTGGCTCCTGGGGACGGTTTTCCGCTGGGATTTCATCGGCCAGAAGGAGGCGCCGCTCGTCTCCACCTTCGAGACCGAGACGGTGGGTGCGGGCCTCCTCGTGGCGCGTCGAACGCCGCTCGGCTTCGGCGCGCTCGACATCGGCCTCACCTCGCGCCTGGCACTCGAGACGCAGACCTACGAGACGAGCGCGGGCGAACAGTCCCTCGGCGCGACCGACGTGCGCCTCGGGCCGTTCGCACGTCTCGCCTTCGGTACGGGGGCTTTGCGCGGTCTGATCGGCGTCGACGCGGAGCTCTCCCCGACGCGACTGCGTCGGACATTCCGCCTCGACCCCGTCCTCCCGCCGCTGCCCGCCTGGAGCCTCGGCATGAGCGCCGGTCTTCAGTGGGCCGCGCCGTGACGCAGCCGCGCCTGCGCCTGGTGGCACCACCCGCCGCCGATTCCGAAGCGCTCGCGCGCATCGCTCGTGGCGACGTCGGCGCCTTGGGTGAGCTCTACGATCGGCACGCCGCGGCTCTCCTGCGCTTCGCGCTGCGCTCTGCCGGTGCGGACGACGCGGAGGACATCGTGCAGGGAACGTTCGAGCGCGTCACGAAGGTGGCGGCCTCGTATGACGGGCGCTCGTCGAGCGCGCGATCATGGCTCTTCGGCATCGCCGTGCACATCATGCGCGAGCGACGTCGCTCGTTCGCACGGCTCTCCCGCGCGCTGCTCCGCCTCGGTTGGTCGACGAACGCAGTGGTGCCCGAGGAGACGGCGGGCGATCTGCAACGGGGTCTTGCCACACTTCGCGAGCCAAAACGGCTAGTTCTCCTCCTGGCCGAGGTCGAAGGATTCACATGCGAGGAGATCGCCGAGATGCTGAGCATCCCCATCGGCACGGTCTGGACCAGGCTTCACCATGCGCGCCGCGAGCTGCGCGCGTTCTACGACGGAGGGGCGCGATGAGCGTCGAGAGTTGTCCGCGCGCGTGGGAGGTGGAGGCCGCACGAGACGGTCGGCTGACGGGCCATGCGCTCACCCGTCATGTCGCGCATCGGCCGGCGTGTGTCGCCTGTGCCGGCGATGCCGAGGCGCTCGAACGCCTCGCGCGTGGTCTGCGCGAAGCGGCGCTGCTGGAGCCGGACGAGCTGGCGCTGCGGCGGCTCCGTCACCGCGTGCTGGCGTCATTCGATGCGCGGCACGTGCGTCGTGAGCGGCGTGTGTGGTCGTCGCGCCCGCTGGCTTCCGCGGGTGCGGTGCTGCTCCTCCTCGGGGCGGGCATGGCGTTCGCTGCTTGGCGAGCGCGGGCCTTGCCGCGTCCTCTCCCCCCAGTCGTTGCGAGCACTGTCGTGGTGGCAAAGGTGCCCGAGCCGCCTCCCCCGGCGCCCCTCGTCGAGGCCGTGACGCCCTTGCCAACGGTGCGTGCGCCGCGCGTGCCGACGGCACCCATGGCGGCGACCGCGCCGACCACGCGTCCCCAGGCTGCTGAGCCCGAGGATCTCGCCTACCTGCACGTCCTCGCGCTGCTGCGGGAGGGCCGCGAGCGCGACGCGCGGACCGCCGCTCGCGCCTACATGCGCGACTTTCCCTCCGGCTTCCGACGCGACGAGATGCAGCGCATCGCCGACTCGCCGTGAGCTCGGATCAAGGGAGCTCGCCCACGCCCGCAAACGTCACGTTCGTGATCCCGCCGACGTCGAACGGTCCGCTCATCGCGCCCGCCGTCAGGCGGAGGATCTTCACGAGCCCGTCCTTCTGCACGTACGCCACGGTGGCGTCGCTCCCGCATTGCCCGCGCGCCACCGAGGGCACCGACGCGAGCTCTGGATTCTTCCCGGCAACGAGCTCGGCGGGCGGGCTGAAGCCGCCGCTCGCCGACCACGTCGCGTAGTAGCCCTGCCCGTTGGACGCCTTGTACAGGAGCAGCACCTTGCCGCCCGGCAACCCCTGCAGCGCGATCTCGTTCGAGCTGGCCGCGGTGTCGAACAGGCTCGCGGCGCTCCACACCTTGTTCGCCGCATCGCGCGCGGCGAAGTGCAGCAGGAGATCATGACCGGGGTACACCATCAGCTCGTCACGCGTGCCGCCGGGATCGATGGCTGCGATGGCCGGGGCGCTACCGTAGGCAGCGGCGTTCGGGAACTTCGTGAACGTCGACCACGTGCCGCTCGAGAACACCTCGCGCGCGAGTGAGCCGTCGTTGCCGGCGAACGCGAGCGTGATCGCGCTGCCCACCGTGGCCACGACGGGCGGGGTCTTGCCGGGAGTGCGCGGCCCCGCATCGCCGCTCGCCTCCGCGACCGGCCCCGCCGTGAAGGCGATGTCCCAACCGCTCGTCCCGTACGACCCCATGTGGAAGCGGGCGTCCTGACCGAGATAGAACACGCGCAGCGCGCCGCCGAGCACGGTCATGCTGGTCGCCGCGCCGTCGGTCGTGCCGTCGCCGAGGCTCTGGGGGGCCGACCACGCGGAGGCCGATAGCTTCGTCCAACCGAGGTAGCCGAGGCGCGCGAGGTAGGTCGCGACGAGCGACGTCCCGCTGGGCAGGATGGTGATCGGTCCGCGCACGCCGGGGCTCGAGGCGCTCTTCGACGTGGTGAAGACGCCGGCGCCCGCGTAGGTGGCGACGTACGTCGCGTTGTCGGTGGCTGCGCCCGCGACGAGCCCGAGCTTGCCGGCGCACTTCGCGTCGATGGTGGGGCCGGTCACGGGACCGGCGTCGACAGGCTCGAGCGGCGTGCTCGGAATGCCGGAGTCGACGTCGTCGGGCGTGGTGGGCGTGGTGGGCGGCTGCGTGCCATCACACTTGCAATCGTCGAACGAGACGCCGTCAGGATGACAGAGCTTCGTTCCTTCGCTGCGGTCCTCGCAGCGGCAGAACACGTAATTGCCGGGCGTGCACTTCACCGCGCTCGAGTCGGAGGCCTTCGTCGTCGTGCAGGCCGCGAAGGCGGCGTAGAGAATCGCAGCTCCGGCCATCATCCCGAGCGTGCGCGTGTGCTGGTGCTGCATCGTGGTCATCGTAGCGCACGCCTGGCCTCGGCCCTCGCTCGGAGCCTGCGCAACGTCACGTTGCGGTCCCATACCAGGAGGGGCCGGAGCGAACCGCGACGTAGCGCGCCGACGACGCGGCCTTGGGCCGAGATCGGGGCCGCGAACCAAACCACAGCCAGCGCCGAGCCGAAGCCTCGCCAGCCGTCACCCCACGACGGGTCCCGCGCGAACGCTGGGAGATGGTCGAAGGCAGGAACGAGATGCGCCAGGACCAGCAGCGTCGTTGCCAGGAATGCACCCCAGGGCCGCGCTCGCAGCTGCGCCACCCCGCGCGCACACCAGGCCGCAGGAACGAAGCAGAGCGCGATCGCCACCAGCGGACCGAACCCCTTCCAGGCCTCGCCCAGCGACGGTGCTTCCGCGAACAGGCCGAGGTGACGCCGCAAAGGAAACGTATGCGCGACGGCGATCACGAAGCATGCGAAGCCGAGCAGCCCTGTTCGCGCGCGGATGCCGGCCATGATCCCGTCTGGATGTCGTCACGGCGCCGGTTTGATCTCCGAATCACGACTCGACGGGCGGCACGGCGACGCTCGTGATTGCGGGAGATCTGATCGACAAGTGGGCGCAGTCCCTCGAGGGGATCGACCTGGTTCGATCGGTGAGCGGTGACTGCGACAGTCCGCTCGTTGCCGAATGGATCGCGCGAAGCGAAGCTCGAGCACAGAGGACCGGCTCCAAGGCTGCTGGCTGTCGATCCAGTCCTGCGTGCCGACCTCGTCGACGGGATGGCTGACGCGAAGAGGCATCTGGTAGTCGCCGCACGAGCTTGGTTAGGGCAGGACGTCGGGCGCGATCGCGGTGGGGTCGCGGTCCTGGTAGAGACCCGTGCAGAATACAATCGTCGGCAGTCCCGTGTCCGGTCCCTCCTCTTGGACGACGCCAGCGAGACCCTTCAGAGGATCATGGTTCGGGGGCGCCCGCTTCGATCCACGACGCGATGAACGGCGCCAGTCGTGGGTCGAACGGCCCACCGAGCGGCATGCGCCCGCCGTCGATGCCGCCGTCGCCCACGACCTTCAAGTAGAGATAGCTGGTCATGACCTCGCCGGGCGTGACGCGATCGAGCGCCGGACGCTCGGTCGACGGCACGTTGACGACGTCGCCCCCGGCTCCGATCCGCAGATGGGTTCCCGCCGCGCCCGAGCCGTGACACGCAGACTCGGGCCCCCCCTGGCAGCCGCCGAACACCTGCCGAGCGCGCACGCCAAGCGGTGCGTCGCTCGCGAGCGGGTCAACCGCGCTCCGCGCGTCGTAGCCGAGCGAGGGATAGGACTCGCCGGCGTCGTTCGGGGCCTCCGTCGGCTGGGTAGCGCAGGCCAAGGCGAGCGGGAGCGCTGCAATGAGAATACCGCGCATGCGCATTCGCTCCTCAGAACGTGTCGGACGCGAAGCGAAACGCGATGACGTGCGCCTTCGCCGCGAGCGGGTTGATGATCAGCGCGCCGTCCTGGCTCTTTCCGTTGCGGTGAACGAGGTGCGCGCCATCGGACCCCGGATACGGCGTGCCGTAGACGGAGATATGGTTCGCCTTCGCGAGCGCCAGCTCCACGCGAGCACGCACCGCGCCCGGCGTCGTGAGGGTGAGCGACGACGAGTGCAGGCCGAAATCGCGGACGTAGTCCAGGTCGAGGGGGTGCCAACCCTCGGCGAACGGCGTACCGGGCAGCTTTGCGTCGAGCTCCCCCTCGAACCCGTCGAGGTTGACGGCGATGTCGTACGTCGCGCCGCCCATCGCCACCTGCAGGTGCAGATGCTGATAGTCGGAGGGGCAGTGCTGATCGTTCGGCGCCACGATCGCCACCAGCTGACCATCGAGACGCCCGTGGCGCGTGGGCGCGAGACCGGTGCCGAGCGTGGACGTGCAGGCGATGCGTGTCGGAGGGCCATCGTCGCCCGTGGGCGGCGGGGAGGAGGCCTCGGCGGACGTGCTGCCGTCCGCCGTGGAGATCCCCGCGTCCGTGGGGGCCGAGCTGTCCTCGGTGGTGGCGCCTGGGGCGTCGGGGTCGGGGACGGTCGCGAGGGACGAGCCGCCGCAGCCCTCAAACAGGACGAAGAGGCCTGCTGCCGCCATCGTGGCAAGGAGGTTGCGCGATAAGCTCATCGGAGCTCGAGCTCCGCGTAACCATCGCCCCACGAAGCGCACGTACGGTGCGACGTGCCGTCGTTTCCGCGCACGCGGTCGCAGCGTCGCACGTCGAGCCCGATCCGTTCGCCGGGCTCGCCGCGGAGACCGAGCGCATCGAGGGGGATGGCCATCTCGACGATCCATTCCTCGTCCACGTCCGAAGGGTCGTCGACGGTCCCGTCCTGGTCGACGGCGACCTTCGCGCGGCTCTCCCAGCGCGCATCGAAGGACGCTGCCCCGGCGCGCCGCTCGCCGTCGCTGACCGTGCCGCGCGGGGAGACGTCGATCGACCGCTCGACCCCGTCGCGACGGAACACCAGCTGGAACGCGTCGCCGGTCCAGAGAGGCTGGTCGTGCGCCGTGACCGGGGCGCTTATGTCCTCGTCGGCAGCGTAGAGGGCGAGATAGAGCATTCCGTTGCCCCACAGGGCCCGTGCATCGGAGTAGGGACGCGCCTGCTCCCCGCCGTGCAGGAGCGGTCCGGTGCGCGCGGGCGCATCGTTCCAGGCAAGCTCCTCGAGCTCCCCGTCGATCTGCATCGTCGACGTGGCGCGCGGGACGACGAGCGTCGTCGTTGGCGACGTGTCGAGCGCACGCGGCACCGCCGCGCGGGCGCTGACGATCCGGAAACCGGCGGTGGCGCCGATCGCGAGTCCGACCAGCGCTGCGCCGGCGGTAGTTGCAGTAGCTCTCCAGCGAATGCGCCCGCCGCTCACGGCGCCGCGCTTCCGTCCGCACGCACGGCGAAGCGAAACGCCGTGTCGAGCTGTCCCGTCCCGTAGTCCACCATGTCGACCTGGAGCGCGCCGTCGGCGCGCTGCTGGACGAGCCCGTAGCCGTAGTTCACGCCGCCAGTCAGGGGGGCGCCGCCGTTGCCGACCGTCACCTGGCGCGCCCCTGTTCGACCGTACGTGTGCGTATGGCCGACGATGGCGAGGGTGTAGGGATACTTGGCCATCAGGATCTCGGAGTCGTGGGCGCCTGGCGCCTGCGAGGCCGCCTTCGGCTCGTGACGCACGATGATCGTGTACGTGGTCGGTCGGGCGAGGACGCCCTCGAGCCACGCGTAGTCCGCGGGTCCCCACGCATTGCCGGCGACGAACACGAGCTTGCTCGTCCACGATCCGTCCATCGCGTTGATGTCGACCACGTAGTTGGGGCTCGCTCGGCCCTGTGGCGCGAGCACCTTGTTCAGGAACGCGGCGTAGTTCGCGGTGACGCCATCGGGGTTGCCGGCGCCGCAGTTGGACGTGACCGCGCCCGTGCATTCGTGGTTGCCCATCGCCGCGAAGACCATGCCCGAGTATTTGGCGCGCGCGGCCTCGTAGAGGTCGAGCTGCGGCGCCGCCTGGGTGCCGTTGCCGCTCGAGAAGAGGTAGTCGCCGGTCGAGACCGCGAAGGTGGGCCGCGGCGTCGAGCCCTCGAGGTCACGGTAGATCTGGTTGATGACCTGCGTCGGGTACGCCTTCGTGTCGTTGATCACCGCGGGGCGCGTGTCGCCCACCACCGCGAAGAAGAGCCGAGACACCGAGCCACCGTTTGCTCCGACGCTGCCGCCCACCGGCCCGCCGTCGACGTGGACCGCTCCGCCGTCGCCCGCGCCGAGGCACGTGGTGGGAGGCGCCTGGCAGTGCGCGGAGGCGGTGTTGCACCACCATCCGCCGTAGCAGCCATTGGCCTGGCAGGGGTGGGAGCCGCACGCCTTGCACATCGCCGCGACGTCCGGTCCAGCGAGCGCTCCGCACATGCCGCTGGCGGGCGGCGGAGGCGCCGGCGAGCCCCCGGTCCCGGCGCCGTCGCCGCAGGCTGCGGTGCGCGGAACGCAGACGCTGCTCTGGGCGCCCTCGATCGTGCTGCCCGAAATGCAGGCGCGATCGGCTCCGCATTCGTCGCCCTTCGGGCACGGCGCTGCGCAGTACGAGTCACCGCCGAGCTGGACGCAGAGTCCGTCCGTGCAGTCGGCGTTGGTGACGCAGAGCGTGCACGAGCTCGTGGTCGTGGTCGCGCTTGCGTCCACGACGTCGCTGGAGGCTGCGGCGCCGTTCCCGGAAGCGCAAGCGGAGAGGATGGCCGCGCACCCGACGACGAGCGACGCAACAAAAGTGACAGCGTGTTGGAGGTGAGCGGATGCCATTTGGTGCGCAGCGCTGGCTGCGAGGATGGATGTTCGCCCGCACCGCGCTTGATCTCGGAATCGCCCCACGATGCGATCGCGTGATCAATTGCGTATCACGAGGACATTACCGGCCATGCAGCGCGCTCACATCTTCCTGCTCCTCGTTCTCTCGGCTTGCTCGGCCAAGGGCCAGGACCGCGGCTTCGAGACACTCGACGAAGCCGGCGCATCCGGCGCGAGCGGAGGCCTGGGAGGTGCCGACGGCGGCAAGCCCGGCAGTTCGCCTGGCGGCGCTCCTCTACTCTACGCGCACACCGACACGTCCCTCTACCAGCTCGACCCCGACCAGATCGGCGGTCCGCTCACGAAGCTTGGAGATTTCGACTGCGTCGGCACCCAGGGGCCAGCGAAGTCGATGACCGATGTCGCCGTCGCGAAGGATGGGAAGCTCTACGGGGTGAGCGAAGGCGCAGCGTTCCCGCTGACCGTCCAGGGCTCGGTCGTCCACTGCGAGACGACCTGGCCCCTGCCGCAGACGAAGTTCTACGGGTTGACGGTCGCGCCCGAGAACACCGTTGCGGCGGCCGAGGTGCTCATCGCTGCCGATGGGCTGGGGGGGCTCTACCAGATCGACGCGACGAGCGGCGTCCCGGTGCAGGTCGGGACGCTTGGCGACGATCCGAAGACGAACACCCCGTGGGCGCTCTCGGGCGACATCGTCTTCCTTGCGAACGGGGGCAACCCGGTCGGCTTCGCGACGGTGCGGACCTGCAGCGCCAAGGGCGGAAAGTGCTCGGCGGTCGATACGCTCATCGAGGTCGACATCAGAGCGATCAAGCCCGGCACGGGCAGTGTGCTCAAGAGCATTCGCGGTTTGGTGACGAAGGGGGCGTGGTGCACGAACGCCAGCTCGCCGCAGACGTTCGGCGGCATGTTCGGGATCGTCGCCTACAAGGACGTGGTCTACGGCTTCTCACGGCAAGGTGACATCGTGGAGATTCGAAACTCCGATGGTTCGGGATGCCTCGTCTCCAACGATCCAACGCTGCACTGGGCGGGTGCAGGGATCACCACGACCGCGCCCGTCGTGGCGCCAACGGTGAAATGAACCGTCACGCGATTGGCACGTGCACGCTGAGCGTGAAGCGCTAAGAGACTGCGCGATGCACATTCCGAGGTCATGGCGATGGTCG
>JAYTHX010000484.1:0-8620 GCA_043732195.1 Polyangiaceae bacterium
GACCCTCCGAGGAGAAGCGCACGCGCCCATCGCTACCGATGAGCATCACGCTGCTGGTGCCGCGGCGGAAGCCGGCGGCGCGCTGGAACCCGCCGTCCCAGTCACAGTAGATGGTCGCGCCCACCTTCCTGGACTCGCTGCGGATGGCATCGCGCACGAAGCCCTTGATGGGCCAGTAGTCGTAGCCCTGGAGATCGGCGACCGGCACGAGCGCCACGGCGTTCTTGTAGCGGTCGCCGCGCGCGAGGCGCGAGAGGTCCTCCTTGAACGCCGCGTTGAGCTTGGCCGAGTCCTGGTCCTCGTAGAGCACGAGCGTCGGCTTGCCGTTGACCGCGCGCAGATCGAGCACACGGTCCTCGGCGTCGGGCACCTGCGCAGAGGGACGCACCGCGCCAGCGGGCACGAGGGCCGAGGCGGGGGCACCGAGGAGCAGCGCGGCGCCAAGCGCCATCGTGGCGACGAACGTGCGCCTCATCGTGAGCTCCGGAGCCAGTCGCGGATCTGCGCGCTCCACTGGCTCGAGGCGCCGACAGCGACGATGCCGCCGGCAGACTCGACCGCATCGCGGACCGACTCCGCCCCCGCGCCGCCCACCACCCAGGGGGTCTCGCCGCACCCCTTCCCGTAGGCCTTGAACAGGGCTCTGGCCCCTGGCGGCACCACCGACACCGAGAGGCCCACCATGCGCGGCGCCATGCTGCGCACCGCCTCGGCGATCGCCGACGGCGGCGTCATCGCGCCGAGCGTCACCGTGCGTGCGCCGCTCGCCGCGAACCTGAGCGCCGCGCCCAGCATACCGAGCACGTGCTGCTCGAGGTCCACGCACGCGAGCAGCACCAGCGGTCCCTCCTGGCGCTCCAGCGCGCGCAAGCTCGCGCGCACCGCCACCTCGAGCCGCTCCATGAGGAGATGCTCCTGGGCGATCGACACCTCGCCGCGCTCCCAGCGTCGCCCGATCTCGACGACCAGCGGCGACACGACCTTCTCGTACAAGGTTTGTGCATCGAGGAGCATCGAGAGCCGCGCCAGCTCCATGTCTACGCCCGCCGCGTCCCAGCGAAGCGTGGCGGCCAGGACTCGCTGCTGGGCCAGCTCGAGCGCGTCCGTCGAGGCGCCCGGCTCCGCTGCGGGGGCGCTGACCGCCGCGCCGAGCACGACGCGCGCCGCCTCGGCGGGGGCCACACCCTCGTCGACGAGCTCTTTCATTCGCCTCACCAGCGCGACGTCCTCGGCCGCGTACAGCCGGTAGGCGGTCGCCGTGCGCCGTGGGATCGGGATCCCGTAGCGGCGCTCCCACGCCCTCAATGTCGTGGCGGGAATGCCGCACATCTGCGCGGCCGCCTGGATGCGGTAAGGTCCAACGCTGGCCGTTGGGGCCTCATTCGTCATCGATGAGCGAGTACGGCTTTGCGACATGCTAAGGATTGTCTAATGTTTGGTTTCACCTTGTGCAACGGAAAGAAGCCATGACCAGCGACGATGACCTGCGACCTCGTGCCGTCGTGGTCGGCTCCGGCTTCGGAGGCCTGGCCGCCGCGGTGCGCCTCGGGGCGCGCGGGTACCGGGTGACGGTGCTCGAGAAGCTCGACGCGCCGGGAGGCCGCGCCTACGTGCGCCACCGCGAGGGCTTCACCTTCGACTCCGGTCCCACCGTGATCACGGCGCCGCAGCTGTTCGAGGAGCTCTGGACGCTCTGCGGAAAGCGCCTCGCCGACGACATCGACATGAAGCCGGTGACGCCGTTCTACCGGATCCGTTTCCACGACGGCGAGGTGTTCGACTACACCGGCGACGCCGAGGCCATGAGGCGCGAGGTCGGGCGCTTCTCTCCCGCGGACGTCGCAGGCTACGAGCGCTTTCTCATCGCCAGCGAGGCGATCTTCCGCGTCGGCTTCGAGAAGCTCGCCCACGTGCCGTTCGACTCGTGGATGTCGATGGCGCGCATCGTCCCCGAGATGGTGCGGCTCCAGAGCTTCCGCTCGGTCTACGGGCTCGTGAGCTCGTACATCAAGAACGAGCGCCTGCGCGAGGTCCTCTCGTTCCATCCGCTGCTGGTCGGCGGCAATCCTTTCACCACGACGTCGATCTACACGCTCATCGCGTTCCTGGAGCGCAAGTGGGGCGTGCATTTCCCGGTGGGCGGCACCGGCGCGCTCGTGAACGGCCTCGTCGAGCTCATCGAGGGGCAGGGGGGCGAGCTCCGCTGCAACAGCGAGGTGCAGCGCATCTGCG
Source organism: Polyangiaceae bacterium (assembly GCA_043732195.1). Classification (GTDB taxonomy): domain Bacteria; phylum Myxococcota_A; class Polyangia; order Polyangiales; family Polyangiaceae; genus Labilithrix. Next base: position 2,233 of record JAYTHX010000484.1, read on the forward strand.
TCGAGAACGGCCGGGCGACCGGCGTGCGCCTCGTCACTGGCGAGGTCGTCGACGCGGACATCGTGATCTCGAACGCCGACTCCGCCTGGACGTACCGCCACCTCCTCGAGCCCGAGCACCGGAAGAAGTGGACCGACTCGCGCATCGAGAAGATGCGCTACTCGATGAGCCTCTTCGTCTGGTACTTCGGGACGAAGAAGAAGTACGAGGACGTCGCGCATCACACCATCCTGCTCGGCCCGCGCTACCGCGGCCTGCTCGACGACATCTTCGACAACAAGATCCTCTCCGACGACTTCTCGCTGTATCTCCACCGCCCCACCGCGACCGACCCGGCGCTCGCGCCCGACGGTTGTGACGCGTTCTACGTGCTCTCGCCCGTGCCCCATCTCGAGAGCGGGACGGACTGGGCCGTGGAGGGCGAGATCTACCGCAAGCGCATCGAGCAGCTGCTCGAAGCGACCGTCCTGCCGGGGCTCGCCGAGAACCTCGTCGTATCGGAGACCCTCACGCCGCAGGGCTTCCAGGACCAGCTCTCCTCCTTCCGCGGCGCCGCCTTCGGAATGGAGCCCGTGCTCACCCAGAGCGCGTACTTCCGGCCGCACAACAAGAGCGAGGACGTCGAGAACCTCTTCCTCGTCGGGGCCGGGACCCATCCAGGCGCCGGCGTGCCCGGGGTGCTCTCTTCGGCCAAGGTGCTGGACACGATCGTGCCCGACGCCTCGGCGTTCCACGCTGCGCGACCGATCTCGGCGACGGCGGCAGAGTGAACGGCAATGGAGGCTGACGTCGATCTCGAGGAGGTGCTGAGGGCGGGCTCCAAGTCCTTCCACCTTGCGTCGCGCCTCCTGCCGGCGCGCGTTCGCATGCCGACCCTCGCGCTCTACGCGTTTTGCCGCCACGCTGACGATGCCGTGGACGACGCCAGCAGCGACCGCGCCGCGCGCTCCGCCGTGGACTCGTTGCGCGCGCGGGTCGATCGCGTCTACGCGGACCGCGCGCTCGACGCGGTGGTGGAGCGCGCGTTCGCGCGCGTGGTGCAACGCTTCGCGATCCCTCGCGCCATCCCGGATGCGCTCGTCGAGGGCATGCAGTGGGACGTGGAGGGACGCACCTACGACAGCGCCGAGGACGTCCGGGCGTACGGCATGCGGGTCGCAGGCACCGTCGGCCTGATGATGACGCTCATCATGGGCGAGCGCGACACCGACGTCCTCGCGCGCGCGTGCGACCTCGGCGTCGCGATGCAGCTGACGAACATCGCGCGCGACGTTGGCGAGGACGCACGCCGCGGCCGGATCTACTTGCCCTCGCGCTGGCTCACCGAGGCGGGCGTCGACCGCGAGCAGTTCCTCGCGCATCCGGAGGCCAGCGAGGGCATCCGTGCCGTCGTCGCGAAGCTGCTCGTCGAGGCGGACGCGCTCTACGACCACGCCGACGCGGGGATCGCGCATCTCCCGCGCGACTGCCGGATCGCGATCCGCTCCGCGCGCCTCGTCTACTCGGCGATCGGCAACGACATCCGCAAGGCCGGATTCGATTCGGTGAGCCGCCGCGCGGTCGTGCCGCTCCGCCGCAAGCTGTGGCTCGTCCTCCGCGCCTTCGGGGCGCGCGCCTGGCGCGCGAAGCCGCTCTCGGAGCGCGCCAGCGCCGAGGCCCTGCCGCTGCTCGGCGCGGTGAACTGAGCGATGGACCCCCGCTTTGCCCTGGACCGGTTGCGCGAGCGCGCGGGTGACGAGCTCGTCGAGCGCATCGAGCATCTCGACCGCAGTCGCGCGCACCGGCCCGTCGATGCCTCGCTGCCGCCGCCGGACCGGACGACGCCCGCCGACGTCGACGTCGTGCTCGCCGGCGGAGGGCTGAGTCTCCTCGTCGCGGCGGAGCTCGCCCGGCTCGGGCTGAGCGTGACGGTGCTCGAGCGCGCGCGCGCCGGCGCGGCGCACCGTGAGTGGAACGCCAGCGACGAGGAGCTCGTCACGCTCGTCGATGCCGGGATCGTGTCGGCCGAGGAGCTCGAGACGCTCATCGTGGGCCGCTACCGCGACGGGCTCTGCGCCTTCCACGGCGGCGCCCCCCGGCACGTGCGCGGTGTCCTCGATCGCGCGGTCGATGCCGGCCCCCTGCTCGAGCGCGTGCGCGCGGTCGCGGAGCAGCGCGGAGTCCGCTTCGTCGACGGCGCGTCGGTCGACGCGCACGGCACCGGGCCGCAGTCGATCCGCGTCGGCTGGCAAGAGAAGGGTGGGGGTCGCGGCGAGCTGGTCGCGCGCGCGCTCGTGGACGCCCGCGGCTCGGCGAGCCCGTACGCCACGGCCGACCTCGTCTGCCCGACCGTCGGCGGCGTGATCCGCGGGCTCCGCGAGGGCTCCGGGCCGCGCGAGGTGGACCACGAGGTCGGGGACATCCTCGTCACCACCGAGCACGCCGACCAGGACCTCGGTCGCCAGCACGTGTGGGAGGGCTTCCCCGGGCGCCCCGGCCAGGTCACGGTCTACCTCTTCTACTACGCGCGCGCCGGCGGCTTGCCCGAAGGCGCGCTGGCGCGGCTCTATGGCCGCTTCTTCGACACGCTGCCCTCGTACAAGGAGGGAGACGCGACGCTCGTGCGTCCGACGTTCGGTTACATCCCCGGGTGGTCGCGGCTCGCGCCCGCGCCGCGCGCTCCCTCGCCGCGCATCGTGCTCGTCGGTGACGCCGCCGCGCGCCACTCACCGCTCACGTTCTGCGGCTTCGGCTCGATGCTGCGCTCGTTCGGGCCCGCGGCCGCGGCGATCGCCGGCGCGCTCGCAGACGGTCGCGCCCCGGCGCCTTCGGTGGTCCCCGAGGATGACATCCACGCGTGGACCGGCGCGCTCGCGGCGGTGATGGCCTCGGGCGAGCTCTCGGGCGCGAAGCTGAATGGCCTTCTCGACGCGGCATTCGGCGCGCTCGAGGAGATGGGCAACGACGACTTCGCCGATCTGCTGAAGGATCGCATGAGCGGCCGCCGCTTCACCGACTTCCTCAAACAGACGGGCGCGCGGCACCCCGTCGTCTACCGCGAGGTGATGCGGGCGCTCGGCCCGATGGCCGCTGCGCGCTGGGGGGTCCGGCTGGCGCGCGAGGTGTTTGCTTGAGCTCGCGCGTGCCGAGGAAGAATCCGTACGGGGCCGCGCCGCGCGCGTGGTGCGCCGCGTGAGCGTCACGGACGCGGCGCAGCCAGGCGACGCGCGCGAGGAAGCGGACGGGCAGGCGGCCGTGGACGAAGCCGTCGTGCACGAGCACGTAGGCGAGCCCGAAGATGGTCATGCCGACTCCGACGCCAATGCAGGCGGGCGCCGCCGCTCCGTGCAGATTGCAACCAATCATCACGAGCGCGGCGGCGATCGGTGCGTGCGCGGCCGAGAGCACGTCGTTGCGCTCGAAGCGGCCCCGACGGCGCCCGTGATGCGAACGATGGATGCCCCACAGCGAGGCGTGCCAGACGCGTCCGTGGAGCAGCCGCGCCCACGGCTCCATGGCAGCCGCCACCACCAGCGCAACCGCCGCGCCGAGCAGCCACTGCGCCTGCGCGCTCATGGACCCACCTCGTGATTACGGCCGCCAAGAGCCGCTGGTTCAATGCGTGGTTCGCCCGCCACGCGCGCACACGCATCCAGCGGACGTTCGGACGCGTGCTCGTCGCCGGCCTCGAGGAGACGCGCGCGGTCGTCGCGCGGGCGCCGACCATCCTCGTCGCCAATCATTCGGCGTGGTGGGATGCGCTGGTCGCGCTCTACGCCTGCCAGCTCCTGCTCACCTGCGACGGCTATGCGATGATGGACGCGGCGAACCTGCGGCGCCTGCCTTTCTTTCGCCGCGTCGGCGCGTTCGGCGTCGACCTCGACGACCCGGCCGACGGCGCCCGATCCATCCGCCATGCCGCGCGCCTGCTCGATCGCACAGGGCGCGCCCTGTGGATCTTCCCCGAGGGCCGCGAGCGCTCGCCGTTCGGCGCCCTCGCGCTCCGTCCCGGCGCGGCGCAGATCGCGCGCGTCGCGAGACGCGCGGTCGTCGTGCCGGTCGGCCTGCGCTACGTCTTCGGCGCCGCCGAGCAGCCCGATCTCTGGCTCTCCTTCGGCGCGTCGCTCGCCGCCGAGCGCGACGTCACGCGCGGCGTCGCCCTCCAGCAGCTGGGGATCGAGCGTGAGCTCGCCCGAATCGACGGGTGTCTCGAGCGCGGTGCTCTCTCCGACGAGTTCACCGTGGTCCACGCCCGCAGTCCGAGCCTCGTCGGGCACCTGGCCGAGCGTTTCCTCGCGCGCCTCCTGCCGGCGTGAGACGCGGAGCGTGCGGCCGCGCCAGCGGACCTCGCGCGAGGAGAGCGCCGCACCGCACGCCGCGAGCAGCGTGAGATCGGCGAGCAGCCCCTGCGCCGCGGCGCGGAGCGGGGCGAAAGGCAGGCCCGCGAGGCGGCGCGCGACGCAGCTCACCAGCAACCGGAAGAGCAGCGCCAGGACGAGCACCGTGCGATCGCCCGCGAGCGCGAGCGCCAGGAAAAGGAGCGGGGCCGGCGCGAGCAGCGTGGGGTAGGAGAGGAGCAGACCGGGCCGCTGCATCCGGATCACGACGAGCCAGCGCGTGTAGCGCGCGAGCACGTCGCGCAGCGGCCTTGCGCTCGCCATCGAGCGCGCGACCAGCCCGCGGACCATCACCGATCGATAGCCGTGCGCGCGGAGCCGCCGTGCGAGCTCCATGTCCTCGCCGATCACCCCGACCAGCGGCGCGAACCCGCCGATCGCGTCGAGCGCGTCGCGCCGGATGGCGAAGAGCTTGCCGACGAGGCCGCTCTCGTCGATCGCGCCGAGCAGCGGAAACGCGTGGAGCGAGGCATCGAGCACCGCCCGCGACGCTTGGTCGCCGAGCGTCACGACCTCGCCGCGCTCCACCGGCGGAGCCCATGCCGCCATCACCGTGCCGTCTGCGAGCGCCTCGCGCAGGCGCGCCAGATCACCGTCACGCAGCGCGACGTCGGAGTCGGCGACCACGACGGTGCGCGCATGCGACGTCGCCACGGCGCGCGCGAGCTGCGCCGCCTTGTGGTTCAGGCCGGTCGCGTGCGTCTGGACGACGGAGGCGTCGATGCCCCGGCGCCGGAGGGCGGCAGCGGCCCGGCTGGCCACGGGATACGCGGCGTCCTGCGCGTCGCCGACCGCGAAGACCACGAGGGACGCGCCGCCGGTCGCGAGGAGGCGCGCCTCGAGGCCGGGCTCGTCACCGGCGAGCGGGCGGAGCAGCAAGCAGGAGGCGCTGCTGGAGCTGGTGCGTGCTCGTTCGGGCCGCCGGAACGCGCGGGCGACCGCGGTCGACACCGTGCCGGCATAGAGCAAGGTCCAGGCGGAGGTGAGGAGGGCTGCGATCACCGCGGATCACCCGGTCGAGGTCGACCCCACGGTGGAGGGGCTGCGCGCGCGGCCGGTCGCGGCGAGATCGGCGAGCACGGTCCGGGCCGCGGTCCTTCCCGAGAGCGCCGCCATCGGCACGCCCGGACCCGGATGCGTGCTTCCGCCCGCGAGAAAAAGCCCTGGCACCTTGGTGCGCGCCGAGGGCCTGGCGAGCGCGGAGAAGGGGCCGTGCGCGGCCTCGCCGTAGAGCGCTCCGCCCGTGCCCGGTGCGAGCCGCTCGAACAGCGTCGGGGTGGCGCGCACCATGGCGCGCGGCGTGACGTGGAGGCCTGCCCTGGCGAGCGTCGCGAGCATGCCTTGCTCGCAGCGCTCGACCGCCGCGCTGTCGAGCGGCGAGACATCGGCGGTCGCCGGCGCGTTCACGATGACGAAGAGCCGCTCGTCTCCTCCGGGGGGCGGGGCGTCGTCGGCGTTACGATCCTGCGCGCAAACGTACACGGTGGGCTCGTCGGCCAGCTCGCGACGGCCGAAGAGGGCGCGGTGCTCGGCGGCGTAGTCGCGCGAGAAGAAGACGTTGTGGTGAACGAGCGGGAAGCCCGCCGCGCGGCCTACGATGGCCCACGTGACCGCGGAGAGCGAGCGCCGTTGCGCGTCGGGCGCGCGACACGCGTTCCGTGCAGCGGCGCCCAGCGCGCCGGAGGCGAGCGTCGCGACGTCGACGTTCGCGATCACCGCGGCGGCCGCGAGGACCTCACGCCCGCCGTCCTGCCCCTCGACGAGGACGCCCGAGGCGCGGCCGTTGGTGAGGAGGACGTCGCGCACCGTGGTAGCGTAGCGGAACGTGACTCCCATCGACCCGGCGAGATCCGCGAGCGCGGCCGCGAGGTGTGCCATCCCGCCCTGCACGACGGCGACCCCCTCGCGCTCGACATGGGCGATGAGGTTCAGCGTGGCCGGCGCCTCGAACGGCGACGAGCCGACGTACGTCGCGTAGCGGCCGAACAGCGCGCGCAGACGTTCGTCCTCGA
>JAYTHX010000485.1:0-8603 GCA_043732195.1 Polyangiaceae bacterium
GGCAGCAGTCGACGATGCCGGGCCCGCTGAGCAATCCGCGCGACTCGTCGGTGGAGATCGACGTCGGCGAGGACGACCTCGAGGCGCTGGGGCCCGAGATGCAGATCGAGATCCTCCGCACGAACCTCGCGCCGCTGGGGCGCGTACCGGTGCTCGCGCGCAAGCTCACCGAGATCGGCGCGGCGCTCGCGGATCCGAAGACCGCGTACGTGATCGGCTTCGTCGACGGCATCCTGCCGCTCGAGACCATCGTCGACGTCACCGGGCTCTCCGAGCTCGACACGCTGCGCGTGCTCGATCGCCTCGTGGGCCTGGGAATCCTGGTGTTCCGCCCCGTCGTCCTGCGCGGCTAACGCCCCGCGAAGGCGCGCTCCAGCAGCGCGGGCGTGATCTCGGCGAGCGAGCCGATGACGAGATCGGCGAGCGCGAAGCGCGGCTCGTGGTGCGGATGATCGAACGGCACCGCGATGCACGCCATTCGCGCGGCCTTCGCGGCGATGACGCCCGTGAGCGAGTCCTCGAGGACCAGGCACTCGACCGCCTTCACCTCGAGGCGCTCGGCGGCGCGCAGGAAGATGCCCGGGTGGGGCTTGCCGAGCGCCTCCGTCTCCGCCGACTGCACGACCGAGAACGCGTCGGCGATCCCGAGCCGCTCCAGCGCGGCGCGGATGATGAGGCTCGGCGACGACGACGCGAGCGCCAGCTTGCGGCCGCTCGCGTGCGCGACCTCGATCGCGTTCGCCACGCCGGGCAGCGCCCGACCTTCCGTGCCCACGAGCTCGGCGACGCGCCGCACGAGCCGCTCCTCCACCTCCGCGAGCGAGCGTCCGTCCCACGGGTGGCGCGCGTGCCAGAAGGCAATGACGTCGTCGACGCGGAGGCCCTTGGTCTTCGCGCAGTCCTCCTCGCCGAGGATCACGCCCACCTCACCGAAGATCTCCCTCTCCGCGCGAACCCAGAGGGGCTCCGAGTCCATGAGGAGCCCATCCATGTCGAACACGACGGCACGCAGCATGCGCCGAGGATGCCACTACTCCTTCGCGTAGACGAGCCGTCCCTTCTTGGGGTCGGTCATGGCGATGGTGCGTGCATCCACGACCTCGATGCGTATCTGGTTCGTGCTCGACTGCTTGAACGTCTCGGCCATCTCGCCGGAGGGCGCGCCGGCGACCTTCGCGTTCACGCGGCCGGGGCCGTCCGCGGCGAGCTCGACCGGGACCTGCACGTAGACGACCTCCTTGCCGCCGTCGGCCTCGAACGACGTCCACACGGTGTGGCCGGCGTTGTCCCTGGAGAAGCGGATCTTTTCCTTCGCGGCCTGCGTCGCGATCTCGGACATGCAGTCCTTGCTCTTCGCGGCGTCGCCGCCGCTGCTCTTGTCGCATCGCTCGCGCAGCGGGCCGGCCACGTCGGACGACGCGAGCACGAAGCCCCACGTGCCCGACAGGTCCGCGGCCGGCTCAGCGGTCGTGGCCGCGCCGGAGCAGGCGGCGAGGGCGAACGAGACGAGCGAGAGGAGGCCAAGCGAGAGGATCTTCATGGGACGTTCTCCGGTGCGAGGGCGGCAGCGCCGCGCTGTTGAAAGGAGAAACGCGCCCCGCGCCCACGTGTGACGAAGGAAAATGAGAGTCGGTCAGTCGGTGGAGGCGTCGGCGGTCTTCTTCGGGCCGATGTACACGCGGATGTACGAGAGCACCTCGCCCGCCTCGGTCTTCTGCACGCCCGTGTACGTGATGTCCTTGTCGTCGATGGGGAACGGGATCTGCTCGCAGAGCGGCGAGCTCACCGTGACCTTGGTCGGCACGCCGACCTCGACGTCGGAGAACACCGCGGAGAAGGCCTGGTCCTTCGTGGTCGAGGTGGCCGCGGTGCTCGGCTTGCCGTTCGCGAAGTAGGTGACCTTCGAGGTGCCCGCCGGCTCGATGGAGAGGAGCGAGCCCTGCTCGCTGTCGCACGGCGCCTTCGGGTAGACCCGCACCACGAGCAGGCCCTTCGCCGTGTCGCGCGGGGGCAGGAAGGAGAGAAGGAGATTCGCGATGTCCTTCGAGAGCAGGGACGTGACGCCGCGATCGAACGTCTCCGACTTCACGATCCACTCCTGCTCGTTCAGCTTGTAGTGCTGACCCTCGGTCACGGTCATCGCGTACGGGGTGTTCCGCGGCGCGATGATCGCGTAGGTGCCGTCGGCGCCGGTCACCGCGGTCTTGCCGTTGATCGCCACGGTGGCGCCGACCACCGGGAACATGTCGATGGCGTCCATGATGGTGCCCTTCTGCTTCGATTCGTTCGCGCCCACCGGGCCGATCGACGTGTCCGCACCCGCGTCGGCGGTGGGCTTCACGGCGTTGTCGTCGTTGCTGCTGCACGCGGCGATGCCTACGGCGAGCGCCGCGACCGCGGACACGAACGCGCTTGCGAAGAGTGGACGAAAGCCCATGCCCAAAGGCTACCATCCCCCGGGGAACCGACCATGACCTCCATCCCCCTGATCTGTTTGCCCATCGCCTACGGCCTCGTGTTCCTCCCCAAGCTCCCGCTCTCCATGGCCATGGCCAAGCAGCCCGAGGGCTACGACAACCGCAACCCGCGTGATCAGCAGGCGAAGCTCACCGGCTGGGGCAAGCGTGCCGCAGCGGCGCATGCCAACGGCTTCGAGTCGTTCGCGCCCTTCGCAGCCGGCGTGCTCGCGTGTCAGGTCACCGGCGCGAGCCCGAGCTGGGCGGCGATCTTCGCCGTCGCGTACGTCGTCGCGCGCGCTCTCTATGCCGCGGCGTACATCGGAAACATCCACATGCTGCGCTCGGCGATCTGGTCCATCGGCTTCGGCGCGACGGTCGCGCTCATGCTCCTGCCCGTGGTCGCGTAGCGAGTCCGGAGGGTCAGGCGTTCGCGTTCGCGTTCGCCGAGACCAGCGTGCCGCACGCCGCGCGCACGTCGCGCCCGCGCGAGAGCCGCACCGTGACGAGACAACCGCGCTCGTGGAGCCGCGCCGCGAAGGCCTGCAAGCGCTCGGGCGCCGGCTCGCGGTAGGGGCTGGCGACGCCCCACGCGTTGAACGGGATCACGTTCACGATGTGGCGGAGCTCGCCGATCCAGGTCGCGAGGCGATCGGCGCTGTCGAGGTCGTCGTTGACGTCGGCGAGCAGCACGTACTCCATCGTGATCTTCGAGTGCGGGCGCTTCGGCCAGCGCGCGAGGGCGGCGCGGAGCTCGGCGAGCGGCCACCGTTTGTCGATGGGCATGAGCGTGCGGCGGACCTGGTCGGTCGCGGCGTTCACGCTGATCGCGAGCTCGGGCAGGTAGCGCGCCGTGGCGAGGCGCTCGAGGCCGGCGACATGCCCTGCGGTCGAGACCGTCACGCGGCTCGACGCCACGCCGAGACCCGCGGGATCGCACAGCACGTCGAGCGCTCGCACGACCGCCTCCGCGTTGTGGAGCGGCTCTCCCATGCCCATGAACACGACGCTCAGCTGGTGCGCGGAGCGCGGGCCGAAGCGACGCAGCACCGCGAAGAGCTGGCCGATGATCTCGTGCGCCGCGAGGTTGCGCACGAGCCCCATGCGCGCGGTCGCGCAGAACGTGCAGCCCATCGCGCAGCCCACCTGGCTGGAGAGGCAGATCGTCACGCGCGGCCGGCGCACCGCGCGCGGCATGTGCACGGCCTCGATGCGCGCGCCGTCCGCGAGCGCGAGCACGATGCGCGTCGAGCCGTCGCGCGAGGGCACCTCGTCCACGATGGTGGGGAGCGTGAGATCGAGCGAGGCGTCGGCGAGCGCGCGGGCGGCGCGCGACAGCACCGGCCCCTCCTCGCTCCACGTCACGAGCCGCTGCAGGCGCCCGAACAGATGCGCAGGATCACGCGCGTAGCCGAGCGCGCGGAGCTCCTCCGGCAAGCGATCCCAGGCCGAGGCGCGCAGCACGCTCGCTACTCCACCAGATCGACGTCGACCTTGCGGCCTGACACCGGGGTCTTCACGAGCAGCGAGACGGAGCGCGGCTTCGGCAGCCCGGCGTCCTCGGGGTACAGCGTGGCGCGCGCAAGATCGAAGACGAGGCCCCACGTGACGTTCTCGTCGGCGCTCAGGAAGAACACGTTCGAATCGCACGCGAGCACGCGCTTGCGGAGGCCCTCCGAGCCGCGCGTGAGGTCCGGTCCAGCGAGGCCGCGCGAGAAGCGATCGGCGGTGGCACCGGACGCGGGCCACACGGTGATGGCGCTGTCCTTCGCGATGTAACCGACGCCGCTGCACTCCGAGGGCTTGCCGTTCGTGACGAACACGATCTCTGCGGCGCTGCGGTCGCGCAGGGGCGTGTGCACCTCGACGCCCTTCACCTTCTTGGCGACGAGCGCCGCGAAGAGCGTGGTGACCTTCGGCATCTTCGTGTCGCGTGCGGCGTTGAGCACGAGCGTCTCGCCCTCGACGGGCTTGCCGGAGAGCGCGCTCACGATGCGACCCTTGAGGTCGGGCGCTGCGAGATCGAGGCGCTCGCCGGCGACGAACACCGCGGTGTCGTCGAGCGCGAGCTGCGGCTTCGTCGGGGCGGCGGGCGGCGTGGGCGCGGGCGGCGTCGGGATTGTCGCCGTGGTGCGGCTCGCCGCGCGGTCGGTCTTGACCGGATCCTTGTCGCAGCCCAGCAGTGCCCAGCCGATGATCGCCGTCCTCGCAGCCCGCAGCGCCTGAGCCCTCATCGCCGCGCAGCATACCCCTCTCGCGCCGAATTGCGGTACGATCGCCAGGAGATGTCTCAGCCCGAGGCCGTGGAGTCCGACCCCGACGAGGAGTCCTTCGAAGGACAGACCGTCGGCGGCAAGTACCTGGTGGGCCCGCTCGTGGGCTCGGGCGGCATGGGCACGGTGTGGCTCGGCCAGCACACGGGGCTCGGAACACGGGTCGCGATCAAATTCATCCGGCCGCAGTTCGCGGCGCGGGCCGATGCGCGGCGGCGCTTCGAGATCGAGGCGCGGGCCGCGGCGAGCGTCGACTCGAAGCACGCGGTGAAGGTCTACGACTACGGCGTCACCGAGCAGGGTCTGCCCTACATCGTGATGGAGTACCTCGAGGGCGAGTCGCTCTCCGAGGCGCTGATCCGGCGCGGGCCCTTCCCCACCGACGAGTCCGCGAAGGTCATCCGCCAGGCCGCGCGCGCGCTCGCGAAGGCGCACGCCGCGAGCATCGTTCATCGCGATCTCAAGCCGGACAACATCTTCCTCGCCACCAACGTGGAGAGCGAGGACCCCGATGGGCTTCCCTACGTGGTGAAGCTCGTCGACTTCGGCATCGCGAAGATGCTCGACGTCGAGCGAGAAGGCGCGAAGGGCCTCAAGGGGCCCACGCAGGACGGCTCCGTCATCGGTACGCCGAACTTCATGAGCCCCGAGCAGCTCACGGTGGGCGGCACGCCAAACCCGCTCACCGACATCTGGTCGCTCGGCGCGTGCACCTACGCGGCGTTCACGGCGCGCATCCCCTTCGAAGGCGAGGTCCTGGGCGACATCGTGCTGAAGGTCTGCGTCGAGCCGTTGCCCTCTCCGAGCAAGTACGCGCACGGCGCCCCCGAGGGGCTCGATGCCTGGTTTCACCGCTGCTGCCAGCGAGATCCCACGAAGCGCTTCCAGAGCGTCGACGAGATGAGCGAGGCGCTGGCCAAGGTCTGCGGGATGGGCAAGGTCACGGTCGCGACCAAGAGCGAAGATCGCGTGCAGTATGCACTCAGGCCCGCCGACCAGGACGCGCTCGACGCGCTGCCCGACGAGATGCCGAGCCCGGGCATGAACGCGAAGACCGCGCTCCTCGCGGGGATCATCGTGGGCGTCACGCTCATGGTCGGGCTCGTCGGCTTCCTCGCCTGGCGCGAGAAGCAGCAGGCGGAGGAGGCGGACCGACCCGTCCCCGCCGCGGTCGATGCCGCGCCCGCCCCGCGCTCCTCGCACTGAGCCGACCGAGCGCGCCGCGTCGACCTACGACTTCTTCAGCATGCCGTACGCGCGCGCTGCCGGCTGGCCCGTCTCGGTCGGGAGCGAGGCTCGCGCCCAGCCCGGCGCCACCTGCTCGCCGAACGTGCCCTTCTTGCCGTCCCAGCCGCCCTCCTGATCGAGGACGCGCGTGAAGCCCGCTGCGCCGAGCACCTGCTGCGCCTTCGCGCTCCGCCCGCCCGCCTTGCAGCCGACGATCAGCGCGGCGTCCTTCGCGAAGGTCTTCTCCATCACCGCGAGGAAGTGAGCGTTCGGCTCGAGGCCCGCGGGGCCCGCATGCGAGATCGGGACGTTGAACGCGCCTTCGGGATGGCCCGCCTCGAACTCCGCCTCCGTCCGTACGTCGACGTACGTGAAGGACTCGCTCTTCATCTTCTCGTGAGCCTCCGCGGGGCCGATACGCGAGGAGTCGCTCATGCAATCGACGCTAGGCAAGATGCTCGCGCCGCACAAGTGGACGTGTACGGAGCAGCATGCCTGCTCGGAGGTCTCGGCGCGGCGCTCGGCGCAGCGCTCGTGCTCATCCTCGTGCTGCGAGCGCTGGCGCCGCCGTGACGCGCTCGGCAACGCCCATGTAGCCGGTGGCCGTGGACGATGTGAAGCGGAACGCGAAGTCACGCGGGACCACGCCCGTGAGGAGCATGCGGAAGAACGCCCACGTCAGCGCCGGCCGCTGCCCCCGCACCTCGCGCAGCGCGAGGCCGCTCGCCGAGCACATGGCGGACACCTCGTCCGGGCGCCGGAACAGAGCATGGACGTGCAGGCGCTCCGGCGTGTTCTTCACGAACCACTCGACGCCCTTGATGACCACGAGCCACGAGAGGAACGTGCGGTTGAACGTGTGGAAGAAGAAGAGCCCGCCGGGCGCGAGGACGCGCGCCGCCTCGGCGATCACGTCTCCGGGCGAGCTGACGTGCTCGAGGAAGTCCATGGCGCTGACCACGTCGAACGAGGCGTCGGCGTAGGGCAGCCGGTACGCATCGCCGACCTCGTAGTGAACGGAGCGCGTGGCGTCGTGCTGCTCGGCCACGGCGAGGCTCGAGGCGGAAGCGTCCAGGCCCGTGACCGTCATGGCCTGCGCGGCCAGGGCATTCGCGAGGAAGCCGGCGCCGCAGCCCACGTCGAGCACGCGCACGGGCCCGTCGCCGAAGCGAGCGCGGATGGCGTCGATCATCCACGGCGTGCGGTGGGCGGTCTCGGCGCGCAGGAGCGCGATGGGGTCGTCCTGCGCCTCGTACCAGCGCTCGCCGAGGCCGTCGTAGACGGCGTTGTTCACCGGGTTGGGGACGAGGTTCGCAGCCATGCGAGGTTCCAGTAGAGGATTTGATAGAGAGCAAAGGCTCCGGTCACGACGAGCTGCATCGTGACGATCGACGCCGCGGGGATGCCCTCGAGCCACGCCGGCGCCTCGCCCGGCGGCAGGTGGATGACGGGCCACATGAGCCCGATGCTCGCGAGGCTCATCGGGTGCACGACGAACAGCACGGAATGCAGCCAGTGCTCGCCCGCGCGGCACTCCGCGGCGTGCACGCCCTCGTCCTTGGTGATGAAGAGGCAGGAGAAGATCGCAAGCCCGACGTAGACGGTGATCGCGCGCGCGTCGGGCGGCACCCAGAGCACCCAGGCGATGCACGCGAACACCGTCATGGTGTCGAGCGGGTGGCCGATGCGTTCCCAGGCGCCGAGGCCGCGCTGCCGGTGGAAATAGAGCTCGTCGACCACCATCGCGGCGCCCTGGACGCCGAGCGGCATCGCGAGCGGCAAGAGCAGGCTCACGGCGCTTCCTTCACGAGGAGCCCGCCGGAGACCGTCAGGCCCGGCCCGAACGCGAGCGTCGCCACGAGCGTGCCTGCGGAAATGGCGTCGTCCTCGACGATCGCGCGCCACACGTGGGGGAGCGTGGCCGAGGACATGTTGCCGTAGCTCCGGAGGACGCCTCGGCTCATCGCGACCTGGCCGTCTTGGAGCTCGAGGGTCCGCTGCACGGCGTCGATGATCCGCGGACCGCCTGGGTGGATGGCGAAGAGCGCCTTCGGGCCATGCTCGCGCAGGGAAAGCCCAGCCTCTCCGAACATGGCCTCGACGAAGGGGCGCACGTTCGCGGCGATGAGCGCGGGCACCTCGCGCGCCAGGGTCATGTTCATGCCGTGGTCGCCGCAGGTCCACGTCATCGACTCCGTCGTGTCGGGCAGGATCTCCTCGCGCTCGACGAGCACCGCGAGCGCGGCGGTCTGCGCGGGGCTGCGCTCCACCGCGTAGCGGATGTGGCCGTCGGCGAAGAGGCTCTGCACGACGAGCTGCTCGGCGTCATGCGCCAGGGGCTGGAGATGAAGTGAGCACACCTCGGTGTGGACGATGTCCGCGCGCGCCGCGGTCCCGCGCGCCGACGCGACGAGCCCGGCGGCGATCCGCACCGCGGGCAGCGCAGCGTAGCAGCCCATGTGATACGCGTGCGTCACGCGCGTCGTCCGCCCCCAGCCGCGCTTCGCGACGAGCCGCTGCGCCGCACTGGGAGAGGTGTAGCCGGTGCACGTCACATGCACGAGATCGCGAGGCGGTTCCTCTTCACGCTCGTAGAGGCGCTCGCACGCGGCCAGCGCGATGCGCGCGAAGAGCTCGTTACGCGCGG
>JAYTHX010000486.1:0-23156 GCA_043732195.1 Polyangiaceae bacterium
GGACGGTCGTAGAAGAACTGCGAGCGCACCGGGAACACGAGGCGCTGCGGCATGCCGCGCTTCACGAGGTACGCGGTGACAACGTACAGATCGAAGAAGCTGCGGTGGTTGCAGACGAGGATGGTGCTCTCGTCACGCCCGAGCGCGGGGAGACGGTGGAGGCCGTGCACGTGGCGGAGGTTCTTGATCGACTGCTCGATCCAGTTCGCCCCGAGATGGCGCTGCAGCGCGCGGATGACTCGGTCAAACGCGGGCGACTCGAACGTGCGGCGCACGAAGCCGATCTGCCAGCGCTCGATGGGCGTGAGCATGTCGTCGCCGAAGTCGAGGAGGTCGCGCGTGACGACGTCGTCGATGGTGCGCGCGCGCGGCGCTTCGGGGGCAGGGGGCGGCGGCGGCGTGCTCGACGGCGTCGCGCTCTCGGACGCTCGGGAGATTCCGTCGTGCACGGTCATGGATGGTCACAAAACGGGCCGGAGGCAAGCAAGCGCGGCCTTCATGACCTTTTCTGTGCGCTCAGAATCAACAGGATCCGTGGCCGGTGGGAAAGATCTTGCCGGGGTTGAGGAGTCCGCTCGGGTCGAACACGCGCTTGAGATCCTGCTGGAGCGCGATGAGGTCGGGCGACTGTTCGAGCGGGAGGTACGCCGCCTTGGTGACGCCGATCCCGTGCTCGCCGGAGAGCGTACCGCCGAGCTGGATCGTCGCCCGCATCAGGCCCTCGATGGCGCGGTCGACGGCGGGGCGCTCGCCCTCGTCGTTCCAGAGGAAGTTCACGTGGAGGTTGCCGTCGCCGGCGTGCCCGTACGTCAGGTGCCGGACGCCGGTCTCCTCACCGATACGATCGACCGCGACGAGCAGATCGACGAGCCGCGTGCGCGGAACCACGATGTCCTCCGAGAGCTTGTACTTCGCGAGCTTTCGCGTGGCCGGCGAGAGCTGGCGGCGGGCCTCCCAGAGGCGTGCGCGCTGCGAGGCGTCCTGGGCGGCCACCACGTCGATGGTCTTGCCACCCTCGGTGAGCGCGGCGCCGAGGCGCTCCAGCGCGTCGTCCATGACGGCGGCGCCGTCGCCGTCGACCTCGATCAAGAGCATGGCGTTCGCGCGCGGGTCGACCGCCACGCCCTGCGCGCGGATGGCGCCGAGGGTAGCGCCGTCCATCAGCTCGATGCAGCGCGGTACGAGTCCGGCCGCGACGATGCGCGCGACGGCGTCGGCCGCGGCGCGGACGTCGCCGAAGAGCGCGAGCACGGTCGCGACCTCGGGCGGCTTCGGGACGAGGCGGAGCGTGGCCTCGGTGAAGACGGCGAGCGTGCCCTCGCTGCCCACGAGCAGCGCCGTGACGTCGTACCCGGTGACGCCCTTGATGGTGCGCTTGCCGGTGCGGAGGACCCGCCCGCCCATGAGGCACGCCTCGAGACCGAGCACGTACTCGCGGGTGACGCCGTACTTGAAGGCGCGCGGGCCGCCGGCATTCTCGGCGACGTTCCCGCCGATCATGCACGTCTTGAGGGAGTTCGGGTCGGGCGGGTAGAAGAGGCCCTCGGCCTCGACGGCGGCATGGAGATCCGCCGTGACGAGGCCGGGCTGCACCACCGCGACGAGGTTCGCGCGATCGATCTCGAGGATCTTTCCCATCGTGTTCGTCGCGAGGACGATGCCGCCCGCCACCGGCACGGCGCCGCCGGTGCGCCCGGTGCCCCCCGCACGCGGGGTGATGGGGATGCCGTGCTTTTCGGCGATGGTCAGGGTGAGCGCGACGTCGTTCGTGTCGATGGCGTAGACCACCGCGTCGGGCACGCGGCCCACGGCTTCGCTCTCGTCGACCGCGTGCCCGTTGCGCGCAGCCTCGGTCGTGTCCACCTTCGACGGCCCCAACCTCCGCTCGAGCTCGGCGAGCGCCCGCTCCACCGCCTCGCGCGCGGGGAGGCGCACCTCGGGCGCGGCGACGGCAGCGCGTTCGGCGCGGGCGGACATGCCTGTTTGATAGCTGGTATCGTCGGACCTGGCCATGCCTCGTGAGCCCCTCGTCGAGAAGCGCGACAAGCGCCGCGACGATCGCTGGGAGACCCTCCCTCAAGCGGCGCGTGCTCAAGCTCGCGCGGCTCGAGGGCGCGGGCGGCCCGCGCGTTCGCGACCTGGGCCACGCGCCTCGTGCCCCACTACAAATCGCTCGGCATCACGTTCGAGCTCTCGCCCGATCTGTTCACACACCTGCCGCGCAACGAGGACGTCGCGGTGCTCGCGGTCTGCCTCATGGAGCAGACGAAGGAGGGCGCGGTGGGCAAGCCAGCGGGCGTCGATCCCATCGCCGTGCTCGACGCCACGCTCGGCCTCTTCCAGAAGCTCCCCGCAAAGGCCTCCGGGATCCTCGACCGT
The DNA here is from genome assembly GCA_043732195.1 of Polyangiaceae bacterium. Classification (GTDB taxonomy): domain Bacteria; phylum Myxococcota_A; class Polyangia; order Polyangiales; family Polyangiaceae; genus Labilithrix. The sequence goes on from JAYTHX010000486.1 coordinate 2,380, forward strand.
CTGAAGGGCACGAGCCCGGGCGCGGGCCGCCGCGCGTTCCCCGAGCTCGCGGCGTGGCTCGCTGACGACGCTCTGCTGGATCGCTTCACGCACCTCTGCCAGCTCGCCAGCGTGCCGGTGGCGCTCACGAAGCAGCTGAAGGAGGACTTCGGGCACGCGGACAAGGCGGCCCGCGAGCGCGCGCACCTCGGGGCGCTCCCGGCGCGGAACGCGCGACAGGAGGCGCGGCTGTCCACGCTGCTCGCCACCGAGCGCAATCTGGCGACGGCGCCGCGCGGTCGCACGAAGCGGCGCTTCGCGGAGCGCATCGAAGAGCTGCTGCCCGTCGCCTAACGGCGCGAGCTCGACGCTTCGTTCCGCGAGATCCTCCGCGAGGCCTGGGGGATCTCGGTGCCCTCCATGACGCAGGCGTGGCGCGACGCGGTGCGCTTCTGGCTCGTCGTCGACGAAAACCGCGATCTGCTGGGGCGCCTCCTGCGCGAGGTCGCAGCAGCCACGGGCGGCAGCCGGAGCGTGAAGCTCTCCTTCGTGAAGAACCGCGAGTGGATCGCGAAGGTGCAGGGGCGGATCGACGTCGAGGCGTGGCTCGCGCCGCGGCGCGCGGAGATCGACGTCGAGGGCACGCGCTACGACGTGGCGCTCGAGGAGGATCCGCTCGAGGTCCTGCGCATGGGGATCCCGTTCGCGACGTGCCTCGCGCTCGACAACGGCTCGAATGCGGCGTCGACGGTGCCGAACGCCGTCGACGCGAACAAGCGCGTGCTCTACGTCCGCAGCCGTGACGGCAAGGTCGTCGCGCGCAAGCTGATCGCGATCACGAAGGAGCTGCGGATCGTCGGCTACAACCTCTACGTCGCGGCACGCGGCCCCGTGGAGATCGCGATCCGCAGCGCCGTCGCGCAGCTCTGTCGCGAGCTCGCGGCGGACGTCCGCGCGCCGCTCGCCGGCACCGGCGAGCCCGACAAGCTGCACGACGGCTTCTGGTACGACGACGGCACCGTGCCGTGGGGCGAGGATTTCGACGTCGTCTCGTACTGTCGCGCGCTCGGGCTCGGGGCGCCGCCGAAGTGGTTCGATGCGCTCGCCACCGAGGCGCGCGGACGGAGCGCGATGGACGCAGGGGACGTCGACGCTGCGCTCTCGCTCCTCACGCGCTGGGACTCGGGACCGGCAAACATGGGGCTCGGGCGCTGGCTGTGCGAGCGGCTCGGCGAGCAGGTCGCGATCCGGCGCGCGCAGGAGCACCCCGCGCTGGTGCCGGCGATCCTGCGCACGCTCGCGAGCAGCGGCGAGGAAGGCATGATCCGCGCGCTCGCCGCGGCGACCCGCATCGAGGAACAGTCCGCGGCGTCCGCCCTGCCGTGGCTGCTCGCGGCGTTTCCGCCGTCGGCGCGGCTCGCCATGGCGCTCGCCGCTCTCGCGGTGCGCGCGCGCCGGGTCGTCCCGCGCGCCAGTGACCATGGGCTCACCCACATGACGATGTTCGAGCTGGCTGGTCTACTCGACGGCGTGGAGACCTCGTTCGACGTGCTCGATCGCGTCGAGGCGCCGTGGCTCGACCTGATCGAGCAGCTGCCCGCCTGCGAGCCGTGCCACGAGAAGGCGGAGGGCACCGTGATAAGCGCCGTGGGCAGGGCCTACGATCGCCGGCCCGAGCCCGAGGCGGTCGTGACGTGTCTCATGAATCGCCACCGCACGCAGCTCGCGCACCGCGCGGCGCTCGCCATCGCCGGGCGGCACTTCCTGCCCGGAGGCGCGCGGGCGCTGGTGCGGCTCTCGGCGCTCCGCCCCGAGCTCACCGAGTGGACGAACATGCTCGCGGCCCATCTGCGGCAGAACGAGATCACCGAGATAACCGAGGGCGTCGCGAGGAAGCTGCCTCGCCCGGCGAGCGCGCCGTTCGGCTCGCTGGCCCAGCTCCTCTTCACCATCCCGGGGATCGCGCGCTCCCTCGAGCGCTGGCCGGAGCTCGGGCGAGCGGGCGAGAAGAACGCGGCCGGCACATGGGAGCCCGCGCCGTGGGAGCTCGCGTGGTTCCGCAGGCGGCCCGGGTCACGCGTGCATGATACACTCTTCGCGATCGCCTCCCGTACGCCCGGCGCGGCAACGCACGCGATGGAGCTCCTCGCGAGGCTGGGCGACGTGGAGAGCCTGCGCCTCCTGCGCGGCCTCGCACCTGCGCCGCGCGGGGCGCATGGCGGCGGCGGCGGCAGCAAGGCGCAGGCAGGGCCGCCGTTCGAGGCGGCGAAGACCTGGAAGAGCACCGTCGAATGCAACGACGCCGCCGAGGCTGCGGCGGCGCAGACCGCGGCGGTGTCTGCCGGAGCGTTGCCCGCGGCGGTGGGGCGGACCGACGTGATCGACCGCAGTCTCGTCGCGCTCGCCGAGCGCACGCTGCGCGATCCGGAGACGGCGGGCCGGCCGGTGCGCGAGATCGCGGTCGTGGTGATCGCCGGCTCGAAGGGCGGCTATCCGTGGGAGGGCCTGATGCGCGCGCTCGTGGCGCAGGGCGACGAGGGCGCGCTGCGCAAGCTACTCCTCGCGCGGATCACCTCGGGCTTTCATCTCACCGCAGCGCAGATCGTCCTGCTCTGGTCGGTGACCGCGCTGCGCAGCGTGCTCGCGAGCGTGCTCGCGCGGAACATCTCCGACGACTGGACGGCGCGCGCCACGGCCTGCGAGCGCCTGGCAGCGGCGCAGGATCCACCGGTCGACGTGGACGGCCTCTTCGAGGCGTGGGCGCTCGCGGTCATCGAGGAGAGCCTTGCGTCGACCGCGGCCGAAACAGAGACGTTCGACCAGCTGCGCACGGTGATCCGCGTGGCGGCGACCTCCGCGACGCCGCTGCGCGCGGTCACGCTCTACGAGGAGCTGCTCGACGATCTCTCGGCGTCGCTCTTCGTCAAGGCGGTGGAGCGCCTACCCCGCGATCGGGCGGCGGCGCTTCGCGATGCCGCGGGCAAGCTCCGCTTCCACGGCGAAAGGGGCGCCGCGCGGAAAGCCTGGCTCCTCGCGACGCGCGCGCGCGAGTCGAAGCCGGACGGCCGAAGCCCCATCGACGCGGAGTGAGGGTCCGTCGCACGTCTTGACCTCCGCGCAGGTGTTGCCGCGGACGCAGCTCTTCCCGGTCATGCTGGCCTCGCACGGTACCGCAGCCGCCGTGCGAGCGTTTTGACGGCATTTCATGGCGTGTGGCCGGGGCGAGCTGAGCCGCGCTGAGCCAGACGTGCAGCCGCGATCCGTCACGGGGCTTGAGAAAGGCCCTCGCCTCTTCTATCGAACGTGAGTGACAGAGTTTCTCCGATTCAAGGGCACGGCCACCTACCTCACGAACGACGCGCTGGAGGCGGCGGTCAACGCCGCCCTCGCGCTGGAGCGTCCACTGCTCGTGCGCGGCGAGCCCGGCACCGGCAAGACGCTGCTCGCGGAGTCGATCGCCGAGGCGCTCGAGACGGAGCTCATTCACTGGCCGGTGAAGTCGACGACGCGCGCGCAGGACGGCCTCTACGTCTACGACACCGTGCAGCGCCTCTACGACTCGCGCTTCGGTGACGGCGACGTGAAGGACATCCGCCACTACATCAAGCTCGGGCCGCTCGGGCGCGCCTTCTCGGCGACCAAGCGGATCGTGCTGCTGATCGACGAGGTCGACAAGGCTGACCTCGAGTTCCCCAACGACCTCCTCCACGAGCTCGATCGCATGCGCTTCGTGATCGGCGAGACGGGCGACGAGGTGATCGCCGCGCAGCGCCCGATCGTGGTCATCACGTCGAACAACGAGAAGGAGCTGCCAGACGCGTTCCTCCGCCGCTGCGTCTTCCACTTCATTGACTTCCCCGAGCCGGAGCTGATGAAGCGCATCGTGAAGGTCCACCATCCGAACATCGATCGCGAGCTCGTCGATCAGGCGGTGGTCACGTTCTACCAGCTCCGCGATCTGCCGCGCCTCCGCAAGCGCCCGTCCACGAGCGAGCTGATCGACTGGATCGCGGTGATGCGCAGCGCGGGAGTGGGCAGCGAGCGCTTCGTGAAGGAGCTCCCGTTTCTGGGCGTCCTCCTCAAGAAGGAGCAGGACCTCGAGACCCTGGGCGCGGCGAAGAAGAGCGGCGCCTGGCGCAACTAGAGACCTCCCCTCCGGCACGCGAGACGGCGTTCGACCCGAGGCCAGCGACGCTCGACATCGAAGTCCGAGACCCAGGTCTTCACGACAGCCGCGATGACGTCGCGTACCAAGAATCCTCGTTTGATCGAAAGCGCCGCCCAGCGATCAGAACGTGCCGCTGCCGCCCTGCTGGCAGTTCATGCACTCGGGGTCGGTGGGGTTCGCCCCTCCCTCGCATTTCGATGGGCAGTATTTCACGCGGTTGAAGACGAACGAGTTGCCCGCGCCGTCGTCGACCTTGTCGCAGAGGACCGATTCGCCGACGACGCTCATCTCGCCGTAGCCGCCGGTGGCCTTCCACCGCGCGGCGCACGTCGTATCCGAGCTCGTCCACGCGGGCAGCGGCGGGAACGGCTGCTCGACGTTCTCCTTCAGGTAGTCCGCCTCGACGCAGACTTTCGAGAGAGAGCAGTCGCTCGGCTGAGGCGTCTCGAACTTCCCCGCCTTCAGCTCGTAACAGAGCTTGAAGTGACCTGCGCAGTCGGCCTTCAGTGTATCGGTCGACCAGTCCGACCCGGGCTTCGCCGGCGGCGCCGAGCTGCTCTGCGCGATGGTCGGGCAGTCGGACTGACCGACAGGCTTGCACTGATTGGTGGGCGGCCCGCAGCTCGAGCCCGTTCCGTCCGTGACCGTCGACACTGCGTACGGCTTCGTTTCATCGCCATTGTACGTGATGAAGCAGGGCGACGTGTTCGCGAGCTTCCACTGGCCCAGCGAGAAGCACTTGCAGGCCGCCTTGCCCTTGGTCTGGCCCGCGCTCGGCAGCACCTCGCCCTCGCACGGGCCCCACGCCTTCGTGTTCTCGTCGATCTGGATGCATTTCGTGCGGCCGTCCTTGCACTGACCGAGCTTGCGGTTCACGCGCAGACCGGTCCAGCAGTCAGCCTCCTCGTTCAACGTCGTGCAGCCGCAGCCCGGCTTGTTCTTGTCGTCGGGGCACGCCTCGGTTCCGCCCGGCTTCGGCGGCGCCGACTGCCCGGGGAGGACGCAGTACGTCGGCGGCGGATCCTTCGCGAACGGGTCGCCCGCGTCGGGCTTCGCGTTGCCGAGACCGCCGTCGGTGTCGAAGCCCGGCGTCGAGCCGTCCTCCCCGTCGGGGAACGTGCTGTCCGAGGACGAGCCGCACGCGGCGATGACGAACGTGACCGAGCCCGTCGTGGCGACGGCCAGCACGACGGATGAGAGGAGGCTTCGCGACATAGGGTTCATGCGGCTGCGAGGAGTAAAGCACACCTCGCCCCCCTCGCCAGATGGACCCGGACCGATCCAGAGCGCGGCGATGCGCTCCGCGAAAATTCTGTCGAAGCGCGGCGCCGCGCGACGCCAGCGCGACTACTTCGTGACCGGCAAACGACGCTTGCCGCCAGGTCCGCCGCTGCGATCGATGACCGGCCCTGCGTCGTCACCGAGATCGTCGGCGCGCGCCGCGACCACCTCGACGAGCTTGTCGGCGAGGGCGAGATACGCGGCGGCGACGGTGCTCTCGGGCATCGCCTGGACGATCGGCGTCCCCTTGTCGCCCCACTCGCGCACGCTCTGGTCGAGCGGGATCTGCACGAGCAGCGGCGCCTTCGCGAAGTCGGCGATGGCCTGACCGCCGCCCGCGCCGAACAGCTCGTGCTTCACTCCCGCGCTGTCGATGAACCAGCTCATGTTCTCCACCACGCCGAGCACCGGGATGTCGACCTTCGTGCACATCGACACGGACTTGAAGACGTCGTCGGTCGCGACGTTCTGCGGCGTGGTCACGATGACCGCGCCCGTGACGCTGGTGCGCTGCGCGAGCGAAAGCGCGACGTCACCGGTGCCCGGCGGAAGATCGAGGACCAGGTAGTCGAGATCGCCCCACGCGACGTCCTTGAGGAACTGCTGGAGCGCACCGTGCAGCATCGGTCCGCGCCAGATGACCGCGCTCTTCGGGTCGTCGAGGAGGAAGCCGATCGACATGAGCTTGATGCCGAAGCGCTCGAGCGGAGCGATGGTCTTGCCGTCGGTGGAAACGGGCCGTCCGGTGACCCCGAGCATGGTGGGGATGGAGGGGCCGTAGATGTCGGCATCGAGCAGGCCGGTGCGGAAGCCGCGCTTCGAGAGCGCCATCGCGAGGTTCGTGGCGGTGGTGCTCTTGCCGACGCCGCCCTTGCCGCTCATCACCAGGATGACGTGCTGCACGCCGGGGAGCGGGTCGTCGCCGCTGGTCGGCCGGCTGCGATGCGGCTGGTCGTGCCCCGCGTCATCGCCGTGGGAGTGATCGCCGTGAGAGTGATCGCCGTGAGAGTGCGAATGCTCGGACATGATGGCGCAGAGGTAGGCCCGGCGCCGCGGCCCGTCAACTCGGCGGCGCGCGCCCGCCAGCGACTAGCGCGACAGCGTGAAAGGCTGCTCGCGCTGGTCCACCGACGCGACCACGTAGACCGTCCAGCCGCCCTTCGCGTGGATCGTGAGCTGGCGGTGAGTCGCGATGTGGAGCTTGCCTCGGATGGCGCCCGTGCCGCCGACCAGCGCGGCAAAGCGCGTGACGAGCGCCTGCGGGAGGCGGCCCTTGCCGGTGTCGTGATCGAAGAAGCAGCGGAGCTCGACGCCGCGCGAGTCCGGCGCGTTCTCGGGGATCGCGACGAGCGACGCGACCACCGCCTCGCGCTGGCCCGCGGTAGCCGCCGGCGTCCAGCCGATCTCGAGCTCCTTGGCGGTGGTGTCGACCGCGACCTCGGCGGCAGGATCGGCAGGCGCGAGCAGCGCCAGCTCCGTCGACGGCGGCGAGAAGCTCTGCGGGCCGATGTTGGGCATCGCAAAGCCCTTTGCCTGAAACGTGATGCGATCGCCCGAGCCCGCCCAGGCCGGAGCATCGAGTAAGAGGTCGTCGGTGCGGTTCGCGACCACGGCGATCCCGTTCGCGGGGAGCGAGCCGCCCTCGAACGTCGCCACGCCGCCCTCGACGCGCGGCTGGCCGAGACGCCCATCGAGCCGCTCCGCCCAGCAGCTGCGGTCACGGCTCACGAGGCCCACCGCGCTCCAGCCGCTGTCGAGCACGTCGAGAAACTCGTAGCCGACCGAGGTGGTGAGCTTGCCGTCCGCGTTCTTCTTCTGCGCAATGCCGAAGACGATCTCGCTGTCCGCGCGCTGATCCCAGCGCCCGTAGCCATCGCCGTCGCACCCTGCCGTCGTGGCCACGAGCCCGAGCATGACCACCCCCAACGCAGCGTGCAGCTTCATGCTCAAAGGCGTACCAAACCTCGCGCGTCGCGCAATAGCTACGAACGAACCACGAGCATCTTCCGGTCGGTCATCTCCTCGATGGCGTAGCGAACTCCCTCACGGCCGATGCCGGAATCCCGGCGACCGCCGTAGGGCATCGCGTCGACGCGGATGCTGGGCACGTCGTTCACGACCAGCGCACCAACCTCGAGCGTATCGAACGCCTCCCGGATGCGCGTGTTCGAGTCGGTGAAGATGCCCGCCTGGAGCCCGTAGCGCGTCTGGTTGACCATGCGGAGCGCGTCGGGCCACGTCTCGTAGACGTGCACGGTGAGCACGGGACCGAACGCCTCTTGCTCGACGATGTCGAGCCCGCGCCCATCGCCCTCGATCCGCAGCACCGTGGCGGGCATGCGATTACCCTCGCGCTTGCCGTAGACGAGCGGCGTGGCGCCCGCCGCGCGCGCCGCCTCGATCCACGAATCGACGCGCGCCGCCGACCGCTCGTCGATCATCGGCCCGATCGCCGCCGCCGAGCTGCGCGGATCCTGCGGCGTGTAGGAGCGCGCCCGCGGTATCAGCTCCGCGAGGAAGCGATCGGCGATTCCCCAGTGGACGTAGAGCCGCTGCGTCTTGACGCAGACCTGTCCCGCGTAGTTGAAGGAGCTCGCGCAGACCACCGCTGCGACCTGCGCCAGGCTCCGCGCCGGCTGCGCGCCGGGGATGCTCGACGCATCCTCGTGTACGATGCATGCAGCGTTGCCTCCCAGCTCGAGAACGACGTGCTTCTTGCCGGCGATCGACTTGAGGTGCCAGCCCACCGCGTCGCTCCCGGTGAACGAGAGCACCGCGAACGCGTCGTGGCGCACCAGCTGCTCGGCGACGTCGTTCGTGCACGGCACCACCTGCATCGTGTCGGCGGGAGCGCCGGCGTGCGCGCACGCGGCACGCACGATCTCGGCGAGCCTGAGCGCCGTGAGCGGGGTCTGCGGCGCGGGCTTCAGCACCACCGAGGCGCCGCACGCGAGCGCGGGGGCGACCTTGTGCGCGACGAGGTTCAGCGGGAAGTTGAAGGGCGTAATGGCGAGGACCGGCCCGCGCGGCACCCGCTGGAACGAGCCGCGATAGCTCGCGGTGGCCTCGGTGACGTCGAGCGGCACCACCTCGCCCCCGATGCGCACCGCCTCCTCCGCGCCGAGGCCGAAGGTGACGATCGCGCGATCGACCTCGAAGCGCGCGAGCGTCTTCGGCTTGCCCGACTCGCGCGTGATGAGCGAGGCGAGCTCCTCGCGCGCCTGCGCGACGAGCCGCGTGATCTCCTTGAGCAGGCGCCGCCGCTGGTAGCTCGGCATGCGCCGCGTGACCTCGAACGCCGCGGTGGCCGCGTGCGCGGCCTGCTCGGCGCGCGCGAGCCCCGCGAGGATGACCGGCGCGACCCGTTCGCCCGTCCACGGGTCCATCACCCAGGCCTCGGCGCCGTCCTCGTGGCGCTTGCCGGCGACGTGCAGCGCCGTGTCCGGCAGGCGAATCGACTCCGCGGGCATCGCGCCCGGCGCGACCGTCATTCCGTCGGCCAGGACCCGCGATTGCACGGTGCGATCGCCGTCGTTCGGCACGTGCAGGGTGCTGTCGAGATCGTCGTCCCCCATGTCCCAGCAGCATAGCGCTTGTGGCGTAGCCAACGGCTGGGTATGGCAAGCCGATGCGGCACCTGCGCAGCGTGCCCCCGCCGGGGGTCAGCCCCGAGAGCACGGGCGGGGGCGGCGTGATGCCGCTGGCGCCGGGCGAGCTCGCATCGCTCCTCGAGAAGACGAGCCGCACCTTCGCGCTCACCATTCCCCTGCTCGACGAGCCGCTCGCGACCGACGTCGGCCTCGCGTACCTCCTCTTCCGCATGGCGGACACGCTGGAGGACGCGCCGTCGTGGGGTCGCGACGCGCGCATCGTGGCGCTCGATTCGTTCGGCGAGTGGCTGATGGGCGAGACAGAGGAGCGCGCGTGGCTGCAGACCGTCGCCGATGCGCCGCCCAGCGAGGACGCGGGCTGCCTGCTCCTCCTCACGCGCGCCGACGCGGTGCGCGGCGCCATGCTGGCGCGCGGCGCCGACGTCGCGACCTCGGTGATGCTCGACGTCGTGCGCACCAGCGCGAAGATGGCCGAGTTCGTGAGTCGCCAGACGGACGAGGGCGGCCTCGAGCTCGTCGACCTGCCCGACCTCCGCGACTACTGCTACGCGGTGGCGGGGATCGTCGGCGAGCTGCTCACCGAGCTGTTCATCCTGCGCGATCCGGCCCTCGAGCCCGAGCGCGACGCGCTGATGGATCTGGCGCCGCTCTTCGGCGAGGCGCTGCAGCTCGTGAACATCCTCAAGGATGCGCCGAGCGACGCGCGCGAAGGCCGCAAGTATTTGCCGGTGGGCACCACACGCGCCGAGGTGGTGGCGCTCGCCCGGGCCGATCTGCGATCGGCGAACGATTACGTCGGCGTGCTTGCGCGCGCGGGCGCATCGACGAACGTGCGCGCGTTCTGCGAGCTGCCGGTGCGGCTCGCCGAGGCCACGCTGGACCGGCTCGACGCCGGCGCGGCGAAGCTCACGCGCGACGAGGTGATGGCCATCTTCCTGGACGTGACGGGGCAAGAGGATCGAACGACATGAGAATCATGAAGGCTGTCTCCGTTCTCGCGCTCGCGCTCGTCTCCGGCTGCGGAGGCTGCGAGTCGTGCATCGGCAAGCCGGGCGCCGAGGACGCCGGCCCCGAGCCCGTCGCCACCGCCACCACCACCGCGACCGCGAAGCCCGACGCCGCGGTCGACGCCGGGCCCCCGCGCGACGCCGCCGCGGAGGCTGGGCCTGCGCCCACCGCCGTGAATCTCCTTCGCGATGCCGACGCCCCGCTGCTCCGCCCCAAGGCGCCGATGCCGCTCGGCGCGTTCCAGTCGTGCGGCGTGTACGACGGCCCCGTCTGCGAGAAGAAATGCGACAAGGGCGCGTGCCGCCAGGAGTGCGACGGCGTCGAGTGCGTGCTCACGTGCGCGGGCGGCTACTGCTCGCAGCTGTGTCAGATCGACGGCAAGTGCCGCATGACCTGCGCCGGCGGCCACTGCACGCAGGCGTGCACGAAGGCCGAGAGCTGCACGAAGGAGTGCGCGGGCGGAAGCTGCCAGTAGCGCGCGCTACGCCGCGACGGCGGTGAGCGCCGGCGTCCAGAGCCGTGACCGGGCTCTATTGGCAGTATGGCGCGCAGACGTCGGCCACGCAGCCGTCGACCGCGGACGCCGCCGCGCGGCACTTCGCGGCGGTCGCGTAGCAGCCGTCGAGGCACGCGCAGTCGGCCGACGCGCATTTGTACGTGCAGCTCAGCACGGGGTCGGTGCAGTCGACCTCGCTCTGCCGCGCCACGTTCTGCTCGTGGCACTTGCCGCCGAACTCCTTGAACAGCTCGCAGTCACACGCGGGCTGCGCGGCGCTCGCCAGGCAGTTCTTGCACTTGTCCGCGGCGCCGTTCTTCCACGTCGCGCGGATCTCGCACGCGGCCTTCACGTCGTTCACGCCGTCGTTCGTCGAGGTCTTGCTCGGCGAGCAAGCGACGGTGCCGGCGATGCTGATCACGAGCGCGACGGCGAGCGATGAGGTGCGTTTCAAGCGGCCAACCTTTCACGCTCACGTAGCAGTTTCAAGGCCACCAAGAGCTCATCCACGCGGCTCCAGAGCGTGGTTCGTAACACCACAAAACGAACGCGGCGTGCGATCCCGGAGGAGCGCACGCCGTGGTCGGTCACGTGACCGCGATCACGTCGCGGTCGCGATCGCGATTATGGTGTCACTGCGCTGCGGCGGCGACGTTCGCGGTGACCTTCACCGTGGCGCCGACGTTCTCGACCGCCGCGAGGGCGGCCGCGACGACGGCCGGGATGCACGTCGCCTTGATTTCGACGACCGCATCGGCGCTGCCGCTGATGGTGCCGGCGAGCGTGGCCATGCCCTCGAGGCGGGCCTTGAACGCGAGGATGACGCCGAGGTTCGCCTCGAACGCCGCCTTGAGCTTGCCGGCCGCCTGGACGTCCGCCGCACCCGAGAAGGTCACCGTGATCTGCGGCGGCGTGCACTCGGCCTTCGCCGAGACGCTCGCATCGCAGCTCGCGTCGCACTTCGCGTCCACCTTGCAGCCGCCTTCGAGCTTGCCACCCGTGCACTGGAGCGGCTCGTAGTCCGCGTCGCACGTGCCGTCGCACTTGACCGATGCCGTCGCCGTGCCCTTGCAGCTCGCATCGCAGCTACCCTTGCAGGAGCCCTTGCACTCGACCTTCGGTGCGGTGACGGAGCAGGTGCCCTTGCAGGTGCCCTGGCAATTGCCCTGAGCGTCGACGCCGTTCGTGCCGGCGCCGCCAGCACCCTCGCAGGTACCTTCGCACTTGCCGGCGCACTTCACGCCGCCCTCGGCCGTGCACGCTCCCGAGCAGCCACCCGTGCAGCTGCCCTCGCACTTGACGTCGACGCCAGCGCTCGCCTTGCACTCGCCCTTGCAGGCGATCTCGAGCGTGCCGCCCGTGCACTTCGGCGGGGTCGCCTTGATGTCACACTTGCCGTTGACGTCGCACTTCGCCTGGCAGCTGCCCTTGGCGCTGACCGAGGCCTCGCACTGCGGCTGGACGAAGTCGATCTTGAGCGTGGCGTTCGCCTGGGCCTTGACGGCAGTGATCGCCGACACCGCGGCCGCGCAATACGCGTTCATCTGGTCGGGGCCGGGGGACTTCGCCTCGGCCGCGTTGAGATCCGCCGTGGGCGCATCGAGGCTCTCGGCCATGCTCCGGCACGCCGTCGTGAGGTCGGTCACGGCCGCGGCCGCGATGCCCGAGAAGTCCGACACGGCCTGCACTGCGACCTGCGCCTGAGCGCTGCCGCCGATCTTGATGTCGACGGCCGCACCCGGCTTGAACTCGGTGCAGCAGAGCGCGCCCTGCGCGTCCGTCACGGAGCTACAAGCGAGGATCGGGAGGATGGCGGCGATAGCGAGGGCGACGGGCGCCTTGAAGCGATTGAACGTTGTCATAAAAGCTCTCCTTGAACGCGTAGGCGCGCGACACGCCGGCCCCACGCGATGGGTGAGGCCAGAGGGCGCCCCGACTGATGGTTGACGGAGACGCGCGCAAGAGAATCCAAACAAAGATCCGCCTCGCGAGATTCCGTCAACCCATGGAGGCTACACGAAACGGCCCACGAAGAAGAACTCCGTGGGGGTTTCGTGTTTCGCGTGGACCCTCACATATTTGCGCGGGAACACGCCTTTTTGCCTCACCTCGAAACGGCCGTTTCTGTGGCGCCGAAGCAACACAAACGACCGTCCCCATGACAGCGATGTCAGACGCGCAGCGTAGTTCGCGGCGCGCGGCGCGCTCGCACTTCAGTCCTGGCGATTCTCGAACGCGGTCAGGAGTCCGATCCGGCGCACGTGCCGCTCGTCGCCGCTGAACTTCGTCGTCACGAAGATCTCCGCGAGCGCGATCGCGGTCTTCTCGTCGACCATGCGCGCGCCGAGCGACAGCACGTTCGCGTCGTTGTGCTCGCGGCCGAGGCGCGCGGTCTCCTCGTTCCACGCGAGCGCGCAGCGCACGCCAGGGACCTTGTTCGCGGCGATCGCCTCGCCGTTGCCCGATCCGCCGATCACGATGCCGAGGCTACCCGGCTCCGCGGCCGCGCCCTCCGCCGCTGCGAAGCAGTACGGCGGGTAGTCGTCGTTCGGGTCGAGCGTGATCGGTCCGTGGTCGACGATCTCGTGACCGAGCTCCGTGAGCGCGGACGAGAGCTTGCCCTTGAGCTCGAGGCCCGCGTGATCGGAGCCGAGATGAATGCGCATGCTTTTCCTCACGCCCGCTTGGCAGCGGCGACGACCCGGTTGATGGAAGCGATGCCGCCACGGATGCGGTCCTCGCTGGTGGCGTAGCTGAAACGGATGTAGCCGGGCGCGCCGAACGCGCCGCCGGGGACGGTGGCCACGTGCGCGGCCTCGAGGAAGAAGAAGGCGATGTCCTCGTCGGTCGCGAGCGGCTTGCCGTTGTGGATGATCCCGTAGAGCGAGCGGCAGTCGGCGAACGCGTAGAATGCGCCCTCGGGCATGCGGCACTTCACCCCGGGGATCGAGCGGAGGCCCTCGACCATCACGGCGCGCCGGCTCTCGAAGGCCGAGCGCATGCGCTCGACCTCCTCTTGCGGGCCGCTGAGCGCGGCGAGCGCGGCGTGCTGCGCGAGCGCCGTCGCGTTCGTGGTGCTCTGGCCCTGCACGGTGTCGAGCGCCTTCGCCACCTTATCGGGGGCGATGCTCCACCCGATGCGCCAGCCCGTCATCGCGTAGGTCTTCGACACGCCGTCGATGATGATCAGGCGGTCCGAGGCATCGCCGGCCATCGTTGCCACGGAGACATGCTTGAAGCCATCGTAGACGAGGTCGGCGTAGATCTCGTCTACGATCAGGTAGGAGTCGCTCTTCGCCTTCCAGACCTCGACGAGCGCGCGGAGCTCGCTCTCGCTGTACGCGGAGCCGGTCGGGTTCGACGGCGTGCAGAGGATCACCGCCTTCGTGCGCGGCGACAGCGCCTTCTCGAAGGCCGCGGGCGACATCTTGAAGCCGCTCGCCTCGTCCGACGGGACGATGACCGGCTCGGCGCCGCACAGCTTCACCTGCTCCGGATAGCTCACCCAGAACGGCGCGGGGATGACCACCTCGTCCCCCGGCTCGTAGAGCGCGATGGCGAGGTTGAAGAGCGCGTGCTTCGCGCCGATGGTGACGGTGACCTGGCTCGGCTTCGGGGTCCAGCCGCGGACGGCGGCGGTGCGCGCGCAGATGGCCTGCTTCAGCGCCGGGATGCCGGTCACCGCGGTGTACTTGGAGACGCTCGTCTCGAGCGCCTTGCGCGCGGCCTCGAGCACGAACGCGGGCGGCTCGAAGTCCGGCTCGCCGACACCGAAGGCGAAGACGTCCGCGCCCTTCGCGCGGAGATCCGCGGCGCGAGCATTCATGGCGAGGGTCACGCTCGGCTGGACGGCGTCGAGGCGGTGGGCGAGGGAGAGCGGCACGAGGGGCACCTTACCTCGTCACTCGATCGGGTGACAGAGCCTCTGTTCGAAGTCCTTGTCACGATCCCGGGCCCTCGCGCGATGGGGAGTCGAGGTCGGCGCAGGAGGTAGCAGCGGCTCGCGGAAGCGAGCTGGCAGGCCTCCCCGCTCGGATCGCGTCGCCCGCGATCCGTTCGCGCCGTACCTCGCCCGGGAGTCCTCACGTGAACCGTCCGATCGTCCCGCGCTCCGCGCGGAAGAGCGCCGTGGTGTATGCAGCGCTCGCCGTCGTCGTCGCTCTCGTCCTCGCCGTCACGGCGCAGGCCTCCGCGGGCGCGCGCCCCGAGCCGAGGCACGCGCACACGTTCGACGGTCACGATCGGACGGCCCGCGCCGATGCCACGCGTGGCAAGGACCTCATGCAGCCCGTCATCCTGCACGACGCGGAGGGGGCGCGCAGCATCCTCGCGTTCGCGCCGCGTGCATCGGCCGGCAAGCCGCTCACTGTCGTCTATCTGCATGGCATTCACGGCCGCGCCGAGAACGGCTGCCCGTGGCTCCGCGACGGCGCCACCGAGATCGGCTGGCTGGTATGCCCGTCCGCGAACGCGCACCTCGCGAACGACACGTACTCGTGGGGCGGTACGATCCTCGAGCAGCGCGCGGTCGTCGCGCGGGCCGAGCGCGCCGCGCAGGCGCAGGGCGCGGATCCGGCGAGCGCGAACGTGATCGTCGGCTTCTCGCAGGGCGCCTACGTCGCGCTCGATCTCGTGGGCGCGCAGCTCGGCAGCTACCGCGGGCTGGTGCTCATCGGCGCCGACGTCGATCCGGCGAAGGCGCTGCTCGATGCCGGCGGCGTCGGCCGCCTCGTGCTCGCGGCCGGCTCGCTCGACGCCTCGTTCGGACCGCTCCGGCGCGCTGCGGAGCGGCTGCGGCGCGAGGGCATGGCGGTGCGCTTCGTGGACCTCGGACGGATTGGCCACACGTACCAGACCACCGACAAGGAGGCCCTCCGCGATGCGATCGTCTGGGCGGGCACGTCGTCTTGACGCTGCGCTGAGGCAGGCGGAGAGAGGCGCATGCGCACGCGCCTTCTCGCCCTCACTCTCGCCACCACCACCGCCGCATGCGCAGGTGGCTCGGCCGCTCCGCCCGCGCCCGAGCCGCCGCGGACTGCGCCTGCCGAGCCCTCGGCCACCGCGCCGATCGCGTCGGTCACGCCGCCCGATCCGGCCGCCGCGAACGGGCACGGGAACGATACGCCAGACGCTGGCGCAGAGCAGGCCGTCGATCTCACGGCGGACGTGAAGGCCGCGAACACCTTCACCTCGAAGCTCTACGTCCGCGTGAAGAAGACGCCGGGCAACCTGATGCTCTCCGGTACGAGCGTGCGGCACGCGCTCGAGATCGTCTATCTCGGCGCGCGCACCGACACCGCGCGCGAGCTCGCGACGGGCCTCGAGCTGCCGTCCGATCCGGCGAAGGTCGGGCCGCTCGCGAAGGCCGAGGACGCCTCGTGGCAGGAGGCGCGTGGCAAGGCGGAGCTGGTCGTCGCGAACCGGCTCTGGGCCGACCAGGCGTTCCCGCTGAAGCGCGAGTTCACGACCGCCGCCGATGCCGCGTTCGGCGCCGCCGCCGCGTCGGTCGACTTCCAGCACGCGGCCGACGCCGCGCGCCGCACCATCAACGGTTGGGTCGCGGAGAAGACGGCCCAGAAGATCCCCGACCTCCTCGCCGAGGGCAGCCTCGACAAGCGCACGCGCGTCGTCGTCACGAACGCCATCTACTTCAAGGGCAAGTGGGCCGTGCCGTTCGCGACCGCCGCCACGAAGGACGAGCCGTTCAAGGCCGCGCGGGCCGCGGACGTGCCGACCATGCATGCGACGTCGAGCAATCGCTTCGCGCACGTCGGTAACGTGAAGGTCCTCGAGCTCCGCTACGCGGGCTCGCAGCTCGGCATGCTTGTGGTCCTCCCGGACGACGCCGCCGGCCTCACGAAGGTCGAGGACGCGCTCTCCGCCGATCTCTTCGAGTCGTGGACCAAGGCCATCGCCATGCAGCGCGTCGCGATCGCGCTGCCGAAGTTCGGATTCAAGTGGGGCAGCGCGCTCGCGGCGCCGCTCCAGGACCTCGGCATCAAGTCCGCGTTCTCGGCGAAGGCCGATCTCTCGGGCATCGCCGACGCGGCGGGCGCCGACCATCTCCAGGTTTCACAGGTGATGCACAAGACGTGGGTGGCGGTCGACGAGCAGGGCACCGAGGCCGCGGCCTCGACCGGCGCGGTGATGAGCACCACGAGCCTGCCGATGGGTCCGATCGCCGACTTCAAGGCCGATCACCCCTTCATTTTTTTCGTGTACGACTCCAGGAACGGCCGCATCTTGTTTGCCGGTCGCGTCAGCGACCCGAAGCCGTGAACCCTGCCGAGGAGTGAGTCATGAGTGAGCTCGGTCGTCGTACGTTCGTCATGACCTCTCTCGCGAGCGGCTTCGCGCTCGCCGTGAGCCCCGTCTCCGCGCAGACCATCGCGACCGATGCGGGTGGCCTGCTGGCGGGCGAGGTCAAGATCGGCAACATGCCCGCGTACCGGGCGCAGCCGGAGACGGGCGCGAAGTTTCCGCTCGTCCTCGTCGTGTCAGAGATCTTCGGCGTGCACGAGCATATCAAGGACGTGTGTCGCCGCCTCGCGAAGGCCGGCTATCTGGCGATCGCGCCCGAGCTCTTCGCGCGCCTCGGCGACCCGTCGAAGATGAGCGACATCGGGAAGATCGTCTCCGAGATCATCGACAAGACCCCCGACGACCAGGTCATGAAGGACCTCGATGCGACAGTCGAGTGGGCGCAGAAGAGCGGCAAGCTCGATGGCAACCGCGTCGGCATCACCGGCTTCTGCTGGGGCGGCCGCATCACGTGGCTCTACGCCGCGCGCGGCGGTCCGGCGGGCGCGCCCAAGGCGGCGGCGGCGTGGTACGGCCGCATCTCGAACGCGACGAACGCGCTCCAGACGAAGAGCGTCGTCGACGTAGGGAGCAAGCTGAAGGCGCCGGTCCTCGGCCTCTACGGCGGCAAGGACGCGAGCATCCCGATCGCGCACATCGAAATGATGCGCAAGGAGATCGCCGCGAGCACGCCGAAGAATGCCTCGGAGATCGTGGTCTACGCCGACGCGCAGCACGGCTTCAACGCCGACTACCGGCCCTCGTACAACAAGGCCGCCGCCGAGGACGCGTGGAAGAAGATGCTGGAGTGGATGAAGAAGAACGGCGTCTGAGGGTCAGGCCTCTTCCGCGGCCGCTTCCTTTGTTTCCTTCTTGGCGGTCTTGGTGGTGACGGTCTTCTCGACCTTCACTTCCTTGGCGTCTTCCTCGTCGTCCGTGCCCGCCTCCTTCAAGCCTTGCTTGAAGTTCTTGATGCCCTGACCGAGGCCTTTGCCGATGTCCGCGATGCGTCCCGCTCCGAAGAGGAGCAGAGCGATCAGCGCGATGACGATGAGCTCCGGTGCTCCGATGCTCCCCATGGTGGCCTCCTGTCGGCGTTGCTGAACGCGTCGCCGTCCTTATTTCGTACCCGAACGACGCCGGACCGGCAAGACCGCCGCGACGAACGACGCCGATGCCACGGCAACGACCGCAACCATGGGCACGAGAACAAAGGCCAGCAGCCAGCCTCCCGAGGCGACCTCGGGGACCCTGAGCTCGAGCCCACGCAGCGTTCCGAGCGCCGCCAGCGGGCCCGACGCGCCGATCGCGACCGCCGCCACGCTCCCGATGCGCCGGCGCCGCAGCTTGAGCAGCGCGAGCACGGCCGCGCTTGCCGCCGCGAGCCCCGACAAGGTCACCACCACCGCGCGCAGCAGCGGCGGCACCGACGAGGCCTGCGCCCATGGCGATAGGCCGCGCAACGTGAGCGTCCCGACGTGGATCTTGAACGTGAGGCTGGCCTCACTTTTCGTGCTCGCGGCGAGGGCGAGGCGCGCGTCGTCGAGGTCGATGCGCCGGAGGTCGTCGCTCACGCGGGCTCCGCTCGCCGTGAAGACCACGCCGCCGATCGGCGCGCGCCCCACGAGGCGAGGCGTGCCGGGCGTGCAGATCCACGTCGCGGCCACGAACGGCACGGCGTGCGTCGCGGGCGTCGATCGCGCAGACTCCTGCGCGCAGGCGGCGCGGCCCTCGTCGATCAGCGCGCGCACGATGCGCCCCGGCGCGGCCGCGTCGCGGCCGAGGACCGCGGAGGTGACCCCGAGCACCGCCACGAACAGCGCCGCCTGAGGAAGGAGCCGCGAGACGGTCTGGGCCGGGGCCTCCCCTACCGAGGCGAGCACGCCCGCCTCGCCGCGCTCGACGAGCCGCGCCGCGGCCAGCGCCCACCCCACCGGCCACCCGGTGAGGATCGCCGCCTCGACCGCGATCGCCGCCAGGCTGCGCGCGAACGGCGCGAGCACGGTCCACGGGATCGTGGGGTCGAGCACCCACGGCAGCAGGCGCACCGCGGCGCCGACCAGCGCGGCCACCACTACGAGCAGGCTGGCGATCGCCGCGCCCCGCAGGGCGACGGGCGCGATGGGATCCGGGCTCATCCCTCTCAAAACGCGTCGAATCTACACGGATCGGCCGCTCGCCGCCTCGTGGCTTCCGGCCCGGGTGAACGTCATGATAGCTTGCCGCCACCAACGCAAGGCGAGGACCTCTCATGCTCGACACCATCCAGCCGCGCCAGCCGCGCCAGCCGCGTCAGCCGCGTCATTCCCGCCGAATCGTCCTCGCTGCCGCGCTCGCGGCGGCCGCGGTGCTCGTCGGTGCGCCCCGCACGGCACAGGCCGAGGAAGTCAGCCCGTCCGGCAAGGGCATCGTGGGCGGCGCGCTGCTCGGCGGCGAGATCGTCGTCTTCACGGAGGCCATCATCGGCGTGCGTTCGGGCACCGCGTACCTCCTCGGCGCCGGCGGCGGCGCGGTGGCTGGCGGGGTCGGCGGCTACTTCGTCGAGCAGGCCGTGAGCAACGGGCGCATCCCGGCCTACCTCCTCGCAGGCGGCCTCGCGCTGATCATCCCGGCGCTCGTGGTCAGCCTCGACCAGACGCGTTACCTCCCGACCGAAGGCGCGCGCGAGGACAGGCCGGTGACGAACCTGCCCCCCTCCGATCCGGGCAAGCCTGGCGGCAGCGCGGTCATCGGCGCGGAGCCCGCGCCCGCGACGCCCGCGAACCCGGCGACGCCCGCGACCACCCCCGGCGGCACCACGCCCGCCCCGCCCACGCCGTCCACCGGCGGAGGTGGCGGCGCGAAGCCCGCGCCCGTGCGCGCGCCGCTGTCGCTCATCAACTTCCAGGGTACAGGCCTGACCGTGGGCGTCCCCGTCCCCGAGGTGCGTCCCGTCTTCACGGCGCAGCAGAAGAAGGCGCTCGGCGTGGAAAGCAGCGGCAACGAAGTGCGCTTCCCGGTCGTCGCCGTCACCTTCTGAGAGTTCCTTTCCTTCTCTCAAACCTGTAGCCTCACGAAAACCGTGGTTTCCGCGCGGGCCCAGGGCCGCGCAGCAGCACGCGTTCTCGATTGAGCTCGCAGTGGGTTGGTAGCAAAGGAGCCTTGGTGAACACCTCGCGCAACGTGACGAAGCCGCAGGATCCGATGCTCGGACGCGTCGTCGCCGGCCGGTACCGACTCGAGGCGCGCGCGGGCGAAGGAGGCATGGGCGTCGTCTATCGCGCCCGGCACGTCCTCATCGACCGCGTCGTCGCGCTGAAGCTGATTCGCCCGGACCTTCGAGGGGAGACGCACCTCCGGGCGTGGATGCTCCGCGAGGCGCGCGCCGCGAACCGCGTCGACCACGCGCACATCATCGACATCCACGACATCGGCGAGACGGAAGAGGGCGAGCTCTATCTCGTCATGGAGTACCTCGTCGGCGTCTCGCTCTCGAGCGAGCTCGCGAAGGGGCCGATGCCGCTCTCCCGCGCCGTCGACATCCTCGAGCAGATGTGCGCCGCCCTCGCGCGCGCCCACGACCTCGGCGTCGTGCACCGCGATCTCAAGAGCGACAACATCCTTCTCTCCACGCGCGGCGGTCGGAAGGACTTCGTGAAGATCCTCGACTTCGGGCTCGCGCACCTCGCGATGGACCCGCGGCTCGCGCCCAAGGGCGCGGTCTTCGGGACGCCCGAGTACATGTCGCCCGAGCAGGCGCGCGGCGAGGAGGCCGGTCCGCCCAGCGATCTCTACGCGCTCGGCGTCCTGTTCTTCGAGATGCTCACCGGGCAGCTCCCCTTCCGCTCGAACGACCGCGACACGCTGCTCGAGATGCAGCGCAGCGCGCCGCCGCCAAGGCCCTCGGCGATCAAGCCCGACACGCTGCCCGCCGCCGAGGCCGTCGTCCTCAAGC
>JAYTHX010000487.1:0-55213 GCA_043732195.1 Polyangiaceae bacterium
TTCGCCCTGCTCGCGGCTTCTTGGTAGAACGAGAGCTCCAATGCGCAAGGACGGGCCGCTCGCGGTTGATGTGCCGACCCCTGATCGGGACAGTCCTGCCTGGCTGAAGGTCGGGGTGATCGCCGCCGTGGGCTTCGTGATCGGCATCGCCTGGCCGCGGGTGATGGGCGTGAAGCTGGGGCCGAACGCGCCCGGTGAGGCTGCTGCAGCCGCCGCGGCAGCGTCGGCCTCCGCCAGTGCCGCGAAGCTTGCCGGGCACGTGCCCGAGGCTCCTCCGGCGAGCGCCGCCAAGTCGGGCATCGCGCCGAGCGCGTCGCTCTCGGCCGTGAGCTCCGCCGCCGTCGCCGCGGGTCCGCCGCAGGTCAGCGTGCTGCGCGGCAACGTCATCTCGTGC
Source organism: Polyangiaceae bacterium (assembly GCA_043732195.1). GTDB lineage: Bacteria > Myxococcota_A > Polyangia > Polyangiales > Polyangiaceae > Labilithrix. The sequence continues at coordinate 395 of JAYTHX010000487.1, forward strand.
AAGACGAGCGAAGGCGAGTCGAAGAAGGGCAAGGAGTGCGGAAGCATCACCGGCCTCGACAACGTCGTCGCTCCGCACCTGAAGAAGCTCGCGACGTGCTCGGCCGCCGAGGGTCAGACCGGTAAGCTCTCGTTCCTCGCCACCGCAAGCTTCCCGTCGGGCAGCCTGAGCTGGGAGGTCGGCAAGTCATCGACGGTCGGCAATCTCGAAGGCATCACGAGCTGCCTGAAGACGCACTTCTCCGGCGTCGTCGCGACGAACGTGGCGCACGAGCACACGCGCTACGTGGTCGCGTACAACGCGACGTTTTCTCCGTCCGCGGTCGAGGCTGCGCCGTCGAAGGTCGCGGACAAGGCCGACAAGGCCGAGCCGCCCGAGAAGAACGCGAAGGACGACAAGGCGGACAAGGCGGACAAGGCGGACGCGCCTGCGACCGGCGAGGCGAGCGTCGGCTGGGAGGTCGCGCTCGTACGTGACGTCCCGAAGACCGGCGCCGTCGTCGCGCGCCTCCCGCGCGGCACGAAGGTGAAGCTCGGACCGATCAAGGACGGCTGGTACTCGATCAAGTACGGCGACGCCTTCGCGAGCGACGGCTTCGTGTACCGCGGCGCCATCGGTCGGTAGCGCCAGGCGTCGCACATCGCGACGGTGTGCCGGGCGGGCAACGCGCCTTTGCCCTGTGATGCGGTGGCGCCTCCGCGGATCCGCGGTAGCTGGAGCGTCGCCATGAGCACCTCCGCTCGCCTCGGGACAGTCTTGCCGCTCGTTTTCGCCGTCGCCATCTCTGCGACCGCGGCCGCGTGCACGAGCGAGACGACGACCACCAAGGGCACCGAGACCACGCCCACCGATCCAACGACGCCGCCCAACGAGACGCCGCCTGTCGAGCCGTCGAAGACGCCGGCGCTCAGCACCACGATCGACGCGAAGGTCACGTCGACGTTGAAGGCCGCCGGGACCGACGTGAACGACTTGGGTGACCTCGACACGCTCCTCCGCAGCCAGAGCAAGCTGAAGGCGGTGATGACGAGCTTCACGATCGCGCTCGGCACGACGTGCACGGATCCGCGTCGCTCTCGACTTCTTCGGGGTGGGCGGGGGAAAAAGGAGCTTCGCCTCGGCGGCTGAGGGAAGTTCTGCGCGTCACTTACGTAACCTCCTTGCACACTACGACGCACAATGTCATACAGCTTGCGTCGCGATACCCCGCCGTTCCAGGCGGAGGTCATAAAGCAGGAGAATTGCAAATGAACTTCAAGCTCGCCGTGTCCGCCCTCGTCCTTGGTTGTGCCTTCGTTTCCCTTCAGGGGTGCGCCGCTGACGCCCCCGCCGACGAGGCCGACGCCGAGAAGGCCGAGGAGGCCGAGACGTCCGCCGCTGAGCTGACCGCCAACGCGAAGAAGATCGTGGGCGCGTTCCACGGCGCGAGCACCGCCCGCCCGCCGACGTTCGAGGGCATCGTCTTTGCGCAGAACGGCACCTTCTTCGCCGACCTCGACACCGGCATCCGCTGCATCACGGCGCCCTGCCCGTCGAGCGCGCACCTCGAGGGCACGTTCTCCGCGACCAAGAGCTACATTCGCCTGACCGCGAAGGCCGGCACGCCGAGCAGCGACTTCTACGGTCGCTACAAGTACACGCTCAACGGCGACAAGCTCTCCTTCTCGCGCACCGCAAGCGGCACGACGTGGTCGCAGAGCCTCGGCAAGGAGATCTCCTACTGCGCGGCCGCCGCCGACTGCGGCGGCCAGGGCCTCATCCACCCGATGTGCGCGCCCGGCGGCTGGTCCTGCAGCGCCGCGAACACCTGCGCGTTCAAGTGCGGCGGCCTACCCGTCGACAGCAGCCTGTGGCCTGCGAGCGCGACGAAGCTCGTCGCCGAGAGCCCCGGCGGCGGCTTCACGCCCCCCGCGCCGCCGGGCTCCACCTGCGCGGTCGGCAAGCAGAAGTACACGCTGGACCGCGCCACGAAGGTCATCACCTCGGAGATCTGCGAGCTGAGCGGCGGCAAGCTCGCCCTCAAGACCGCGACCACCACGATCACCAGCTCCGAGCTCGGTCAGATCACGACGGCGATGAACAAGGTCACTGTCGCGACGCAGGACATGTGCGGCGCGGACAAGCCGTTCCTCTCCATCACCGTCACGACGCCCGAGGGCGACAAGAAGTACACGGACAGCTTCTATCGCTGCCAGGGCGGCGACCGCACGTACGTCGACAACATCGACGGCGTGTTCGGCGCGATGCGCGACGCTCTGTGATCCGAGATCACTCCTGACGAAGGCGCGCCCTCGCACGGCTCCTCTTCCGCAATCCGGAGGAGGGGCTTTGCGCATTTCACGGCTAGAGTCTCGCCGTGGCAGCACCGCGTTCGGGTCCCGTGGTCGCTCTCGGTGTGCTCTTTGGGATGCTTGGTTTCGCGCGGAACGCGCGAGCCCAGGCGAACTACAAACTCGCGCCGGTCGGCGGACGCACCACGCTCGTCGGCGGGACTGGCCTTGCCTACGGGCGCGACAGCGCATCGGCATTCCTCAACCCGGCCACCGTCGTGCGCGTCGACCCGGGACGCCTCTCGTTCTCGGTCAACTTCTACAAGCTCTCGGTGTTCAGCTCGAAGAGCTGGTACCAGCCCGGGAGCGTCGACACGGCTCGCTTCGGCAACCTTTCGCACGACGCCGCCCAGATCTCGATCGTCGACTTCGACACGCTGCCAGGGAGTCTCTGCGTGTTCCTGCGCGTCGCCGATATCAAGTTTCTCTCGCGCGTGGACCGCAAAGACCTCGCGCAGAGCCAAGCGCGGCTCGGGCTCTGTCTTGCCTCGGTGCAAAACAGCAGCTTCGCCTTCAACCGGGAGGACTACCAGCAGCAGCAGGGCATCGGCGGGACGCGCCAGGCGCAGTCCGTCAACCAGAGCTTCCGCCGGATCGCCATCGGGCCGACGTACGCGATGTACGTGACGAACGCGCTGGTGCTGGGCGCTTCCATCCACTTCAGCCGCGCGGGCTACCGCAGCGTCTTCGAGAGCACCGCCACCTCGACGGGACCGGGATCACGACCCATCACGTCGGCGTTCTTCAACTCTGCCCACGGCGACTCGTACGACGTGAGCGCCACCATCGGCGCCACGTACCGCATCGGCCGCAACCAGACGGTGGCGCTCGTCCTCGAGGCCCCCGCGCTGCACGCCTTCGGCTCGGGCGGACTGAATCACTACACGCACTACGGCGGCGCCGACGATGCGACCTCGACCACCAGCGCGGAGGGCAGCTTCGCGATGGCGACGCCGCTGCGCGTGGGCCTGGGGACCGGCATCAATCGGTCGTGGGGCAGCGCCGAGGTCAACGTCAGCTATCACCTCCCTCTCGGCTCGGCCTACCGCGCCGAGTTCAACGGCCGCGCGACCGACATCGACAACGGAGCCGTCAACGATCGCGACACCTCGCTCAACCTGTCGACGCGCGGTCGCGGCGTCGTGAACATCGGCGTGGGCGGAGAGATCGCCGTGGCTCCGTACCTGAGCGTACTGACGGGGCTCGGCACGGATCTCAGCGCCGTGAAGAGTGGCACGCTCACCACCGATCCCATGGCGTACTTCGCGTCCAACACGAACCGCTTCACGGCCTCGTTCGGGGTCGGTTCGCACGGCGAGGGCGGCGCCATCCTCGTGGGCGGCGAGCTCTCCTACGAGTACGGCGACCGCCTCGCCGTGAATTCGTACCAGCTGCCCGCGCGGTTCGAATCGGTCAACAGTCAGACGTACGGGCTGCTCCTCGTGATCGCCGGCACCACGAGCTACAAGAACATCACCCGCGCCGTCGAGACCATCACCAGGTCCGTCGATCCCGGCACGGGGCAGCCGGCGCCCGCAAAGCGCGCGCCGCCGCGCGGGCCGCCCGCGCCGGACCCGAAGGGCTGAGCCGCTGTCCTACTCGTCGCGCTCGCGTTCGCCGCGGACTTCGAAGTCCTTCGTGCGCGGCTTGCCGTCGCGCTCGAAGCCGAGGAGCTCCTCGACGCGCTTCTGCGCCGAGTCGAGGCGCTCCTGGGAGGCACGCGAGAGCGTGACGCCCTCCTCGAAGAGGCGGAGCGACTCCTCGAGCGGGAGGTCGCCCTTCTCGAGCGTCTGCACGATGTCCGAGAGACGCTTGATCCCGTCCTCGAACGAAGGCGGCGGCTGCTTTTCGCTCATGGACCGGGAGCCTTGTACGAAGGCAGCCGTGGCGCAAGCACGAGCCGCGCTTCGCCGGGAGGGAGCCCGGGAACGATGGCGTAGCCATCGTCGTCGAAGGCGATCGGGACCGCGAGCCCGTCGGCGCGGACGAGCGAGCCCACGTAGGCCCCGCCGGGCGCGGCGCCGCCGTCGAGCGTGATCCGCAGCCAGGCGGTGTCGGTGGTGAGCGCGGCGCCGAGCGGCGAGGCCGACCCGCTCGCTCCCCCGAGGCGCGCGGCCTGGCGCGTCGGGCCGTCGGGATCGAGCGTGGCTGCCGTCTCGAGCGTCGAGCGGCGCGCAGGCGCGGTCGCGTCCTGGAGGCGCGCGGAGAGAGCGGCGACGATCGCCCGCCGGACCGTGGCGTCGGTCTCGTAGGCGTACGCCGCGGCGAGCCGACCCGAGGCGTCGGGCAGCGTCGCGTAGGCGAGCCCGCGGGCGGCGTGGGCGCGGAGCACGGGATCCTTCGAGGCGAGCAGCTGTCCGACCTTGCGCTCGTTCGCCTCCTCGGCGCGCTGCGTGAGCGCACCGGCAGAGAGTGGCGCGTCGGCACCGCCGGACTCCGCGCGATCGACGAGCGACGTCGTGGTCACGAGGCCGTCGGGATCGCCGCCGACGAGGCCGATGGCGAGGACCTGTCGCGTGGCTTCGTCCTTCTCCTTCACGGCGTGCTCCAGAAGCGCGCGGTGGATGGCGCGATCGGGCCGCGCGAGGCTCGCCATCGCCACCGCGCGACGAACGCGGGGGTCGGGATCATCGAGCAGCGAGGCGGCGGACGCCTTGCCAAGCGCGACGCGCCCGAACGCGCCGAGGGCCCGCTCGCGGCCCTCTCTCGAGGCGAGCAGGCGGACGAGGAGAGCGTCGACCGCGTCGCTCCGCTCCCCGCGCACGAGCGCCCGGACCACGTAGGCGCGGACGCCGAGGCCGGCCGTGGCCTTCGCGCCGGCGAGCGCCGTGACGAGCGCCATCGCGTTGGGCGCGGGCGAGCGCGCGAGGGCAAGCATCGCGTGGTAGCCGAGCTGCGGATCGGCGAGCAGCGGCGTGGCGGTGAGGGCGAGCGCGGCGCCGGGATCGCTCGACCGACCGAGCGCGCGGATGCCGGCGGCGCGGAGCTCGCGGTCGGGGTGGTCTACTACGCGGGCTGCGAGCAGCTTGGTGATCTCTGCATTGTGCACGCGTTCCGCGAGCCGCACGCCGATCGCCGCGGTGGCCTCGTCGGCGATGAGGGCAGCGACGGCCTTGAAACGCTCGGGGGCGCCGAGCAGCACGAACGCCTCGCCCGCGGCGGCGCGCAGGCGAGCGTCCGACTCGGCGATGGCGGTGCGGGAGAGCGCGACCGCGCGCGCGTCGCCGAGCTCCGCGAGCGCGACCAGCGCCGCGCCGCGCACCGTGATGTCGGTGGAGCGCGTGGCGGCGTGGAGGTTCTCGAGCGCGCGCAGGTCGCCGAGCTGACCGAGCATGCGGACCACGCTGGCGGGCATCGAGCTGCCGGTCGTGCCGTAAAAGCCGGGCTCTCGTGGTGGCTGGAGCGTCAGCGCGAGGAGCGCTGCGTTCTGGCCGCTCGCGCCGCTGCGCGCGACGCCGTAGAGCTGATCGAGCGCGCGATCGGTGCCGGAGCGTGCGAGGGCGATGGCCGCGATCTGGCGCGCGAGCTCGGCGCGGGCGACGGGATCGCCTTCCTCGAGCGAGAGCGCATCGCCCGTGCGCCCGGCCTGGGGCAGGCGCCCGGCGATGCCCGGATTGCCCGCGTTCACGATGAGCAGCAGCGCGGTGCGCGAGCGCTCCTGATCGGCGGAGCGCGCGAGGCCTCGCGCGAGCTCGATGAGCGCGCGCGAGTCGGAGCGGACCGCCGGGCTCGACTCGGTCGCCTGCACGAGGAGCGCGATGCTCTCCGCGGAGCCGATGGTGGCGGCGCGCTGGATGCCGCGGATGCGCTCCTCGGGATCGGTCGACCGCAGGAGGCGCGCGGCGTAGTCGGTTCCGACGTGAGCGCGCACGTTCATCGGCACGGTGGCGGCGGGCGCGGCAATGGGCACGGGCAGCGGCGCAGGCCGCCGCGGCGAGGGCTGCGCGAACGCCAGGGTGGCGCACGCGGTCGCTGCCGCGAAGACGAGCGCGGCGTGCGCGCGCGCCCTCATGGGTTCTTGGGCAGCGCGGGAGCGGGCGGAGGCGGACTGCGGGGCGCGGCCACGGGCGTACTGCCGGGAGGCGGGGTCGACGTGAGGATCAAGAAGCCGACGCCGCTCTCGGCGCCGGGACGGTTCTTGACCGCGTCCCAGCCGATCGACTCGGCGACGCCGTCGCGGTGGGAATACGAGCCGATGACGCGCACCACCGCGAACGACCGCGCGAGGGCGTCCATCTGGGCGTTGTCGCCTGCGGCGGGCTTCACGCCGATGGCGAGCGTCCAGTCGCGATGGCGATTCAGCTCGAGGGCCAGCGCGCGGATGGTGGTCACGCTCGCGGGATCGACATCGGGGGCCTCGGCGGGGCCGCCGATCTTGATGGGGGTGAGGAGACGCACCGCCCGCTTGTCGTCGATGGTGACGAGCAGCTTGCCGCCCTCGTCGGGGCAGCCGTCATCGTCGGCGACGCCGTTGAACACCTCGGCGGTGTCGGGGCACTTGTCGACGTCGTTCTCGAACGTGTCGCCGTCGCGGTCGGTGTTGGGGCAGCCGTTGCGCGAGGGATCGGTCGAGGGCTCGCCCTTCGCGTTCGGGCAGGCGTCGTCCTTGTCGGCGATGCCGTCGGCGTCGTTGTCGGGATCGGGGCAGCCGTCGGCGTCCTCGAAGCCGTCCTTGTCCTCGGGCTGCGAGGGGCACTTGTCGAGCGCGTCGGGCACGCCGTCGCCGTCGGTGTCCTGGGCGGGGCAGCCGTTGGTCTTCGGGTCCTTCGTCTCGTTACCCTTGACGTTCGGGCAGGCATCGACGGCGTCGGCCACGCCGTCGGCGTCAGCGTCGTCGATGGCGCAGCCGTTCTTCTTGGGGTCCTTCGAGGGGCCGCCCGCCACGTTCGGGCAGGCGTCCTCCTTGTCGGGGATGCCGTCGTCGTCGTTGTCGATCTCGGGGCAGCCGTCGGCGTCCTCGAAGCCGTCCTTGTCCTCGGGGATCTCGGGGCATCCGTCGACGTCATCGCGCACGCCGTCGTGATCGAGGTCGTGCTCGCGCGGGGCCCAGCCGATGCCGAGGACGCCGCGGAAGGCGGGGACGCCCACCGCGTCGGTCAGGCCGATCTCGGCGCCGACGAGCACGAAGGCGTCGCGGTAGTGCCCGATCTCGATGCGGTCGCTGAGGCCGAGCAGCACCGGCGAGAGCGCGGAGCTGCCGGGCTGGCCGCTGCCGAACGGTCCGACGGGACCCGCGGGGAGCCAGCCGTGCGCGGCGACCTCCCAGCGCTGACGATTGCCGGAGTCGACGCCGAGGATGCCGGGCTTCAGCGCGAGGCCGACGCTCCACGGGATCTCGTCGCCGAAACGGTAGCCGCCGACGTCCTCCGAGGGCCACGTGCGGCGCTCGGTGCGGAGCTTGTACCCGACGCTCGCCTGCGCGACGGCCACGAGCAACGTGTACTCTACAAGCAGCTTGGCGCCTGCCGTGACCGCGCCCTCGCCCGCGAAGCTGGAGCGCTCACCCGTGGGGAGCGTGAAGTTGCCGAGGGCGGCGAGGCCGAGGCCGCCGCCCTCGTTGCGGATCAGCGCGCCCTTCATCGTGATGCCGAGGTCACCGATCGCAGTGGCGGGCACGGTGTCGAGCTGCGAGACGCTCTTCGGCAGGCCGCTCGAGCCGTCCTGGAAGAGGATCATCGGCAGGTCTGCGCCCACCGCGAAGCGCTGGCCGATGCCGAGGTTCGCTACCGCGTCGAGGGCGAGCACGTGCTGGACGGGCCGCAGGGCGACGTCGTCCGTGCCGGACTTGCGGAGCGTGAGCGGCCGGAACGCGTAGCTCGCGTAGCCGGCGAAGCTGAGCACGCCGGGACCGGGCGTGACCGCGGGCTCCATCACGAGCCCCGCGTTGGGATCGGTCGGGGGGCGCCAGGTCCTCGCGTCGAGCGAGGGCAGCTGCGCCTCCGCCGGAGCGGCCGCGGCAGTCACGATGGCAGCAGCGAACGCTGCGAGCAGACCTCGGGTGGGGAACGGCATTCGCAGCCGCCGACATTACGCGACGCCGCCACCCGAGGGGAGGGCCTTTTGTGGCCGTTACTCCGCTTCGCCCACGGCCACCGGCACGTACGCGTTCGGCAGCTCGTGAGCCATGCGCGCGCGCTTGGTCTCGAGGTAGCCCGCCGAGAAGGGGTTCGGCGCCACCACCACGGGAAGGCGGCCCGCGACGTGGATTCCGAGCGCGCGAAGCGCGTCGACCTTGGCGGGGTTGTTCGTCATCAGCTGGACGCTCTGCACCTCGAAGTGCTCGAGCATGTCGGCGGCGGCGCTGTACTCGCGCGCGTCGTCCGGGAGGCCGAGGAGGCGATTCGCGTCGACCGTGTCCGCGCCCAGCTCCTGGAGGCCGTACGCGCGGATCTTGTTGGCGAGGCCGATGCCGCGGCCCTCCTGGCGGAGATAGAGGATTGCCCCGCGACCACGCCGCGCGACCTCGAGGAGCGCCGCATCGAGCTGCTCCTTGCAATCGCACTTGAGGGAGCCGAAGACCTCGCTGGTGATGCATTCGGAGTGGATCCGGATGGGCACCTCCGAGGCGCCGGTGATGTCGCCGAAGACCAGCGCGACGTGCTCCTTGAAGCACGCGCCGTCACCGGGCTCCGTGGTCCTGAACACGTGGGTCTTGAAGCGGCCGAAGCGCGTGGGCAGCTCGGCCGAGGCCAGCCATTCGGTGGTGGGCGTGTGAGGCCGGATCACCCTCTCGGGGACGTGCATCTCAGAATTCTCCTGCGGTTACTGGGGCCTTCTCGAGCGTAAGGCCGAGCCGACGTTCTGTCATCCATGGGGCCTCGAGGCAAGGTCGGCAAGGGATCGAGGCGGGGCGGATCGGCGGTTGCACCAAGGCCGTCTGCCGACGCCCTCTTCTTCATCCTGTCGGTCAGTTACGAGGTTCTCTGTGATGTGTTGTTCACGCTTCGTTCTTCTCGCGGGCTTCGTCCTCTTTGCGGGCTGCGCCAATGCGCCTGCGCCGATGGCGCCGGCGCAGACCGTGACCTCGAGCTCGCTCGCGCTCTCCCAAGTGGACGCGAAGACGGCGCTCTCCGCGGCTCGACCGGGCCTCCGCGCGTGCCGGCGCAACCACGGCGCCATCCCCGTCGTGTTCGACGCGACGCTCGAGTTCGAGCCGAGCGGCAAGGTGAGCCGCGTGCTCATCGCGCCGGGCGGCCCCGTCGCCGACTGCGTCCGCTCCGATCTCACCCAGGTCGAGATCCCGCGCTTCGACGGCGCCCCGGTCGAAGTCGAGATGCAGATCACGCTGTGACGTGATTCACGCGGAGCCTCGGAGCAATTCTGATGGGGGCGAGCCGGCGCGTCGCGTCGACCTGGCAGGTCGCGTATCGAAAACGTTCCGAGCCTTTGAGCCACCGGTGAATCTCGTCTCCTGCTGAGCCGGTCGCTACTTCCGGCACATGCGCGTGAACATGTCCTCGAGGATCGCGTCGGCCGGGCGGCGCGAGCTCTTCAGCGCGAGGTCTGTCTCCTGGACGATGAGCAGCCAGCGCTCGAGCTCGCGCGCCGTGAGCTTCGCGGTCTTCAGCTTCTGCTGGTGATCGCGCGCGCGGAACGCCGGATAGATGCCGGCGCGGCGCGCGGCGTCGTCGATGTTCGCGCCCTGCTCGAGGGCCGACTGGAGCTTCAGCAGCTGGCGCAGCGACCAGGCGATCGCGCCCACCAGCGGCAGCCCGCGGTCGCGCGGATCATAGACGTCGGCGAGGAGGGAGAGGACGCGGCCGAGATCGCGGGAGCTCGCTGCATCGACGAGGTTCCACGTGTCTGCGAGGCGCACGCGCGTGACGTTCACGCCCACCGCCTCCTCGGTGATCGGGTTGTCCCGACCGACGTAGAGCGAGAGGCGCTCCAGCACGTCGTCGAGGTACGAGAGGTCGGGGCCCGCGATCTCGGCGATGAGATCGCAGACCTCGGGGGCGAGCGTGTGGCCCTTCAGCTTCGCGCGCGCGCGAATCCACCCCGGGAGCTGACGCGACTCGATCTGCGCGCAGTCCACGACGATGCCCGCCTTCTTTGCGAACGTCATCAGCTTGCGGCGGCCGTCGATCTTCTGCGCGACCAGCAGGAGCGTCGTCGAGTCGATGGGCGCCTTCGCGTACTCGGCGATGCGGTCGAGCGGCGGGAGCGCCTTGCTGCTGCTCGCGCCTTCGTCGTCGCTGCCGGCGCTCGCGTTCGTGTCCCAGCGCTCGAGGCCGCGCACGAACACGACGCGCTTCTTCGCCATCATCGGGACGGTGCGCGTCGCCGCGAGGACCTTCTCGACGTCGACCTCGCCGGCCGTGAACTTGTCGTGGTTGAAATCGGGGAGGCCGCCGGCGAGGGCAGCCTTCGTGATCGCGGCGATCACCTGATCGCGGAGCATGCGCTCCTCGCCGACCACCAGCCAGACCGGCAGGAGCTCACCCGCCTCGGCCTTCTTGATGGCCTCGTCCGGCGTCATCGACGCGGGCCGCTCATGCGCGCGCGCGGCGGCGACGGGCGACCGCGAGGCCGAGGCCCGCGAGCGGCATCAGCCACGCGAGCGTGCCGAGGTCGACGCCGCCGGGGATGTCACAACCGCAGCCCTTGGGGCGCTGCTTGATCTCTTCCTCGGAGGTCTTGTCGTAGCCCTCCTTGGGGATGAACGGCTGCGCGGTGCCGCTCGGCGCGACCTCGCCCATGTTGTTGTTCGCGGGGCCGTCGTCGCTCCCCTTGTTGGGGCCCGTGCCGCCGTCGTAGCCCTCGACCTTCTTCACGCCGGGCTCCTTCGCGTTGAAGGCCATGGCGCGGCGGTCGACGACCGGGTTGTCACCCTTGAGGATCAGGTTCTGCGGCGCGCCGATGGCCGTGCCGTCCGACGTCTTGACCTCGATCTTGTACTCGCCGGCCTCGTAGCCGCGGGCGCGGGTCAGGCCGAAGTCGAAGCGCGTGCCCTTGAAGACCTTGCCGCTCGGGTCGGCGAAGTCGACGTCGAGGCTCTCGACGCTCGGCGTCTGGTTCTGGAGCGACTGCTTTGCGAGGACCGGCTCGCTGTGGCCGTCGATCAGCGCGCGCTCGTACGCCATGGTCTTCGTGAAGAGAAACTTCATCGACTGGTGCGCGGTGAGCGGCGGCTTCGGGAGCTCGAGCGTGACGTAGATGTGCCAGGCGCCCGACACCTCGCTCGCCTCGGTGCTCTTCAGCTTGAACGAGCCCACGGCGTGGGCGTCCCGCGCGAACATCGTGACGAGCGCGAGGCACGCCAGAGCGAGCAGCTGGACGAGGGGGAGGGGCTTCCGGGGGCGGTCGGCGGGGGAGCGCATGCGCCGGGAACCCTACCCGAAGTCCGACTGCAGGAAAACAGGCGGGAACGGGGTTGTCCCACGCGGCCCTTCGTTGACTCCATGCGGCACGCAAGGCACACTTCGTACCTGCGGGATTCCTGTTTTTCAGGCCCTTCCCGCTTCTTCTGGAGCTCTCAAGCGAATCCATGGCGTCCGACGGCGTGACGGCAGCAGCGACGAAATCTGCGGCACCCGACCCGCTGATCGGCCGCGTCATCGCCGATCGCTTCCGGATCATGTCGCTCATCGCGCGCGGCGGCATGGGCAAGGTCTACAAGGCCGAGCAGGCGCCCCTCGGTCGCGTCTGCGCGTTGAAGGTCCTGAACCCGAACTACAACGGCGACGCCGACCCCGAGTTCCACCGCCGGTTCTTCCGTGAGGCGAGCATCACGTCGCGCATCACGCACCCGAACTCGGTCACCATCTTCGACTACGGCAAGACCGACGACGAAGTCTACTACATGGCCATGGAGTACCTGGACGGCCAGACGCTCCACCACGCCCTGCGCGACGTCGGGACGATGCACGAGGAGCGCGTGGGCCGCATCGCGCAGCAGATGTGCCGCGCGCTGCGCGAGGCGCACACGCTGGACGTCATCCATCGCGACCTGAAGCCAGCGAACATCTTCCTCATGCGCCACGGCGACGAGGACGACTTCGTGAAGGTCCTCGACTTCGGTCTCGTGAAGCACCTCAGCGAGCGGCCCGAGGAGCAGCTCACGCAGACGGGCCTCTTCATGGGCTCGCCGAAGTACATGGCGCCCGAGCAGATCCAGGGCGGCCATGTCGATGCACGCACGGACGTCTACTCGCTCGGCATCATGATGTACGAGATGCTCGCCGGGAAGGTGCCGTTCGAGCGCCCCACGAGCGTGAACATCCTCATGGCGCACGTCGGTGAGCCGCCGCCCCCGATGCGCGCGGTGAATCCGAATCTGGTGTGCTCGCCGGCCTTCGAGGAGCTCGTGATGCGCTGCATCGCGAAGGACCCGAACCAGCGCTACATCTCCATGGACGCGGTGCTCCAGGGCATCAAGCTCGCGCACGGCGGCGCGATGACGGGGCAGCTAGCGGCGGTGAACATGAGCGGCGGGTACCCGGTGCCGCGCGCGTACGAGCCCGCGGGCACCATCCCGCCGCCCGCCGTTCGTTCGAGCAGCGTGCCCGGGTTCGCGCCCGCACAGACGCCCGCGGGCACGAGCGGCACGCACACGCCGCTCGGCAACTCGATGCTGTTCACGTCGTCGGGCGAGAGCGGCGCGGGCGCGTACAGCGAGGCTCCGCGGCCGCGCTCGAAGCTGCTGATCGGATTCGGCGTCCTCCTGGCGGCGGTCCTCGGTGGGCTCCTCGGCATGGCGGCGTTCCGGATGACGGCGAGCGCCGCCGACGCGCCGGCCGCTGCCGCGCCGCCGGCGACCGTGCCGGCGAACGTGCCGGCGAGCGCCGCGAGCGTGGCGAGCGCCCCCCTCGGCACGAGCGCGGGCACCAATGCCGGCGCAACGGGCGCCGAGACCGCGGCCGTGACGTTGCACGTCGCGAGCGATCCGCCCGGCGCGAACGTCCGCGAGGACGCCGCGGAGCTCTGCGCTTCGACGCCTTGCGACATCACGTTCAAGGGCGAGGCCGCCGATCCGTCGAAGGTGCATCGTCTCGTGTTCACGCATCTCGGGTTCCGCCCCGAGATGAAGCCGGTGAAGCCCGGTGATCCGCCGCTCGCGGTGAAGCTGTTCCGCGCTGGGGGCGTCGTCGCTCGTCCGCCCGTGACCTCACCGCCGGTCGCCGGATCGGCGAAGCCCGAGGCAACGCCGAACGGCTTCAAGGACCTGCCTTACTGAGCCGGGTGGTGCCCCTCTGATCGCGGTGTGGCTCGCGACCTCACGGACATGCGTGTCCTGCAGACCAGGATGATCGGTCGGTTCGCGCTGCTCGGGGGTACATGTATAATGCACGCGTTCCGGCGGTGAGGCGAAGACGGCAGCCTCCGCCGGTCGGCAGCGCCCGAGCGGCTCCGGCGACTACAGCATGCGCGTGTGGCTCGACCCGAACGCGGTCGCGGTGCGCGGGCTCACCGCGGGCCGCCTCGTCGACGAGGCGCAGTTCGCGCGGGCGCCGGGGCGGAGGACCCAGGCTGGGAAAGTGCTGCCCTTAACGCGCTACCGGCACTAGTCTCCCGCCCCGAGGATGCTCGCGAAGTCTCGTCCGATCCGGATCCTCGCGGCGGTCGTCGCCGTCCTCGCCCTGCTGGTGGTCGTGCTCCGCAGCACGCCTGCCTTCGCCGACGCCCGGACCGAAGCGCGCACGCACTTCAAGAAGGGCATGGACTCGATCACCGCAGGCAAATACGACGAGGGCATCACCGAGCTGAAGCTCGCGTACACGCTCCTCCCGCACCCGAACGTCCTCTACAACATCGCGCGCGCGTACGCCGAGGCCGGCGATCTCGACGAGGCCGCGAGCTACTTTCGCAAGTACATCGAGGGCAATCCTCCCGACAAGGAGGAGGCCTCGCAGATCCTCAAGAACCTCGAGGCGCGCATCAAGCGGCAGCAGGCCACCGCGCGCGAGGCCTCGCAGTCGCAGACGCCCGTGCCCGTGCTCGTCCCGGCGGTCGACGCGGGCGCGCCACCGCCCACCGCCGAGGCCGGCGCGCCGCCGCCCGTGGCGCCCATCCCGAAGACGCGCGAGGACCTCGGCGCGGCGCGCACCGAGGACGTGTTCGCCGAGAGCATCGTCACCGCCTCGAAGGGCGCGCAGAGCCCGCTCGAATCGGCGAGCTCGACATCGATCATCACCGAGCAGGACATCCGCCTTTCGGGCATCACGAAGATCCCCGAGCTGCTGCGCCGCCTCGCGGGCGTCGACATCATGGAGGTCACCGGCGGTCAGACCGAGGTGAGCATCCGCGGCTTCAACCAGCGGCTCTCCAACAAGACGCTCGTCCTCGTCGACGGGCGCAGCGTCTACGTCGATCTGCTCGGCGCCACGCTCTGGCAGTCGCTCTCCATCGGCGTCGAGGATCTCGAGCGCATCGAGGTGGTGCGCGGCCCCGGCTCCGCGCTCTACGGCGCCGACGCGTTCAACGGCGTCATCAACATCATCACCAAGAAGCCCGGCGAAGGGAAGAACGGCATCGTCGGCGGCTACGGCACGCAGGGCGCGACGCACGGCAGCCTCTGGGCCTCGGGCCGCGAGAACGACTTTGCGTGGCGTCTGGCCGCCGGCTACGACTACCTCCCGCGCTGGTCCCGCGAGGTGCCGAACGGCCGCGCCGACGTGCGCACCGGCATCGGCGATCAGGTGGAGAGCTCGCGCACCGTGCGCATCGATGCCCGCGGCACGCGCCAGCTCGGCAAGGTCGGTCAGTTCGGCGTCGGTGCGGGCCTCGCGCAGGGCTCGCTCGAGGTCCTCGGCATCGGGCCGCTCAACGATATCGTGCTGCCGCGGTTCGTCTCGACCGACGTGACCACGTTCCTCAACACCGAGCACCTCGACGTCCGCGCGTTCTGGAACCGCCTCCGCGCCGACAACAGCCTGAACGTCAACTACCTCGGCCAGTCCGTGCTCCCCGCGCGCGCCGAGGAGAACATCATCGACGGTGAGGTCGTCTACAAGGTCAAGAGCGAGCTCACCAAGGACCTCGTCAACGATCTGCGGATCGGCGGCGCCTATCGCTACAAGGACGTCAACTGGACGTACCTCGATCAGCGCCGCGTCGAGCACCATTACGGCCTCTTCGTGCACGACGAGCTGAAGGTCGGGAGCTTCCTCGCGTTCATCGCTGACTACCGCGTCGACTGGGTGCCGTACCTCGAGCGCTTCCAGCAGTCGCCGCGCGGCGCGGTGCTCATCCACCCCTCGACCAAGTCGACCGTGCGCGCCTCGGTCGCCACCGCGTTCCGCAAGCCGACGTTCCTCGAGTCGTACCTCGCGCTGCCCATCCAGCTGCCGGTCACCGGCGCCACGCAGATCTCCGAGGGCGTCCGCCGCGAGGACCCGGGCTTCATCCTCCAGGCCGAGCGGATCCTGTCCGCGGAGCTCGGGTACCTGAACCAGGAGAGCGACTACTTCGTCATCGACGCGACGGTCTTCTTCAACCGGGTCTCGAACCTCATCCAGCTCTCGGCGAACCGCCCGGTGACGGTCGGTGACTTCGCGGCCGCCGGCGGGCAGAACCCGGCGACGGCGCTCTATCCCGTCGGGCTCGGCGGCTGGGAGAACCAGTGCCAGGGCTACAACGTGTACGGCGGCGAGGCGGGCCTCCGCACGTTCCCCATCGAGGGCCTCGACCTCTACGGCAACTACACGCTGAACGCCGTGCAGCAGGACAACACGAGCTGCACGCCGGAGCAGCTCTCGCGCATCGTCGCCGACCAGCGCACGAGCATGCACAAGGTGAACGCCGGCGTGCAGCTCCGCACGAAGCCCGGCATCGACGGCTCGATCGACTTCCACTACGTCGCGCCGCAGGTCTGGGCCGAGCAGGTCACGAACTTCGTGCGGCAGCAGATCGAGCAGCAGGCGCTGAAGGTCTCCGACTACACCTTGCTCGATGCGCGCCTCGGCTATCGTTTCCTGGGTAACCAGGCCGAGATCAGCGCGAACGGCTTCAACCTCCTCGACATCCGCCATCGCGAGCATCCGTTCGGACAGCTCGTTGGGCGTCGCCTGATGGCGATGGCCACCTACCGGTTCTAGAGATGCGCACCCGCTTCCCCGCCTCCGTCGTACTCGTCACGCTGGCGCTCGCCGCGTGCACCGACGTGCCCGTCGACGACGAGCGGAACGACAAGCGCCTCTTCGCGCCGCGCGGTGTGATCCGCGGCACGGTCACCTACGTGGGGCCGCGCCCGTGCTCGCGTGACGGGCACATCGTCGGCAACGCCGTGCTGCTCGTGTTCAATCGGCGCAACCCGCCGCCGCCCGCGGGGATCGCCACCGGCGCCGTGAACTTCGTTGCCGTCCCGGGGGACGTGCTCTTCACGAACGAGCCGCGCTCCACGAGCAAGGAGCTGTACTGCCCGCCGAGCCCCACGAACGTGACGGTGAGCGCGCCGTTCGCGATCGCGCCGCTCGACGCCGGCTCGTACCAGATCTCCTCGTTCTACGACCGGCGCGGTCGTTTCTGGCCGACCTTCAAGTTTCGCAACCTGCCCGAGGCGGGCGACATCGGCGGCGGCTACATCGACCTCGAGGACGCGCAAAAGAACGCCGCCGACCCCGACCATCAGCCGGTCTACCTCCCCATCCCCGTCGGCCGGGAGCAGCCGGCGACCGCGGCCGGTGAGATCCCCGACTACGTCATGGATCAGAACGGGTTCGTCGCCGACAACGTGCCCGTCACCATCGGCTCGATCATCCCGTTCACGCGTCCCTATTTTCACCCCGTCGACGCCGACGGCGCCGGCGCCGAGATCATCAAGGACGCGCGGACCTCGGGCGGTAACCCCACCGGCGACCCGCTCGCGGTGCCGATCATCGCGATGACCGAGGACGCGAAGATCCTCGCCGCGCCCACGAACCCCACCGCGCAGACGCTCACCGCTTACCAGCAGAGCTTCCGCTCGCTCAAGCTACAGTGGGGCGTGGCCGACGCCGAGGTCCCCGCGGCCACCAGCAAGAAGGATCCGTTCGATCTCCAGCTCGCGCCACTGCCGCCTCGAGGCAACGGTGGGCTGCTCGTGTTCAGCCGCGGTACGTCGATCGCCGAGAACTCGCTCGTGCCCGATCTCTGGCCGCAGGTCGCGTTCGTGAAGCTCGCCGACGACCCGTTCCGCAAGACCGACCCGCAGTCGCTCGTCATCCAGGGCACGCCCGACGAGTCGCTCGTCACCGGCAAGCCGCCGGGGCCGATGGTCGTCATCCAGGGCATCACGCTGTTCGACGACAGCCTCGCGAAGACCATCGCCGGTCCCGTGCCCACGGCCGCCACCACCGCGGCGCTGCGCGATCACTTGACCGTGCTCGTGCGCCCCGCCGCGCTGTGCTTCGATCCGCGGCGCGTCGATGCGGGCGGGCTGCTCGTCACCCCGCACCTCACCGCGCGCAGCGCTGACGCCACCGAGGTCGGCGAGAAGCCGCTGTTCGATCCGAAGAACGTGCTGAAGCAGCGCATCGTGCGCGAGATCAAGGAGGGCTGCCTCCCCAAGGGACGATACGCAATCACGCTCGTGTACCCGACCGGACAGGCCTGGACGGTGCCCAACGAGATGGGCGGTTGCGCGGCCTCCGAGGGCACGCTCGGCCCCAGCGGCAACATCTCCACGTGCTCGGCCAAGCCGCGCCCGGTGCTGCTCTCGCAGGGCGCGCGCGCGGTGCTCGAGGTCGTCGATGCGCGACCCGAGGACCAGGCGACCTGCGCCGCTCACCCCGTGCCCGACGCGTGCACCAAGCTGTGATGACGACGGGACCGCTCAGCGTCGTCGTGATCGGCAACTTCGACGGGGTGCACCTCGGCCATCAAGCCGTGCTCCGGCAGGCGCGGGCGCTGGCGGATGCGCGCTCCCTGCGCTGCGTGGTCCTCACCTTCGATCCACATCCCAGCGAGGTGCTCGGGCGCGGATCGCCGCCGCGGCTCACCACGCTGTCGCGCCGCATCCAGCTGCTGCGCGAGCACGGCGCGGCGGACGTCGCGGTCGAGCCGTTCACGATGGCGCTCGCGAGCTGGTCGCCGGAGCGCTTCGCCGAGCAGCTCCTCGGGACTCGCCTCGGGACGCGCGCGGTGGTGGTGGGTGAGAACTTCCGCTTCGGGAACAAGCGCGCCGGCGACTTCGCGACGCTCCAGCAGCTGGGGACCAGGCTCGGCTTCGAAGCGGTCGCCGCCGAGGTGGCGGGAGATGCCGACGGGCCGTTCTCGAGCACACGCATTCGCGACGCCATCGCGGTGGGTGACGTGGGGATCGCCGCCGCGGTCCTCGCGCGGCCGCACCGCTTGAGCGGGGTGGTCGAGCACGGTGATGCCCGCGGCCGGACCCTCGGATTCCCGACCGCGAACCTGGGCGGTGTGGAGGAGATGCTGCCCGCCTACGGGGTGTATGCAGTGCGCGTGGGCGCCGAGAAGGGCGTCATGAACGTCGGCGTGCGGCCCACCGTGGACGGGCACGCGCTGCGCATCGAGGTGCACCTTCTCGACTTCGACGGCGATCTCTACGGGCAGCAGCTCGACGTCGACCTGGTGGCCCGCCTGCGCGGCGAGCAGAAGTTCGCCGGCCTCGACGACCTGCGCGCCCAGATCGCAAAAGACGCGGAAAACGCACGAAAAGCCCTATAGTTCGGTCCATGGATCGCGGGGAGCTCGAGGATCTCGACCGGGAGAGCCTCGTCGTGCGCGCGCAAGCGGCAGGCATCCGGCGCGCGCGCATCCTCACGCGTCCCGAGCTGATCGACGAGCTGCTGCGCCTCGACCCCGCGGCCGACGAAGGACAGCTCCGGCGGAGCCGTGGCTTCTTCGGGCGCGCGCGCGATCTGGTGGCGCGGGTGGTGGAGCGCGGGCTCCACTTGCCCGACGCCGCCGACCGCATCCGCGAGCTCACCGGCGCCGACGTACCGTACGCGGCGCCGCGCATCGAGCCGCAGGCCATGCCCACGGTGACGCTCGCGGAGATCTACGCGGCGCAGGGACACCACAAGCGCGCGATCGAGACGCTGCGCCGGGTGCTCGAGCGCGAGCCCGATCACGCGGCCGCGCAGGCGCTCGTCGCGCGCCTCGAGGCCGACGGGTACGTCGCGCCGCCCCCGCCGTTGCCGCCCGAGCCGGAGGTCGAGGTCGACCCCTACGCGGCCGAGGACGAGGACTCCGGCGAGGACGAGGAGAGCGCCGCGGAGACGCTCGATCGCGCCGCGCTCGGCGAGGCGCAGACCACCGAGACCAGCACCCTGGGGACGCACTTCGTGGCCGGGCCTTCCTACGGCGATGGCGATGGCGCGGAGTTCCATCTCGCGCCCGAGAGCGCGCGCGACGTGCCGCCCCAGGAGCGCGTCGAGCTCCCTCGCTCGCAGACGCACGCGATCATCGCTGCCGAGGACAAGGACGTCGACGCGCTCGCGCAGACCGGCGTGGTGGCGATCGTCCCCGAGCCCGAGGAAGAAGACGACTGCTTTGCCATCCCCCTCGGCAACGGGCGCATGTTCGTGCGCTGGCGCGTGTCGTTCCTGGCCATCGGCGCGCAGCTCGGCGCGCGGCCTCGCGGGCGCTTCGTGGTGCGTGCGCACGTCGTGACGCCGTCGTGGGACGGGCCGCTCAGCGAGACGCGCGATCTCGCGATCGACCCCCATGCGGACGAGGTCGTGCTCGACGCACTGCCCCAGCCGGCGGTGGTGCGCGTGGCGGTGGGCTGGCTCGACGGCGGGGCGTTCGAGCCGTTCGCGCACTCGCCGGCGCTCGAGCCGACCGCGGAGCGCGGCCTCGCGGTGTGGACCCCGCGCGGTCCGGTGCCCGTCGTGCTCGAGGACCCGCGGGCGGCGCCGCTCGCGTTCGCGCTCGATCGGTCACGAATCGCCGAGGCCCGAGGGTAAGGCGCCGCGATGTCCGAGGATCTGTTGCTCTACGCGCAGCTCGGATACGCCGATCACATCTCGCGCCTCGTCGCCGAAGGGATCGATCCCGACTGGCGCCGCGAGGACGGCGTGACGACCCTCATGATCGCCGCGCTCACCGGACGGCTCACCATCATGGCGGCGCTGATCGACGCGGGCGCGACCGTCGATCTCCAGGCGCCCGACGGGATGACGGCGCTGCTCGCCGCCACCGCGTTCGCGCGCACCACCCGCGAGATCGCGGGCATCGAGCTGCTCCTCGCGCGAGGCGCGGATCCGAACCTCGCCAACGCCGAGGGCAACGACGCCCTGATGATGACGGCTCGCCACGCGCTCTACGAGGGCGTCCTGGTGATGCTCAAGGCGGGCGCCGAGCCGAAGCGCGCGAACCGCTTCGGCACCACCGCGCTGATGCAGGCCGCGCGCGGTCACCTCGTGGAGACAGCGCGCGTGCTCATCCGCGCCGGCGCGGACCCGATGCAGAAGGACGGGCACGGCCTGAACGCGGCGCGCTACGCGAGGGAGCTCGGCAAGCCGCCGCCCGAGCTCGAGTCGATCCTCGGCCCCGGCGAGCTGGGCGGCGCGGCGGCCACGGCCCGGCAGGCGTGTCGCTTCGACAAGACCGACTTCCGCCTCAAGCTGATCGGCTCGTGGTCGGAGACCGCCGAGACCGACAAGGGGCTCGAGATCGTGGAGACCACGGGGGAGCGCCAGATCGTGGTGAGCGTGACGCACCTGCCGACCGAGCTCGACGCCGCCGAGCGACACGACGCCATCTCGCGCCGCGTCCGCGAGCACATGGGCGCGCTCGGGCAGGACGCCGGCGAGTGCCGCTTCTCGGAGGTGCGCTTCGCGGAGGCGAGCGACGCGATCCAGGCGCGGTTCCACGGCGTGAGCAAGGGCAACACGTCGTTCTTCGCGGTGTGCGTCTATGCGGCGCCGCTGAAGTTCGTGACGCTGACGTACCGCGACTTCCGTCCGAACTTCACGGAAGAAGCGCGAGGGCGTCAGGCGAGCGAGAGCGTCGCGAGCTTCCGCGTGAAGTAGTCGCGCCGATCGCTAGATCACGTCCAGGGGGTAGCCGCCGTCCGTGCACGTGCGCTGCGCGATCGATTTGCGGAGCTCGTCGTCGTTCTCGTCCATGGCGGCGACCTGCTCCGCCATGCGGCGCTTCGCGCTCGACGCGAACACCGAGGCGAGGTCGATCTCGCGGCGCGAGCCCTCCTCGCCGCGGCGTTCGATGGCGCGCGTCGTCCGCGAGATCACCGCGGCCAGCGCGTAGAGATCGATGGCGAGGTCGGCCATTCGCTTCTGCGTGTACTGCATCTCGTGGATCTGGCCGCCGTGGCGGCGCAGCACCTTGTCCACCGACTTCGCGAGGTGGCCCGTGTACTCCTCGAACAGCACCGACTCGCGCGCGAGCATGGGATGCGCCTTCGAGAAACGCTCGCGACCGAGCGCGCTACGCGCCTTGCGGAGCGCGAAGTCGCTGAGAAGACCGAAGCCCTTGATCGGCTCGCGCATCGCCTTCGAGACCTCCTCGATCTCGCGCCCCGGGCCCTGCATGCCCGACAGCGCGATGAAGCAGCGCAGGATCTCGTTCGTACCTTCGTAGACCATCGCGACGCGGGCATCGCGGAGCATGCGCTCCCACGGCTGCGAGCGCATGTAGCCCAGCGCGCCCGCGATCTGCGCGGCCTCGTTCGCGACGCGCCACAGCGTCTCCGACCCGAACACCTTGCAGATCGCGCTCTCCACCGTGAAGTCGGTGCTGCCGGCGTCGACGAGGCCAGTCGTCAGGTAGGTCATGCTCTCGAGCGCGAAGATCTCGCTGCTCATCTGGGCGATCTTGTCGCGTACCAGCCCGAACTCGGAGATGTTGCGGCCGAACGCCTTGCGCTCGTTCACGCGATCGACCGACATGCGGAGCAGCCGCTTGCCTTTGCCGATGCAGCTCGAGGCGAGAGAGAGGCGCGCGTGACTCAGCACTTCCATGGCGACCTTGAAGCCGCGGCCCACCTCACCGAGCACCTGGTCCTTCGGCACGCGCACCTTGTCGAACGTCACGGAGGTGGTCGACGCGGCGCGCACGCCGAGCTTGTCCTCGTTCAGGCCCGAGGTGACGCCGCAGCCGCGCTCGAGGACGAACGCGGTGAGCTTCGGCTTGGCGCCTTCGTCGGCCGGGGAGGTGCGCGCGAAGACGATGAACACGTCCGCGATGCCGCCGTTGGTGACCCAGGCCTTCTCACCGCTGAGGATGTACGCGTCGCCGTCGCGATCGGCGCGCGTGGTGGTCGAGGCGGCATCGCTCCCCGCGCCGACCTCGGCGAGCGCGAACGCCGCCACCCGCTCGCCGCTCGCGAGCCGCGGGAGCCAGTGCGCCTTCAGCTCGTCCGAGCCGAAGAGCAGGAGCGCAGCAGTGCCGAGCGAGGAATGGGCGGAGAGGGTCATCGCGAGGTTCGCGTCGACGCTCGCGACCTCCTGGAGTGCCCGCGCATACGCGGTCATGCCGAGGCCGGCGCCGCCGTGGGCCTTCGGGACGTGGAGCCCGAAGAGGCCGAGCGACTTGAGCCCGGTGAGGAGCTCGGGCGCGATCTTCTCCTCGCGGTCGAGGAGCGCAGAGTCGACGTTCTTCGCGGCGAACCGGCGGAAGCCTTCGAGGATCGCGTGGAGCTCGTCGGACTCGCCGCGGCTCGCCTCGGGATAGGGGAAGATCACCCCCTCCGCCACGACGCCGCCGAACAGGTTCTTCATGAACGATTCTTCCGCCATGCTCCTGCGAGGTTACCAGAGGTGGTCCGGTTTGACGGCGATGCGGGTCAGCGGTTGGTCAATGAGCAGGGCCGAGGCGTCGCCTTCGGTCGAAGAGTGCCTGGCGATGGGCATGACGTGCACGTTCCACAACCTGCGCCGCGCCTCACGCGCCGTGACGCAGGTCTGCGACGCGTACTTCGACGAGATCGGCCTGAAGGCCACGCCGTTCACGGTGCTCGCGGCCCTGCTCGAACGGCTGGGGTACGTCAAGCTGGTGCCCGGGGACGCCCGGAGCAAAGCGCACGCGCGAAAGCCTGACTGCCTCGCGGGGCATGGAAAACAGCGTCCTCTAGGGTTGCCCGGAACGGCAGCTCTTGCTACCCCTCTTGGTGGGCCCGCGGCGTGGAACGCGCGG
This sequence comes from Polyangiaceae bacterium, assembly GCA_043732195.1. Classification (GTDB taxonomy): domain Bacteria; phylum Myxococcota_A; class Polyangia; order Polyangiales; family Polyangiaceae; genus Labilithrix. The sequence goes on from JAYTHX010000487.1 coordinate 23,767, forward strand.
GCGGTTCCCGTTCACGTGCGACCTGCGCGCGAGCGGGTCGGAGGGGCACGTGTCGGTTCGTCGAGAGAAGCTCACAGCGGTCGTTCGTTCCGCGGTTGCACGCCGAGGCGTCGCGATCATGGGCGTCTGCAACGTGACGCCGGACTCGTTCAGCGACGGCGGGCGTTTCCTCGAACGTGATCAGGCGCGGGCCCGCGTGGAGGCGCTCCTCGCCGAGGGCGCAGACATCATCGACATCGGCGGCGAGTCGACCCGCCCGGGCGCGAAGCCCGTGGAGCCGCGCGAGCAGCTCGAACGCGTGCTGGAGCTCGTGCGGTGGGCCGCGGAGCGCAGCTGCGTGTCGATCGACACGACGAGCCCGGTCGTCGCCGCGGCGTGCCTCGATGCCGGGGCGCACGCCGTGAACGACGTCTCGCTGCTCGCCGATCCCGAGCTCGCGAGCGTGACCGCGGGGAGCGGCGCGGTGCTGATCCTCTCGCATGCGCGGGCCCCGCAGGAGACCATGGCCGGCTTCGGCAAGTGGCCGCTCTCCGCGTACGACGACATCGTGGGGGACGTGCTGGCCGACTGGGAGCGCGCCGCGGCCGAGGCGTCGAAGCGCGGCGTGGCGCGCGGGGCGCTGATCATGGATCCGGGGCTCGGCTTCTCGAAGGCGTCGCGGCACAGCCTGGAGCTGCTCCGGCGCGCGGGTGAGCTGGTGAGCGCAATGGGCGACGTGCCGGTGCTGTTCGGCGCGAGCCGTAAATCGTTTCTGACGCTCGTGGACGGCAGCGCGGGCAAGAGCGAGCCGAGCGAGCGCCTCGGCGCTTCGCTCATGGCGGCGGTGCATGCGGTGCGCGCCGGGGTGCGTATCGTCCGCGTGCACGACGTGCGCGCCACCCGCCAGGCGATCGACATGGACGTCGTGCTGGGCACCCCACCAGGACACGCCGGAGGCATCAGAGACTGATGCTCGACGGGCTCCGTCACCTCTTCTCGTCGCGGCCCTGGCTCCAGGTCCTCGTCGACGTCTTCGACATCCTCGTCGTGACGTACGTGGTGTACCGCGCGCTGCTCGTGCTCCGCGGCACGCGCGCGATGCAGATGGGCACCGGCCTCGGCGTCATCTTCCTCGTGTACGTGGTGTCCAAGTGGGCCGGGTTCGTCACGCTGGTGAATCTGCTCTCGACGTTGCTGTCGTCGATCATCCTCATCGTGGTGGTGGTCTTCCAGAACGACATCCGGCGCGGCCTCATGCGCGTTGGCTCTCGCGCGTTCTTCGCCGGAATGGCGCGGCAGCAGGAGACCCGCGTGATCGACGAGGTGGTGGCTGCCGCCACCGAGCTCGCTCGCCATCGTATGGGCGCCCTGATCTGCTTCGAGCAGGACGCGAACCTCGACGAGTTCGTGGTCGCCCAGGGCACCACGCTCGATGCGGCGGTACAGCGCGAGCTGCTCGTCAGCCTCTTCGTGCCCGACAGCCTCAACAAGCTGCACGACGGCGCGGTGGTCATCCGCAACCTGCGCATCGCCAAGGCAGGGGTGTTCTTCCCGATGCCCGACACCAAGATGCTCGACAAGTCGATGGGCTCACGCCATCGCGCGGCGCTCGGCATCACCGAGGAGACCGACGCGGTCGTCGTGGTCGTCTCCGAGGAGCGCGGCACCATCAGCTTCTGCTTCAACGGCAACATCGTCCCCAACCTCGACGGCGCCTCGCTGAAGCAGGCACTGCTCGGCCTCTTCGGGCAGACGCGCGCGAAGAAGAAGACCGACGCCGCGAAGCCGGCCGCCGGCAAGCGCCCGAGCATGACCCCGAACACCGGCTCGTTCCGCCTCGGGCTGTCCAACCCCACGCCCATTCCCACGGGGAACACGGGCTCGTTCAACATCCGCCCCTCGCAGCTCGTTCCGCAGGACGAGGACTCGGTGCCCATTCGCCTCAGCGACCCCGGGGCCACGCGCCCGATGCCACCCGCGAGCAGCCTGGAGACCCCCGTACCGATGACCCCGAGCATCCTCCCTCCCTCGCGAGACGGCCGGGAGTAGGTCATGTGGGAGAAGCTTCGCGTCGCGCTCACGGAGAACATGAACCTCAAGGTTCTGAGCTTCGGATTCGCGCTCGTTCTCTACTCGCTCGTGCACGGCGGACAGGACGCGCGGCGTTCGGTGGTCGTCGATCTCGAGGTCGGACTGCCGCCGGAGAGCAGCGACCGCGTGCTCGTCGGGTCGATTCCGCAGAGCATCCGCATCTTCGTGCGCGGGTCGAACCAGACCATCGACAACCTGCGCGCCGCCTCGGTCTCGGTGCAGATCGACCTCGCGAACAAGCAGCCCTCGCACCTGGCGTTCGAGCCGAAGATGGTGCGCCTGCCGGACGGCGTGAACGTCGAGATCGAGCAGTTCGATCCGCCGTCGATCGATCTGCGCTGGGAGCAGCGCATCGTGCGTGACGTGCCGATCCAGGTGAGCGTGGTGGGCACGCCCGCGGACGGCTTCGTGGTGAAGGGCCCGCTGATCGCGGAGCCGAAGGCGGCGAAGGTGCGCGGCCCGCAGAGCGACGTGATGGTGCTCCAGTTCATCCGCGCCGACGCGTTCGACGTGCGCGGGCTGTCCGAGGGCACGTACCCGCGCAACCTGGCGGTGGAGCGCGCGAACCCGCGCCTCAAGATCGAGCCGACCACGGTGGTGGTGAACGCGGAGATCGCGCGCGAGGTCGCGGAGCGCGTGTTCCCGAAGCTACCGGTGGTGCTGGTCGGGATCCCGAAGGGCAAATCGACGCCGGGCGAGGTCGACGTGCGCCTGGTGTGCCCTCCGGACATCGTGCGCAGCCTGCGTCCAGACCAGATCGTCCCCCAGGTAGAGGTGACGTCGAAGGAGCTCTCGGGGAGCGTGTCGCTTCCGGTGCAGGTGCGGATCGACAAGTGCGATGCGTACGTCATCCCGCGCGAAGTCGTCGCGAGGTGGGGGCCCTGATCCACCCGGCGGCCCCCGAGATTGCCGGGAGCCCCGGAGGCACGGAGACTTCGAGGGCGTGATCCGCGCGCCGTGACCTCGTAGACGACGCACTCCTCCTAGCCGACTCGAGCATCCCAGGGCCGAGTACCCGATGAACCCCGATCACGCCCCGATGATCTGCTGGGTCAGCAGATTGATCTGCAGATCATTGGCCGGCGACATGCTCCCGTTCGACCGAGGGCCCGCCGGACTTGCGTGGAACTTCGACGATGCTCCGAGCCTCCGTGTGAATCGCGCGCGCACGCGGGATCAATCGATGGATTCGTGGGGTTTCGGGAGGTGCAGGAACCACAGCGCGGTGAGTGAGATGGCGTTCGTCGCCACCAGGTACCACGCGGGGGCCATCGGGCTGTGCGTGGCGGCGACCAGCCACGTCGCGATGGCCGACGCGCTGCCGCCGAAGATCGAGACGCTCACCGCATAGACGAACGCCACGCCCAGGCTCCGTACCTTGCGCGGGAAGCTCTCCGGGAGCGCCACGATCAGCACCGCCGCGCTCGCGCCATGCAGCACCATGAGGCCCGAGATGCCGGCGATCAGCGCGAAGGGCGTCCGCGCCGTCACGATCGCGGTGAACACCGGGACCACCGCGAGGAGCAGAGCGAGGCGTGGCAAGATGATGAGCGCGCGCCGTCCCACGCGGTCCGAGGCCCAGCCCCCGAACAGCGCGGCGAAGCTCACCGCCACGCCGCTCACGATGCTCACCAGCATCGACGTCGACGTCGGCATGCCGAGGACGGTCATCGCGTAGGACGTGATGTAGTGGCCGAGGACATACGTCGAGACCGTGGGTCCGATGATGCCCACCATCCCCAGTACGACGGCCCGGGCATACCGCGCGTGGAGCAGCTCGCGTATCACCGCGACGCTCGAGCGCTTCGCGGCGTGTTCGTCCATCGTCTCCGGCAGCTGCTTGCGGATGACCAGACCCACCGGCGCGATCACGAGGCCCAGCGCAAAGGGGATACGCCAGCCCCACTGCGTGAGCGCCTCGTCCGAGAGGACCCGCGCAAGCCCGTACCCGAGCGATGCGCCGCCGATGGCCGCGATGCCCTGGGTTGCCGACTGGAGGCTCCCGAAGAGCCCACGCTTGCCCGGCGCCGCGACCTCGACGAGGTAGCTCGTCGCCACGCCCACCTCGCCGCCCGCCGAGAACCCCTGGAGCAGCCGCGCAATGACGATCGCGATCGGCGCCGCGAGCCCGATGCTCGCGTAGGAGGGCGTCACGGCGATGATGCCCGTGCCGATGGCCATGAGCAGGATGGTCGCCGTGAGGGCCGCTCGCCGGCCGGCCCGATCAGCATAGGCGCCGAGGATGACCGCGCCGAGCGGCCTCATCACGAACCCGACGCCGAACGCGGCAAAGGAGAGGAGCAGCTGGCCCGTCGCCGATCCCACGGGGAAGAAGACCTTCCCGATCATCACCGCGAAGTAGGCGTAGACGCCGAAGTCGAAGAACTCGAGGAGGTTGCCGATCACGGTCGCGAAGAATGTCGACGTCGAGATGGGCGTCCGGGTCGGCACCATGCGGCAGCCCGGTTCTATCATCCGCGCTCCAGCGCTTCCTGCCCTTCCTCGACGTCGCGTGAGACGACCGCCGCATCGAGAATCGAGACGCTGACCCGCTAGACGTCGACCTTGTCCGTACCCGCCAGCTCGGGGGCGGCTTTTTCGCCCGGGGGGTCGCGGTAGGAGGAGGACTTGCGGTGCTCGTCGCGTTCGACGCGGCCGTCCCGAAGGGTGACCACGCGCGCCATGCCCGCCGCGAGGGACGCGTTGTGCGTCACGATCACGATGGTGGTCTTGCGCGTCTCGTTCACCTTGTAAAACAGCTGGTGCATCTGCTCGCTGGTGCGCGAGTCGAGGTTGCCGGTCGGCTCGTCGGCGAGGAGGAGCTTCGGCTCGAGGATGAGCGCACGCGCCAGCGCGACGCGCTGCTGCTCGCCGCCCGAGAGCTCGCCCGGCCGATGCAGCATGCGGTCCTTGAGTCCGACCTCTTCGAGCAACGCCGCCGCCTTCGGCTCCATCTCCTTGCGGGGACGGCCCTGGATCATCCCGGGCATCAGGATGTTCTCGAGCGCGTTGAACTCGGGCAGCAGGTGGTGGAACTGGAAGACGAACCCGATGGTCCGGTTGCGCAGCGCCGCGAGGCGCGCGCCGGACATCGTGGTCAGCTCCTCGCCCGCGACCTTGATCGAGCCGGTGCTCACGAGATCGAGCGTGCCGATGCAGTGCAGGAACGTCGACTTGCCGGCGCCCGACTGGCCGACGATGCTGATCATCTCGCCTTCGTTGATGGTCAGATCGATGCCGCGCAGGACCTCGAGCGTACGTCCCATGTGCTGGAACGACTTCTTGACGTCCGTGGCGACGACGAGGGGCTTTTCAACAGTGCTCATCGAGCGGTCCCGGTCTTAGCACACGGCTCAAGCATCGCGCAGGCCGTCGATGGGGCGCAGGCGGGAGGCCGCGTACGCCGGGTAAAGCGTGGAGAGCGTGCAGATCGTGAGCGCCGCCAGCGCCACCGTGAGGAAGTCCCAAGGGTTGACGCTGATGGGGAGCTTGTCGATGTAATAGACGTCGGGGTCGAGCCGTAGTCCGAACCACGAGAGGCCCGTGCAGACCGCGAGGCCCGTGACCACGCCGAAGACGGTGCCGATCCCTCCGATGATCATGCCTTCGATGATGAAGGTGCGGAGGATCATGCCGTCGCTCGCGCCGATCGCCTTGAGGATGGCGATCTCCTTGCCCTTCTCCGTCACCATGAGGAGGAGCGTGCAGACGATGCAGAAGCTCGCCACCATGATGGCGACCGACAGGATGATGAAGGTCGCGAAGCGTTCGAGCTTCAGCGCGCTGAAGAGGTTCTTGTTGATCTCACGCCAGTCGCGGACGCGCAGATCGTCGCGCGCCACCGCGGCCTGCACGAGCGGGGTGATGCGGTCGGCACGCTCGGCGTCCTCCACCTTCACCTCGATGGCGCTGATCTTCTCCGCCGTCTGGAAGTACTCCTGGGCGATGTCCATCATCGTGTACACGTACGTCGCGTCGTACTCGTACATGCCGCTGTAGAAGATGGCGGCGACCCGAAATTTCTTGGTGCGAGGCATCACGCCCATCGGGCCGAGGTCGCCGAGCGGCGAGACGAGCGTGACCTCGTCACCGATGTACACGTGGAGCGTCTTCGCGAGCTCGCGCCCGAGGATCACGCCCGGTCGATCGGCCTTGTTGGGCAGGATGACCGCGCGCACCGACGGATCGATGTCGTCGGGGAGGCCGGGCAGCTCGGCGCCTTTGTAGTAGCGCTCGCCGCCGGGGCCGAGGCCGATGACCTCGTTCGACGGGAGGCGCGTGAGGAGCTCTGGATGCTCCAGGTAGTTCACGCGACCGACCTCGATGTTGCTCTTGAGATCGATGACGCTGTGGATGCTCTCGGGCTCGATGCCCGTGACCACGACGCCCGCGAGGTTCGAGGCGCTCGAGGCCATCACCTCGCCGTGCACGACCGGCGTGGCGCCGACGACGCCCGGGATCTTGCGGATGCGCTCCAACACGGCGCCGTAGTCCGAGAACGGTGTGCCGGGCGTGGTGTCGACGACGATGTGGGCGTTGTTGCCGAGGATCTTGCGCTTCAGATCCTGGCTGAAGCCGCCCATCACGCTCACCACGCTCGAGAGCGCGCAGGACGAGATGGCGACGCCGCAGATCGAGAGCACGCTGATCACCGTGAGAAAGCCGCTCTTCTGCGAGCGCACGTGCCGCGCCGCGATGAACGCGGTGAAGCGGCGGCCCTCCAGCTGATCGAGCATGTACGGTAAGATCAGCGCGAGCATGATCACGATGACGACGACGCCGGTCACGATGGCCGAGGCGCGGATCACCGCGTCACGCAGGTTCCACGCCGAGCCACGCTGCTGGGAGAGCGTCTCGACCCAGTAGATGAGGCCGGCGAACACCGCGGTGAGCGCGAGCAGCGTGTTCCGCAGGAACTTGCGGAGGAACACGCTCCCCGCCTCCGGCGGGAAGTACGGCATGCCGATGCGGCCGGTGACGCGTGCGTAGGCGTACGCGAGCGCCGCGATCACGAGCGGGGCGGTGAAGATCATCCCGATCACCGAGAGATTGCCGACGAGCTGGAGCGGCAGGAACGCGATGCCGAGCATCCACAGCTTGCCGAAGTTGTTGCTCCCGACCTTCCAGCTCTTGCGCATCGCCGCGCCGAAGGAGAGGTCCTGATCGACGATGAAGTACGGCGTCAAGAGGAACGGGATCACCACGAGCCCGACGAGCGGGATCAGCGCGACGATCCCCACGATGAGCTGGAAGAGGAACAGGCGCGGCAGGTACCGGAGGGCGGGGAACCCGTCGCCGAGCGTGACCTTCTCGGAGCGCAGCGTCGCGAGGCAGATCTTGATGAGCGGCGGCGCGAGGAGGATGCCGCCGAGCCAAAGGAACACGGCGCCGAAGCCGCCGCCGAGCTGCTGCGCGAGCAGGTCGGGCCGCATGCTCTCGGTGGAGAGCCGCGGCAGGAACGTCGCGTTGTGCATCCCGACCGACACCGCCGGGGCCAGGGCCCACCCCGCCGCTGAGCCGGCGAGGGCCAGGAACGGAAGGGGCAGCGCGTAGAGCGCCAGCTTTCCGCCGGACCGTTTGAGGGTCCAGAACGCCATGCCGAAGGCCTCGCCGAGCGTCCAGGCCTGCTCGTCGTTCGACCACGCGTGCTCGGTCATCCGCGCTGCCGGATCGAAGGCCGCAGCTTCTGCCTTCTGCAGGCCGGCGAGCACGAGGAGCACACCGACGACGATCACCACCATTCCTACGGCGAACAGCAGACCCGCCGTGCTCCCCTCGGACTGGGACGCGCGGAGCATCGCGAACGTGCCGCCACCAGCGCCGAGGAGCAGCCCCATGGCAAGAAACAAGGGCCTTCGCATCAGGTGGTCTCGGGGCGTAGCAAGGGGAACAGGATGACGTCGCGGATCGACGCCGCGTTGGTGAGCATCATCGTGAGGCGGTCCATTCCCATGCCGAAGCCCGCAGCCGGCGGCATGCCGTGCTCGAGCGCGCGAACGTAGTCCTCGTCGTAGTCCATGGTCTCCTCGGCCCCCGCTGCCTTCTTCCGAACCTGCTCGCGGAAGCGCTCGGCCTGGTCGTCAGGGTCGTTGAGCTCGCTGAAGGCGTTGCAGAGCTCACGGCCATGGATGAACAGCTCGAAGCGGTCAACCAGGTCGGGGTTCGTGTCATTCCTGCGCGCGAGCGGGGAGATCTCGAACGGGTAGTCGATGATGAAGACGGGGAGGCTCTGCTTGCCGTCCTTCGAGCGGTAGTCCTCGATGAGGAACGGCTCGGAGAGGTACTCGTACGTCGCGAACAGCCGCTCGCCGGCGTTCTCGCACTTCATCCAGCCCTTGCGGAAGTTGCCCCAGTCGACGGCCTTGGCGCGCGGTGACGACTTCGCCCACTCCTTGATGTGCTCGCCGAAGTCGGCGCCGAGGAGCGCGAGCAGCGCGTTGCCGCCGCCGGCCCCCGGCGCGTCGACGGCCGCGATCCACGGCGCGATCTTCGTGGCGCGCGCCGCGGCGGCCACGGCGTCGGCCATGGGGACGCGCGCGAACGGCTCGTCGATGGCGAAGGGCCGCTCGGTCTTCCAGCGGGCCTGCGCCTCGGGCATCGCCTGCGCGAGCTCGGCGTCGATGCCGCGTAGCATGGTCTCGGTGAAGTCGAGCAGGCGCTCGTACGTCACGTAGGCCCAGTAGTACTCGAGCATCGTGAACTCGGGGTTGTGCCGGGTCGAGATGCCTTCGTTGCGGTAGCAGCGGCCGATCTCGTAGACGCGGTCGAGCCCGCCCACCAGCAGGCGCTTGAGATAGAGCTCGGGCGCGATCCGCATGAAGAGGTGCATGTCGAGCGCGTTGTGGTGCGTCTCGAAGGGCCGCGCGATGGCGCCGCCGACGATGGGCGCGAGCGTGGGGGTCTCGACCTCGAGGAAGCCGGTCTCGTCGAGCACCTTGCGGGTGGCGCGCACGATGTGGCTGCGGGCGCGGAACACGTCGGCGACGCCGGGGTTCGCGACGAGGTCGACGTAGCGCTGGCGATAGCGCGTCTCGAGGTCCTGGAGGCCGTGCCACTTCTCGGGCGGCGGCCGCAACGACTTCGTGAGGATGCGGACGCGCGAGGGCTCGATGGAAAGCTCGCCGCGCTTCGAGGCGGTGAGCGAGCCCTCGGCCTCGATGATGTCGCCGACGTCGATGTCCTCCAGGCTCGCGTACGCCGCGGCCATCGCGGCCTCCGAGCAGAGGAGCTGCATCTCGCCGGTGCGATCGCGCAGGCGGAGAAACGAGAGCCCGCCGGCGGAGCGGAACGCGATGACGCGCCCGCGGATGTGGAAGATCTCGCCGGTGGTCGCGGCCTTGACCTTGTCCTCGGCGAACTTGCCGGCGTCGTCCTTGGCGCTGGCGGCGCGGGTGCGCAGCTCGCTCACGTCGACGGTGGTGCCGCCGGCGCGCGGAACCACGTCGTTCGCGAACGGGTTCTCCTTGCGATCGCGGAGGCGTGTGGCCTTGGCGCGACGGACATCGATCAGGGCTTTTTCGGAGGAGGAACCGGAGGCCTGCGGCGGCGTGGCTTCGGACATGGGGACGGCGCGGGGTTTACCGCGGAGGGCCCCGAAAGGGAAGGCGCCCCAGGGCCTCAGCGCTCCGTGAAGACGTATTCGTGCTGGGCGTCGCGGGTGGTCAGGGTGCGCTTCGGGCCCTGGCCGACCACGAACTCGAAGCCCATCGCGCCAGGGGCGATGGTCAGGAACGAGATCGTGCCGTCCGGGTTCTTGCGCGTCGCGACCGTACCTCGAGGCCCGTGCCGTAGATGTCGTCCTTGCCGATCGCCACCTGCGCCTTGCGCCGCTCCAGTAGCGCCTCCTTGCCGATGTAGCGCTGGCCATTCGGGAGCACGCCTTCGGCGAGCTCCATCGACACGTACGCGAGCACGTCGCGCACGCTGCGCCGCGCCGCGCCGCGCCCGCCGGGCGGAGCGGGAGTACCGAGTAGTTGATCTCGAAGGCCGCCTTCGCGGGCTTGCCCTCCACGTCAGGCGCGTGGGACCACGCGTGGTTGCCGCGCAGCGCCTTCGCGTAATCGAACGTCGTCGACTTCATGCCGAGCGGCTCGAAGACGCGCGTGCGCATCGCCTCGTCGTACGCGGCCCCCAGCTCCTGCTTCGGCGCCGCCACGTGACCGCCGACGAAGCCGCCCGCCGCGGCGAGGAGGTTCGAATACTGGAATATCTCGCCGAACTTGCTCGTCGGCTGCACCGTGGCGAGCGTGCCGAGCGCCTTGTCGGGCGAGCTGTTCTTGAACTCGAAGAGCCACTCGAGATCCTGGCGCGGCAGGCCGGTGCACGCGCAGACGAGGTGCTTGACGAGGACCTGGCGCGTCGTGTCGGCGTCCCCCGGCTTGAACGTGGGGAGCACCTGCGTGACGGGCGTATCCCACGTGAGCTTCTTCTCGTCGACGAGCTTCGCCAGCATCAGCGTGGTCATCGCCTTCGTGTTCGAGGCGATCATGAAGAGCGTGTCGCCGTCGGGTTTGTCCTTCTTGCCGAGCTCGCGCACGCCGAAGCCGTCCGCGAAGACGACCTTGCCGTCCTGCACGAGGCCGATCGAGACGCCCGGAATGCCGAGCTCCTTCATGGTGCTCTCCACCCACTTCGAGAGCCCCGCGATGCGCGCCGCATCGAGGCGGTTCGCCTTCTTGCCGGCGAACGTCTCGCGCACATAGCCCTTCGGGAAGAAGCGGCCGAAGATGGTGGAGACGTCGCCGCCGCGCTTCTCGGCGACCGCCTGGCCGAGGTCGAAGATGACGACCGTCCACACGTCACCGGAGCGGCGGACCTCGTGCCCGAGGTCGTCTACCTGCCGGTCCCGGGCACCATCGAGACGCGCGACGTCGTCGAGCGGACCGCGAAGGCCATGGGCGCGCTACGTCCCACGCCCGATCCGGAGCGCGTCTCCGATTCGCTCTCGCTCCTGCTCTCGAGCGCCCCGCGCACCGTCATCTGGGACGACATCGACGAGCGCTCCACCTCGCTCATCGAGCTCGTGAAGCGCTTCGCTTCGCACGACGGGCCGGCGCGCGTGGTGCTCGTTTCACGGCGCCACCGCCGGCAACCCGCTCCTCCTGCGCCTCGCGCTCGCCGAGGAGGCGCTCCCGAACGTGGCCGCCAACGCCACCGATGCGCTGCGCCGGTCCGTCGAGGAGCGGTCGCGCGGCTCGACGCGCAAGGTGCTCGCGCTCCTCGCGGCGGCGGAGGTCGCCCTCGACGAGAACGAGGTGGTGAAGGCCGGAGGCAAGACCGGTCGCGACGCGGTTGACGACGCAGCGCTGGAGCGCGTGCTCCGCGCGCTGGCCTCGAAGGCGCCGGCGCACGCCTCGCTCGCGCTACGCCTCCTCGCGCGCGAGCTCCGCCGCCGAAGGATCGCGACGAGGCGGAGCGCGTCGCGCTGCTGCGCGCCGAGTCCCACATCCGGGCCGGCGAGCCGCACGCGGCGCAGCGCGCGCTCGATACGCTCGATCCGAAGACGGAGAGCTCGAACCGGGCGTCGTGCTCACCCGCGCGCAGCTCGTGCCGGCGCGGCGAGCTCGTGCCGGCGCGCGCCACCCTGGAGAAGCTGGCGAAGCGCACCGCGGCGGTGCCGCAGCTGGAGGCGCGGCGGGCGGTCGAGATCGCCGCGAGCCACCTCTACGAGGAGCGCTATGCGCTGACGCATGGGTGGACCTCGCGTGCCCGCGCGGCGCAGAAGGCCGGGGGAATCCCGGTGGAGCGCGTCGTCACCATCCTCGACGTGCAGCGCTGCTCGGCCTCGGCGACGTCGATCGCGCCGAGGAGGTGCTCGCACGCGACACGCGCGGGCGGCCCGATCCGCCGCTCGACATCGCTGCGCTCGTCCGGCGCGGTGAGCTGGTGCGCGCGCTCGAGGCGGGGGACGTCGCGATCGCTTCGCTCGATCGCCGCGCCGACCTGCTGTTCCGCTCGGTGCTCGCGCGCGACCTCGCGCGGGCTTGCATCGGCACCGGCGAGCTCGAGCGCGCCGGCAAGATGGTGCGCCTCGCCGAGACCGCGGGCAACGAGCCCGGGCTCGCGGCGCTCGGCCCGATCTGCGACGCGGAGCGCGCGCGGCTCGCCGAGGCGGAGGGCGACCTCGTGGGCGCCCGGCAGAGCATCGGGCGCGCGTATCTGCGGATCCCCGGCTCGCCGTTCGTCGCCGTCGATCGCGACGTCATGAACGGGCAGATGCCCGCACCCCTCGATGCCCAGGGCGAAGAGGAGCTGCCCGCCGTGGCGCGCGCGTACGCGCTGCTGCGCAGCGCGGAGCTGCTGCTCGCGAACGGCGAGCTCGACGAGGCCATCGAGGCCGTCGATCTCGCCGAGCACTACTACGCCACCGCGCGCCTCTGGCACGAGACCGCCCGCGCTCGCCTGGCGCGCGCAGAGGCGCTCGTGCGCTCGCACGGCGAGTCGAAGAGCGAGCACGAGCGCGCCGCCATCCGCGATCGCGCAGTGCGCGCGCTCGACGCGTGTCAGGAGATCGCCGCGCCGCACGGCTACGTCCCGATCGTGGTGGGCGTGGCGATCGTCCGGGCCGCGCTGGAGGAAGCGACAGGCGACCTCGTCGCGGCCGCAAAGGCGATCGGCGCCGCGGTGCTCGCCGCGGGTGACGGTTGCGATGCCTCGCTCGCGCGCGCCGCGCGCCGCCTCGGCGCCGTCCCCCGCGAGGCCCGCGGCGGGCCCAACCCCTACGCCGCGCGCGTGGAGCGGCTGGGCCTCGCACGTACCTGCGTCAGGATACCGACGCGCCGCCCGAGTCGGTCTCGTGCACCGTCGACGTCGAGGCGCGGAAGGTGCGCGGCATTGAGCAGCGCGAGCTCGAGCTGCCGGAGCAGCGCCTCCTCTTGCTGTCGGTCCTCGCCGAGGCGGGCGCGGACGGCGCCTCGCTCGAGGACATCTTCGCGCAGGTGTGGGGCGGCACGTTCCATCCGCTCCGTCACCGCAACGCGGTCTACGTCGCGCTCGCGCGGCTGAAGGAGAGCCTGAAGCCCTTCGCGCGCGACGTGCGGATCGCGCACGACGGCGATCGCTACCGGCTCGTCGGCGAGCTCCCCGTCCCGGTGCTCCGCAGAGCCCCGGCGTGAGGCGCGGCGCGTGGCGGCCTCGGCCGATCGGCCCGTGTCGTACGCAACGCCCGTGCTGCAGCATGCGCGCCCTCGCGAAGACGAGGAGGGGAGTGGTCGCACGAAATCACCGCGGGTCTCGAGGTCTGGCACCGCATGATGGACGTCGCGGAGCGCATCGAGCTGGCGGCGCGCGCGTCCCGCATGCACGGAATCAGCGGCGGAAGCGATCCGTCGCGCTGACGAGCTCGTGCACGATGCCGGGCTCGCTCGCGGCGTGGCCCGCATCGGCGATGATCTTGAGGTCGGCCTCGGGCCACAGACGATGAAGATCCCATGCGCTCTTCGCGGGACACACGACGTCGTAGCGGCCCTGCACGATGACGCCGGGGATGCGCCGGATCTTCGCGATGTTCTTCGGGTCGAGCAGCTCGCGGCCGCCCGTGAACCAGCCGTCGTTCACGAAGAAGTGCGACTCGATGCGGGCGAAGGCGAGCGCGAACTCGTCACCACCCGTGCGCGCGATGAGCTCCGCGTTGGGGATGAGGCAGCTGGTGCGGCCTTCCCAAACGCTCCACACCTTCGCGGCCGCGCTCTGCACGCCCTTGTCGTGGGAGGTGAGCCGCTTGTAGTATGCACGCAGGAGATCGCCGCGCTCGGCCTCGGGGATGTGATCGCGGTAAGCCTCCCACGCGTCGGGGAAGATCCAGCTCGTGCCCTCCTGATAGAAGAAGCGGATCTCCGCTTCCCGCAGCAGGAAGATGCCGCGCAGCACGAGCTCGCTGACGCGGTCGGGGTGCGTCTCGGCGTAGGCCACCGCGAGGGTCGAGCCCCACGATCCGCCGAATACCTGCCACGTGTCGATGTGCAGCGTCTCGCGCAGCTTCTCGATGTCGGCGACGAGATCCCAGGTCGTGTTGTCCTCGAGCGAGGCGAACGGCGTGCTGCGCCCGCAGCCGCGCTGATCGAAGAGCACGATGCGATAGGTCGCGGGGTCGAAGTAGCGGCGGTGCTTCTGCTCGGTGCCTCCGCCCGGTCCGCCGTGCAGGAACACGACGGGCTTGCCCTTCGGGTTGCCGCTCTCCTCGTAGTAGAGGTCGTGGACGGGGGAGACCTTCAGGCGCCCGGTGTTGAACGGTTCGACATCGGGATAGAGCGAGCGACGGCCTTCGACCATGGCTCGCTCTCTAGCATGCCTACGGACACGCGGTGAGCGAGCGGATCCAGTCGTCGAGGACCTTCACGCCCTTGTCGTCGACGATGCTCGAGGCGAGCGGCGGCATGCGGTTCGCGGCGGGCGAATGCGGGCGCACCGAGAGCAGCGACTTCTCCGGCGCGCCGGGCACGAGGAGCTTGCTGCCCGCGATCCCGAGGTCGCCGGCCTCGTTGTCGACGTTGCAGGACTTCGTGTCCTTCAGCGCCGTGCCCCAGCGGAGATCCATGTTGCCGCGTCCCCCGCCCTCGGGCTGGTGGCAGTTGGCGCAGTTCGAGTGGAGGTAGGCGCGCGCGCGCTGCTCGAGCGTGCCCGCGGTGCTCTGCGGATCGGGGTACGCGATCAGCTGATCGACGGGCTTACCGAGCGGCTTGTCGAACATGCCGATGTGGTCGAGTGTCTTCAGCTGGTTGGAGAGACGGTTCGTCGACGGGTAGACGAAGTCGCCGTTCAGCTGCCCGAGCTCGAGGCCGAGCGAGCGGCCCGCGGCCTCGGAGTGGCACGTGACGCAGTCGCTACGGCTGGGGAACGCCCAGGTCTGCGCGCCGAGGTTCTTCGACTTGCTCGCCTTGAGGAAGACGGCGTCGCTCTGGTCGTCGAGCCACTCGAAGGTGTAGCCGGCCCAGCCGCCGTCGTCGTGGCGCGTGAAGAGGCGCGTCTCGATGCGCTTGCCGCCCACCGTGAAGGTCTTCATGAGGACGGTGCCGTTCGGGAAATCGAAGTCGCCATCGGCGTCCTTGACGGTGATGTTCTTGCCGTCGGGCAGCGCGAGCCAGCGGTCCTTGATGGCGCCGTCGCTCCAGAACGGGGAGTTGACCCCATACGCGACGAGGCCCGAGGCGGGCTTCTTCGCATCGGCGGGATCGACGCAGCCCGTCTTCGACAGCCGATCGGGGAACGTGCTCGGCGCCGCGGGCGCGGCGGGGAGCATCTTGTAGACGGCGCCCTGGTTGAGGGCGACGGCGTAGATCTCGCCGTCGTTGTCCTCCGCGAAGTCGACCCAGTTCGCGGCGGGCGCAGCGGTGGCGTCGAGCTGCGCGTTCTTCGCCTCGCCGGTGCCCGGATCGTAGGAGAGCGTCCACAGCTGCTGCGTGACGAAGTCGCCGTAGACGTACGAGCCCACGAAATCGGGTATGGCCTTGCCGCGGTACACGACGCCGCCGATGATCGACTTGAGCGCGGGCTGCGCGTGGTCGACGACGGGCTCGATCATGCCGACCGTGCCGGGCGGGCACTTCGTGGGGTCTCCGGCCACGACCGAGGGATGCGTGCCTTCGCGGCACGGCCAACCGTAGTTGCCGCCGATCTTGATCTTCGCGTCGATCTCCTCGTACGCGTCCTGGCCGACGTCGCCCACCCAGACCTCGTTCGACTCGCGGTCGATGGAGAAGCGGAACGGGTTGCGGAAGCCCCAGGCGAACGTCTCGGGGTAGCCGCCGCCGTTCTTCCAGGGGTTCGTGGCGGGGATGCCGTACTTCTTGGCGCCCTCGGTGGTGTCGACGTCGATGCGGAGGATCTTCGCGAAGGGGACGTTCTTGTTCTGGCCGTTCCTGGGCGTGTCGTTGCCGTCGCCGCCGTCCCCGAAGGACAGATAGAGATATCCATCCTTGCCAAAGGCAATACCGCCGCCCTTGTGATTGCCGAATTGCGTCTGGTCGAAGCCGAAGACCTCGGTGTAAATACCGAAGTCCGTTCCGGTCTTGTTCGCGCTCGTGAGATAGCCGACGGACGAACGCAAGCCCGTGGGTCCGCCGCCGCCGCCGGTGGTCAGCGTGATGTAGAGGCGGCCGTTTTGCGCGAACTTCGGGTGGAACGCGAAGCCGAGGAGGCCGCCCTCGCTCGCGAAGTCGATCCCGGTCACGGTGGCGACGGTCGTGATGTTCGTGGGATCCGCGACTGGAAAGGACCGGATGAGCGCGGTGCCGTCCGGCGAGCCGCCGCCGTTGCCGCGCTGCGCGACGAACCAGCGCGAGGAGTCCCCCGGGATCTGCGCCATCATCATCGGCGCCGCGAGCGGCGCGGTGGCGAACACGCGTTCGAACTTCACGGCGGCGGTGCTCGGCGGCCGCGACGGCGCTTTGCACGTCGGGTTCGCGGGCCGCGTGTCGAGGCCAAACTCGGACCGCACGGGCGGCACGTACCCGTCGGGCGCCGGGCCTCCCTCTTCGCCGGCGCCGTCGGCGGTTTCGGTGGGGCTCGCGCCGTCGTCACTCGATCCGCACGCGCCGACCGCAGCGAGGGTCGATGCGGTGAGCAGGGCGAGCCCGAGAATTCGCGCCGAGGTCATGGCGAAAGGATACACGCGGACCGCGCCGCATCGAAGCGGTCAGCGCGCGGACAGCGTCATCGAGTGCGCGACCGTGGCGATGCCCGAGCTCGGCGGCGGGAACGTCATCGAGCAGATCGCGCGGGCGATGCACGTCGTGACCGCGTCGTCCTCGACCGTGGTGGCTCCCTTCTCGAGCCGCGAGAGGGCCACCTTGCCGTCCGTGCCGAACACGAAGACGCCGCCGATCTTGCCGCCGGCCTTCGCCCCTGCCGACTTCGCGTCGAGCCCGGCCGCGTAGCACGCCGCGAACTTGTCGTGGCCGGCCTTGAGGAGCGCAGCGGTCACGTCGTTGTTCACGCGCCCGGTGATCTGCACCGCGCCCTGCGTGATCGACACCTTGGCGGCCGTCGCGGAGGCCGGCGGAGCGGGAGGTGCGGCGCCCTGGCAGACATCGCCCGTGTGGTCGAGGAGCGCGAGGTCGGATTGCGGGCCCTTCGCGGAAGCGCTGGGCGCCGGCGCCGGGGCGCTCGCCGGTGCGCTCGGAGCGGGCAGCGGCGCGGCGGTCGGCAGCGGGCCCGCGTTGGCGGTCGTTGCCGGCGTGACCTCGGGCGGGGACGACGGCGGCGGAGAGCCGCAGCCGGCCGCGCTCACGAGGATCGAAACGAGCAGGGCCGGGACGAGCGGGAGTAGCTTCATGGTCGCCACTCTACAGGCCCGGGCGTTCCGCGAGGCGCAATCGACCCGGGATGGATACGAGCTTCGTCGACGGGCTCGCGTTGCGGCTCGTGAGCGCGTCCCCAGAAGTCCGGAAACCATCGCGAGGACGACGCTTCGTCGCCGAAGCTCCCGAGCGCCGCGACGGAGGTGGGAAAATGCGGCACCTCCGATGCGTACGAGCTCTGGAAGGTCGAGCCGTGAGGAAAGGGCGCGGCGTTCCGGAGGATCCTCACGGCGGGCGCCGTCCTCTGGAACGAGAACCGACGCTGCCTTCGACGCGAGCCCCTCTCGCTCGTTCGCGGCTCCTGCTTCCTCTTCGCATGCTCCTCTTCGCCTCTCGTCGGTGTACCCTCGTTGCCGCCATGAACCGCAGGACTTTCCTGGGAGGCTCCGCCATCGCTGCGCTCACCACCGCGTGCGGCGGGGAGCGCGTGCAAGGGCGCGTCGCGCAGGGCCCCGCCGTCACCGAGCGCACGCTCGACGACGTCGTGGCGCGCGCGCTCGACACCGCAAAGAAAGGCGGCGCGACCTACGCCGACGTGCGCATCGTGCGCCGCCGCGTCGAGTCCGTACGCACGCGCGAGGACCACGTCGTCTCCGTCGGTGCCGACGAGACCTACGGCATCGGCGTGCGCGTGATCGTCGACGGCGCCTGGGGCTTCGCCGCCGCCGCGCGCGTCGACGGGCCCTCCGCCGCGGCCGCCGCCAGCAACGCCGTCGCCATCGCGCGCGCCGCCCGGCCTGCGCTCAAGCGCCCCGTGGTGCTCGCCGCCGCGCCGATCGTGAAGGGCTCCTGGAAGAGCCCGATGCAGCTCGACCCTTTCAACATCCCGCTCGCGGACAAGGCGCAGTACCTCCTCGACCTCTGGCCGCTCGTGAAGGACGTCCGCCTCGTGAAGTACGCGAGCGGCAGCTTCGAGTCGCTCGCGGAGTGGAAGCTCTTCGCGTCGAGCGAGGGCTCGGTGGTGGAGCAGACCGTCACGCGCGTCTCGCCGGGGTTCTCCGTCACCGCGGTGATGGAAGGCCAGTTCGAGTCGCGCGCCGCCGAGATCTCCCCCGCGCAGGCCGGCTGGGAGCTCGTCACCGGCTCGCCCCTCAAGAGGGACGCGCGCCGCATCGCCGAGGAGGCGGTGGAGAAGCTGCGTGCGCCGTCGGTGAAGCCGGGCAAGCGCGATCTCATCCTCGCGCCCAGCAACCTCTGGCTCACCATCCACGAGTCGGTCGGGCACCCCACCGAGCTCGATCGCGCGCTCGGCCTCGAGGCGAACTTCGCGGGCACCTCGTTCGCGACCACGGACCAGCTGGGCAAGCTGAAATACGGGGCCGACGGCGTCACCATCTACGCCGACAAGACCACCCCCACCGGCCTCGCGACGTGCGGATGGGACGACGACGGGGTCGCCACCCAGCGCTGGGATCTCGTGAAGGACGGCGTCTTCGTCGGCTACCAGACCACGCGCGATCAGGCGGGCTGGATCGGCGAGAAGGCGTCGCGCGGCACGTCCTACGCGCAGGACCACAAGACGGTCGCGTTCCAGCGGATGCCGAACGTCTCGCTCGCGCCCGACGCGAAGAGCGAGCGCTCTCTCTCGGACATCGTCGCGGCGACCGACAACGGCGTGCTGATCAGCGGCAACGGCTCGTGGTCGATCGATCACCAGCGCTACAACTTCCAGTTCTCCGGCCAGACCTTCCACGAGGTGAAGGGCGGCAAGATCACCGGCCCCTTGCGCGACGTCGCGTACCAGTCCAACTCCCTCGAGTTCTGGCGCTCGTGCGATCTCGTGGGCGGCCCGAAGAGCTGGGAGCTCAACGGCACGCTCTGGGACGGCAAGGGCGAGCCGAGCCAGTCGAACGCGGTGAGCCACGGGTGTCCTCCGGCGCGCTTCCGCGGCGTCGACATCATCAACGTCAACGCACGGGGCAACGGATGAGCAACGACGTCATCGAGCTCGGCGCGATCGCCGAGAACCTCCTCGCGATCGCGACCACCCAGGCGAAGGGCGCGGAGATCTTCGCCACCGCGTCGCGCAACCGCTCCGCGAACGTGCGCTTCGCGAAGAACGAGATGACCACGAGCGGCGAATTCGACGAGGTCACGGTGGGCGTGAGCATCGCGCTCGGCCAGCGCCACGCGGCCACCAGCACGAACCAGACCGACCCCGCGAGCCTCAAGGCGCTCGTGGAGCGCGCGGTGACGATGGCGAAGCTCGCGCCGCTCGATCCCGAGAGCATGCCGCTCCTGCCGCCGCAGCAGTACCCGAGGACGCTCGCGCCCTTCGACATGAAGCTCGCCGCGTTCGGCCCCGAGGACCGCGCCGCCGTGGCCATACGCGCCATTGCCGAGGGCGACACCAAGAAGGTGCAGATTGCAGGTTTCTATCAGCGCGACATCGCGGAGCAGGCGGCCCGCTCGTCGACCGGGCTCTCCGCGGCCACGCGCGAGACGGTCGGCAGCTACACCGTGACGGCGCGAACGTCGGATGGCACCGGCTCGGGCTGGGGCGGGCGCGAGTCCCATCGCGCCGCCGAGGTCGACGACCTCGCGCTCTCCCGTACCGCGATCGACAAGGCGCTGCGCTCCGCGAGCCCGAAGCCCGTGCCGCCTGGAAAGTACACGGTCATCCTCGAGCCGCAGGCGGTCGCCGAGCTCATGGCCTACCTGATGAACGAGATGGACCTCCGCAGCATGGACGAGGGGCGCTCCTTCTTCACCGGCAAGATCGGCAAGAAGGTGTTCGCCGACTTCGTCTCCGTCAAGAGCGACCCGGGTGATCCCGAGACGCCGAGCAGCGCCTACGACGAGGAGGGGATGCCCCTCGGCGCGCAGTCGTGGATCGACGGCGGCGTCGTGAAGGAGCCGTACGTGTCGCGCTACTGGGCGCAGAAGCAGGGCCAGAGGCCGACCGGCAACCAGCAGGTGTTCAAGCTCTCTGGTGGGAAGGCGGAGAGCATCGAGGAGCTGATCGCCGGGACCAAGCGCGGGCTGCTCGTCACGCGCTTCTGGTACAACCGCATGCTCGAGCCGCAGTCGGTCACGCTGACCGGCCTCACGCGCGACGGCCTCTTCCTCGTGGAGAACGGCAAGATCACCGGCCCGGCGACGAACTTTCGTTACAACGAGTCGCCCGTCACCATGCTGAAGAACGTCGACGCGATGACGCGCAAGACGGTGCGCCCCGCGCGCGTCGGCAAGTGGCACGTGCCCGCGCTCCGTACGCACGAGTTCCTGATGTCCTCGCCTTCCGCTGCCGTCTGATCGGCGCGGGCGCTATGCTGCGCGGCCCATGACTGCCACGCCGTTCCAGTACCAGGACATCCTCCCGCTCGGCAAAGACCCCTCGCCGTATCGACTGCTCACGAAGGACTTCGTCAGCACGTTCGAGGCCGGTGGTCACACGTTCCTGAAGGTCGAGCCGCAGGCGCTCACGCTGCTCGCGCAGCACGCGCTCCGGGACATCTCGCACCTGCTCCGGCCTGGTCACCTCGCGCAGCTCCGCAAGATCCTCGACGACCCCGAGGCCTCGCCCAACGACAAGTTCGTCGCGCTCGACCTCCTCAGGAACGCGAACATCGCGGCCGGCGGCATCCTGCCGATGTGCCAGGACACCGGCACCGCGATCGTCATGGGCAAGAAGGGTCAGTACGTCGTCACCGGCGGCGGCGACGAGGAGGCCATCGCGCGCGGCATCTACGACACGTACCAGACGAGCAACCTGCGCTACTCGCAGATGGCGCCGCTCGACATGTACAAGGAGAAGAACACCGGCTCGAACCTGCCCGCGCAGATCGAGATCTTCGCGACCGACGGCGACGCCTACAAGTTCCTCTTCATGGCGAAGGGCGGGGGCTCCGCGAACAAGAGCTACCTGTTCCAGGAGACCAAGGCGCTTCTCAACCCGGAGAGCCTGCTCGCGTTCGTCGAGGCGAAGCTCAAGGGCCTCGGCACCGCGGCGTGCCCGCCGTACCACCTCGCGCTCGTGGTCGGCGGCACCTCTGCCGAGCAGACGCTCAAGGTCGCGAAGCTCGCCTCGGCCCGCTACCTCGACACGCTCCCCACCACCGGAAACGATCAGGGCCGCGGCTTCCGCGACCTCGAGCTCGAGGCAAAGATCTTCGAGCTCTCGCAGAAGACTGGCATCGGCGCGCAGTTCGGCGGCAAGTACTTCTGCCACGACGTCCGCGTCATCCGCCTGCCGCGGCACGGCGCGTCGTGTCCGGTCGGCATCGCGGTGTCGTGCTCCGCGGACCGTCAGGTGCTCGGCAAGATCACGAAGGAAGGCGTCTTCCTCGAGGAGCTGGAGCACGACCCCGCGAAGTACCTCCCCGAGCCGAGCACCACCGATCTCGGCGGCGAGGTGGTGAAGGTCGATCTCTCGCAGCCGATGAGTGACATCCGCGCGCAGCTCTCGCGCTACCCGATCAAGACGCGCCTCTCGCTGAGCGGGCCGATGATCGTGGCGCGCGACATCGCGCACGCGAAGATCAAGGAGCGCCTCGATGCGGGCGCCGGCCTCCCGCAGTACATGAAGGACTTCGCTGTCTACTACGCGGGGCCCGCGAAGACCCCGCAGGGCATGGCGTCGGGCTCGTTCGGTCCCACCACCGCCGGGCGCATGGACGCGTACGTCGACGCGTTCCAGGCCGCGGGCGGCAGCATGGTCATGCTCGCGAAGGGCAACCGCTCGCAACAGGTGACCGATGCGTGCAAGGCGTACGGCGGCTTTTATCTGGGATCGATCGGCGGCCCCGCAGCGCGGCTCGCGCAGGACTGCATCAGGAAGGTCGAAGTGCTCGAGTACGCCGAGCTGGGCATGGAAGCGGTGTGGAAGATCGACGTCGTCGACTTCCCGGCGTTCATCGTCGTCGACGACAAAGGCAACGATTTTTTCGCCAGCCTGATCGGCTCGGCCAGCGGCAAGAAGTCGCTGCCGCTGAGGTAGGATAGAGGCGCCATGGCGCAGCTCTGTCTCGCTCGGGGCGGACTGCCACGCTGCGACATCCCGTATGCAGCCAAGACCCCGCAAGATCCGGCGATTGGCCGCAGGAACGGCAATTGTATGGGTCGGGGCGTGGCGTCTGAATCCTTTGTCCGCAGCTCCGACGAGAACCCGTGGCTCGCCAGCGATCACGCCCCCTTCGCGGGCAAGTACCTGGTCGATCGCGTCATCGGCCAGGGCGGCATGGGCACTGTGTTCGAGGCCCGTCACATCCGCCTTCAGCAGCGCGTCGCGATCAAGGTGCTCGGCTCGGCGCTCTGCGAGCACCCGGAGCTCGTGCAGCGCTTCGAGCGCGAAGCCCGCGCGTGCGGTGCGCTGTCGAGCGTGCATGCGGTGCGGATCATCGACATCGACGCGACCGAGGACGGCACGCCGTTCATCGTGATGGAGTTCCTCGACGGTCGCGACCTCTCGCAGATCCTCGAGTCGGAAGGCCCGCAGCCGGTCTCGCGCGCCGTGCGCTGGGTCACCGAGGCGTGTGGCGCGATCGCCGAAGCCCACAGTCTCGGCATCATCCATCGCGACCTGAAGCCCAGCAACCTGTTTCTCGCGAAGACCGACGGCCGCGCGGTGGTCAAGGTCCTCGACTTCGGCATCGCCAAGCACCTTGCGTCGACCGATTCGGCGATCACGCAGGCGCTGAGCCCGTTGGGGACGCCCCAGTACATGTCGCCGGAGCAGGTCCGGGCGGCGAGGGACGTCGACGTCCGATCCGACGTCTGGTCGCTGGGCGTCTCCCTCTACGAGCTGGTCTGCGGGCGGACGCCGTTCTCCGACGAGTCGGCCACCGCGTGCATCGCGGCCATCGCCGCCGACCCCGTGCCGGATCCGCGCACGCTTCGCCCCGATCTCGATCCGGCGTTCGCCGAGGTGCTCATGCGCGCGCTCGCCAAGAACGCGAACGACCGCTACCAGAGCGTCGACGAGCTCGTGGCGGCCCTCGCGCCGTTCGCGAGCGCGGCCGACGACCAGGAGATGGTCTCGTCGGTCCGTCGCTCGATCAAGTCGCACCCCGAGCTCGCCGCGATGACGCCGGCGACGGTCGGCGAGTCCTACGCAGTGCGAAAGTTCGCGCCGCGCAACCCCTTCGAGTCTCGCTCCGACCGCACCGTGCCGCCGGCAATCGCCGCGCCGCTGCCGGAGCATTTGCCGATGCGGCGCTTCCGTCCGTCGATCGCGCTCGCTGCGGCGGCCGCGCTCGGGATCGTTGCCTTCGCGTTCATGGGCCAGTTCGGGACGCCGGTCGCCGCCGCCACGCCCGCGCTGACCCGCCCCGAGGCCGCACCGCAGGCACCGCTCGCCGCCGCCGAGACCCCGATCGTCGCGGTCGCGTCCCGAGCCGCGGCCCCCGCGTCGGAAGCCGCTCGCGTCGACCGTGCGCCGTTCGTCGCCGCGCCTGCCCTCGCGCCCTCCGATGCTCCCCCCGTCGTCGCGAAGCCGCTGGTCGCCCGGCCGCTGGTTTCTGCGCTCGCGAACAGCGCCGCGCCGGACCCCAGGCCTGCGGTCAGCGCAAGCGCCCGCGCAAAGACCGACCGCCCGGCGCCGCAGGTCACCGCCTCACGGGGCGGCGTCCACGGCGGCCTCACGAACCCGGGCTTCTGACCGCGCGCCAATGCGCTAGCGTGCGCTGCAGGGCGAGAGCTAGCGTCAGGACTGCGCGCTCGCAGGGCGCAGGAGCACGACCCCTGCGCGTTCCGCTGCCTTCCGCGGTCTGGCGGCCATCGCTCCCACGCTCGCAAGGGCCCGTGAAGCGACCGGCGGAGCCCGTCAGAACGAAAGCGTCGCGTTGGCGAGGCCGCCTCCCTGGAGGGGGGACGCATCGACAACCAGACGTGACGACTTCTTCGCGGTCTCCGCGCCGTGCGGCCGCTGGAGCAAGAGGTACACGCCGACCACCGCGCTCACCGCGCCCACGCCGCCCAGGATCCCGCCGGCGATCTGCTTCGTGTTGCCGCGGCTCGCCGCGTCGTAGGCCTCGCGGCGCAGCGTCGCGGCGTCGGTCGACTCGGGCCGAGAGGCCAAGCCGTTCGAACACGCGACCGCATCACACCACTGCGCCGTCTTGTCGTCCCGCGTGCCCGCGTCGCCCGAGGATGACGCGAAGAGAACAGCGCTGGTCACGATCAACGCGCCGCCGCCGCCCACGAGCACCCATGGCAGCACCGACTTCCGCTCGCGCGAGTGGCCGCTGTCGTCGAGGACGGCAACGCTGTCGTCGCCCTTCACCTCGACCACGCGCAGGACGCCGCGGCCGACACTCACGTTCTGCTCGGTCGGCGCGCGGCCCGCGCGCTCCACGCGCACCAGGCGCGTGCCCGGATCGACGGACATCGTGCCAGCATCGCCGCGGATGACTACCTCCCGCCCGTCCACGGTCACGCGTGTGCTCGCGGGCACGTGCCCGCGGATGCGCACCTGCACGATCGGCGTCTTCTGGTCGACCTCGGCGATCCGTTGCGAAGCGAGATTGCTCACCTCTTCGTTGCCTGCTCGCTGCGCGAGGCGCATCGCGAGCTCGTACTCGGTGCGGGCATCGAGGAGCTTGTCGTCGTTCTCGAGCGCCCAGCCGAGGGCGTAGCGGAGGTTCGGCGTCTCGCGGATGCGCAGCGCGGCGCGCAGGCGCTCCTGGGCAGCCGGCCACTGGCCCTGCCTTTCCAGCTCACCGGCCTGATCGAAAAGCGCGCGAGCGCGATCGAGATCACCGTCGCGTTCCTGCGCCTGCGCGGATCGGCCGAGCCCGAGCTCGAGACCGAGGGCCACGAGGAGGACCGGGACAGCGTGGCGTGAGCGCGCGAGCACGCACCCCGCCAAGCACGGACCGCGCCAGCGCTCAGCGGCCCAACGGTGCGGACTTCGGACGCACGGTTCCGGTCGCCGGTGGCGGCGGCAGAGGCTCCTCGGAGCGCACGGGGCTCGCGGTCGGCGCCGGGGCGGCGTCCCAGGCCGTGGGCCCGTCCGGCAGCGCGGTCGCCTTTGGCCTCCGGTAGAGCGACAGCAGGAGGAGCACGACACCGGCCGCCGCGAGGAGCCCGAGCACGATCGCGACGAGCAGCAGCGGCCGTGCCGGTGCCTCGCGATCCAGCGCCGCGGGTAACGGAGGGAGCGTCGGGTCGGTGCTCGGCATCGACGACCTCGCCTCGGAGAGGCGCGCATTGCTGCTGCTGCTGACCGAGGACGAACGCTCGCCGCCGTACCGCGCCGTTCCGGGCATCGGCATCGTGCGCTTCGATGACAGCAGCGCCGTCTTGCCGCGTGCGCTGCTGCGGCCCCGCTGGAGCTTCGCGGCGATCCCCGCGCCCAGGCTGCCGGCGGGCGCGAACGGCGAGAGCGCGTCGACCACCTCGCGCAGCGACGAGAAGCGGCGATCGCGATCCCGATCGAGCATGCGCCGCACCGTGAGCGCCAGGCCCTCTGGCACCTCGGCGAACGTGCGCAGGTCCGGCGCATCGGTGGAGACGATCTTCGCGGCGATCTGCGCGGAGCTGCCCTCGAAGGGCGCGCGCCCAGCGAGCAGCTCGAAGAGGATGACGCCGAGCGACCAGACATCCGCGCGCACGTCGACGCTGGACTCCGCGCGCACCTGCTCGGGCGACATGTAGAGGACGGTGCCGATCACCGCGCCGGCGATGGTGAGCCGGGACGACTCTCCGATCATCTTCGAGATCCCGAAGTCGAGGATCTTCACGATGCGCGCCGACTCGGGGCCCTCGCCTTCCTTGGCGAGAAAGAGGTTCGCGGGCTTCAAGTCGCGGTGGATGATCCCGATTGCGTGGGCCTCGAGCATCCCGCTGCAGGCCTGGACGATGATGTCGACGCTCTCGTCGACCGGGAGCTGGCGGCGGGCCTGGAGCTCGGCATCGAGGTCGCGCCCGTCGAGGAACTCCATGACCATGTACGGCAGGCCGTCCGAGCTCACGTCGACGTCGGTCACGCGAACGACGTGCTTCGTGTTGAGCCGCGCCACCGCCCGCGCCTCCCGCTCGAAGCGCGTCACCAGCTCGGCGTCGCGCGCGAGCTCCGGCGCGAGCAGCTTGATGGCCACGCGCTGGTGCAGCCGCTGGTGGTTCGCCTCGAAGACCACCGCCATGCCACCCTCACCGAGAAGGCGGACGATCTCGTACTTCCCGCCAAGGGTCTGCCCGATATCGGGCAGGCCCATCGCCCGCCTCGGCGGCCCGCCCGGAACCATTCGGCGAGGATAGACGAGGTCCGCGGCCGATGCACGGAAGCGGCACCGGGAAAGACGGAGGGCGGTTCCACCCTGCTAGAGTGGGGCGAAGTGGCGTCCGTCCTCGTCGCACGGTTCGAGAATCGAGCGGAGATCACCCCGATCGTCCGCGCCGCCATCGATGGCGACATCGTCTACGTCGCGCTCCCGATGGGGCCTCCTTCGGGCCGGAACACGCTGCAGCTGTACGTCCGGGACGACCTGATCGCGGCGCTGAGCGCCGAGCCGGTCGGTTCCGGGCGGGACGGGTCGTATCCGCTCCGCGTCCGGCTCCTCGACCCCGCGCATGCCGCCGAGCTCGAGAGGTACGCCCGCACGGGCGTGAGCGAGAGGCCGGGCCCGCCGCGCTACTTCACCGACGAGGAGACCCGCACCATCCCGGGCAAGAGCAGCGCGGGCGTCGCGGTCTCCTGGAACGTGCGCATCGCCCCGACCACCAAGGATCCGCTCTGCGGGCGCATCATCTGCGGCGGCAAGTACGTGCTCGACTCGGTGATCGGCACCGGCGCCATCGGCATCGTCTTCAAGGCCTCGCACCGTGACCTGGGGCGCACGGTCGCGATCAAGGTGCTGAACCCTCGCTACCGCGACGATCCCGACCTGCTCGAGGTGTTCCGCAGGGAGGCGCGGGCCGCCAGCCAGCTGGAACACCCGAACCTCGCGCGCGTCTACGACTACGGCCAGGAGCCGGACGGCCTCGTCTACATCGTGATGGAGTACCTCTCGGGGTACACGCTGGGCAGCGTCCTCACCGCGCGCGGCAAGGTCGCCATCCCACGCGCCCTCGATCTCGCGATGCAGGTCTGCGCGGGGCTCACCGCCGCGCACGACAACGACATCGTCCATCGCGACGTGAAGCCCGACAACCTCGTCCTGGTTCCCGCGCAGGACGACGAGGGGCGGCCCGTCGAGATCGTCAAGGTCTGCGACTTCGGGATCGCGGCGCTCGGCACGACCGCCACCGAGGTGGGCTCGGTGGTCGGCTCGCCGGAGTACATGCCGCCCGAGCAGACGCTCGGGGTCCCGGTCCGCCCGTCGGCCGACGTGTACGCCTGCGGCATCGTCCTCTACGAGATGCTGACCGGCGAGGTCCCGTTCACCGATGCGCAGGCGTTTCGCGTGCTGATGAAGCAGCGGAGCGAGGCGCCGCGCCCGCCTTCGTCGCTCGAACCGACCATTCCCGCCGTCCTCGAAGCGCTCGTGCTGCGCTGCATGGAAAAGGTGCCGGACCGCCGCTACGCGACGGCGCGCGAGCTGCGCGCGGCCCTCCGGCAGGTCGTCTCCAGCGAACGCATGACCTGAGCGACGCGCTTGCTATGCTGAAGCATGGTCTGCCTCACCCTTCGCCGCGTGGCGATCGGCGCGCTCGCCGTTCTCGGCCTGCTCGCGATGACAAACTGCGCGGAGCCCACGCAGATCGTGGTCGAGGTCTTCACCGATGCGTGCCCGAGCTCGGGCAAGCCCGAGGTGATCCACTCCACCGGCATCGCGGTCGGCACGGCGGACAACATCGAGCAGCGCCGCCCCTCCTCCACGCATGAGGGCTGCGAGAGCGCGACAGGCGTAGGCACGCTCGTCATCTACCCCAGCGGAGCGAAGGACGCCGAGGTCGCCATCAAGGTGCTGGGCGGTGTCGAGCGCACGCCCGATCGCTGCGATCCGCCGGGCTACGCGGGATGCATCGTACACCGGCGCATGCTGCGCTTCATCCCCAACGTCACGCAGCGCGCGACGGTGCGGCTCACGCTCGCGTGCCTCAATCGTCAGTGCCCGACCGGAACGACGTGTGACAACGGCGCGTGCGTGGGCGATCGCGACCTGCTCGAGGACGGCGGCACCAATGCCGACGCCGCGCGCCTCGAGTCGGGCGTCGTGCTCCCCCCGTTCGACGCTGCGGCGCCTGACACCGGCGATCCGGCCTGCGCGAAGTGCGCCGGCGAATGCGTCGGCGGCGCATGCAACGTCGACTGCTCGAAGGTGGCCTGCAACGGCGAGGTCTGCGCACCCACACTGCCATGCACCATCACGTGCCCGAAGGCGGGCAACTGCGCGAACGTGAGCTGCACCACCACCCAGAAGTGTCGGATCGACTGCGCCAAGAACGGCACGTGCCAGAAGCTCGCCTGCGTCGCGGACGAGTGCGACGTCAACTGCCACGGTGACGACGCGTGCAACGTCGGCGCCGACATCTCGCTCACCGGGACGACGAAGGCGTCGCTCGACTGCCAGATGAAGCGAGCATGTCGCGGCGCCAAGACGTTCTGCACGGGCAAGGCTTGCACGCTCACCTGCAGCCCCTCGTCGGGCGGCGACAACGCTTGCCCTTTGACGATCGGCCCGTGCATCGCCGTCGGCAACGGCGCGTGCGACGGCTGGAATCAGCCCAACAGCAACAACTGAAGCGCGCTCACGGCCCGGCGACGCTCCCGGTGCCGAACGTGCCGCTGTCGTGCGCCTTCTCGCGCGTCACGACCACGGCGGTGGCCACGCCGCCGAGCACGACCACGGCGATGCCCGTCCAGAACCACCACTTGCTGGCGATGCCCGGCGTCTTGCGCAGCTCGATCTCGATGTCGCGCCGGTCGCCGAGGGCGAGCGTCATCGCGACGCGCTCTTCGTAGAAGCCATTCGCGGTGGCGACGAGCTCGTGCGAGCCGGGCGTCGCGTGCACCTGGAGTGGGGCCCGCCCCATCGCCGTTCCGTCGAAGAAGATGGCCGCGCTGGGCGTGGTGCGCACGACGATGAGCGCGTCCTTCTTCTTGAGGGCAAGGTTCGCCTCGACGACCATCGTGGTGCCGGCGGAGAGATCGAGATCGCGCCGGAACGTCTCGTAGCCCTCGGCCGCGACCTCGACGCTGGCCTGGCCGGCGCGCGTGGGGATGCGGCGCTCGCCGTTGACGATGCCCTCGTCCTTCTGGCGCAGGAGCACGCGCGCATTGGGCGCGTTCGTCTTCACCACGAGCGTCGCCATGCGCCCCTTCAAATCGGTGATCAGCTCGCGCAGGCCGGGCACGAGCGCGTGTACGTTGGGCGGCGCGTCGCGGTCGAACGCTTCGAGCTTCTCGAGGGCCTTCGGATAGTCGCCGAGCGCCTCGAACGCGCGGCCTTCGTTGTAGAGGAGCGCGGGATCGCTGGAGAGCTCGTACGCGCGCTCGTAGAGGACGAGCGCGTCAGCGTAGCGATCCTGATCCATGAGCACGTCGGCTGCGCTCTTGAGCTTCGCCGCCTCGCTCTTGCTCTGCGCGCCGGTCCTCGGCGGTCGCTGCGCGTACGCGGCGAGCGGAGACCCGACGACGAGGAGAGCAACGATGATCGTCGCCGCGAGCAGGCGACGACCGCGCCAAGCAAAGCTCATATGTGCTTGGGGATGCGGGAGGCCGGCGTCGGAGGCGGGCTGGGAGGCGCGGCCGCAGGAGGCGGATGCGTGGGAGCGGCAGCACGTGGCGTCTTCTTGACGGTGGCCTTCGCGCTGCTCACTGCGCTGTCGCTGGGCGCGGCGACGTCGAGGACGGCGCTCGAGGCCGCGGGCGGGGGCTCGGCCGTGACCACCGGCGCCGGCGCGAGCGGCGGGAGCGGCGCGGAGGCCGCCGTGGCCTCGTCGCCGGCGGCCGCGCGCGTGAGCCAGGGCAAGCCGTGACCGCGCCAGTAGAGGAAGCCCGCGGCGCTGCCGGCGACCATCGCGATCAGCGGCATGAGGATCCAGGTCTTGCCCCACGAGCGCCGCTCGGCCTTCGTCTCCCACGAGCCGTGCGTGCGCGCGTCGCGTTCGCGAGCGGCCTCGGCCGCGGCGCTGCTCGAGCCGCCCTGGAGCGAAGGGGAGGTGCGGACCACGCGGCGCGGAACGGACTGCGGCGGCAGTCGCGCGATGACCGACGTGATCGGCTCGAACTGGCCGTGGTCGTGCAGCGCGGCGCGCAGATCCTCGGCGCTCTGGAAGCGCTGATCGGGGTCCTTGTGCAGCGCCTTCATCACGGTGGCGACGAGCGAGGGAGGGAGCTCGGGGACGAGCACCGTGGGCAGCCGGATCGGATCGCTCACGATCTGCGCGATGACCGCGCGGGCGTCTCCCTCGTAGGGCGTGCGCCCGGTGAGGAGCTCGTAGAGGATCACGCCGAGCGACCAGAGATCCGTCCGGTGATCGACCTTGGACGCCGAGCGGATCTGCTCCGGGGACATGTAGTCGACGGTCCCGAACACGGCGTCGGGCGCCGTGAGACGGCGCGCGTTGTCCGACACGTTCTTCGCGATGCCGAAATCGAGGATCTTCAGCAGCTTGCGATCGGTGAGCTCGCCGAGGTCCGTGAGGAACAGGTTCTCGGGCTTCAGGTCGCGATGCACGATGCCCAGAGCGTGCGCCTCCGCGATGCCCATGCAGGCCTGACGGACGTAGTCTACGGCGAGCTCGATGGGGAGCCGCCCCGAGTCGTGCAGCTCCTGGCCGAGATCGTGCCCGACGAGGAGCTCCATCGTGATGTACGGCCGCCCGCCCGGGAGGTAGTCGACGTCGAACACCTTCGCGACGTTGAGGCTCCGGAGCTGCGCGGCGGCGCGCGCCTCGCGCTCGAAGCGGGCCACGCAGTCGGCGTCGTCCGCGAGCTCGGGCTTCAGGATCTTGAGGGCGAGCCCCTGCCGGAGCCCCACGTGCTCGGCCTCGTAGACCACGCACATGCCGCCTTCGCCGAGCTGACGAACGAGAATGTACTTGCCGGCCAGGGTCTGACCCTCGGCGAAGGCCGGCGGAGGTTGCGAGGTCGAGCCCACCTGTAGAGAGGATACCCGTCGCGGCCTCCGCTGAACAGGCCGAGGAGGTGGGAGGTGTGGTCAGGCCCCGGACCAGACCCTGGCCACCGTGGTTCT
>JAYTHX010000488.1:0-8563 GCA_043732195.1 Polyangiaceae bacterium
CGGATCTCGCGGGGCCGCGGGACTATCGCGTCGTCGACCTCGACGGCGAGTCGATCATCGTGCTGCGCGATCAAGACGGCGTGCTCCGCGCGTTCTTCAACCTGTGCCGCCATCGCGGCACGCGCCTCTGCGACAACAAGCCGAACGCGAAGCTCGGCGCGCTCATCCAGTGCCCGTACCACGCGTGGACGTACTCGCTGGACGGGCGCCTCGTCGGCGTGCCCGACCTGAAGGAGATGGAGGCCTTCGATCGCGGCGAATTCTCGCTACATGCCTGCGCGCTCGCGACGTGGGAGGGGTTCCTCTTCTTGAACCTCGCCCGCGATCCCGAGCCGTTCGAGCAGGCGCTGGCGCCGCTCGTTGGCCGCTTCGGCGCCTACAACCTGCCGTCGCTGGTGGCGCTGCGGAGCGTCGAGTACGACGTGCATGCGAACTGGAAGCTGCTCCACCAGAACTACTCGGAGTGCTACCACTGCTCGCCGCTGCACCCCTCGCTGGCGAAGCTCTCACCGTCGACCAGCGGCGAGAACGACCTCGTCGACGGCGCGGTGCTGGGCGGCTTCATGGTGATCACCGAGCCGGGAGGCAGCCTCACGCGCAGCGGGCGCACGTGCGGCGTTCCGGTGGGCGCGCTCGACGAGGTGGAGCAGCAGCGCGTCTACTACTACGCCATTTTCCCCAACATGCTGCTGTCGCTCCATCACGACTACGTGATGGTCCACACGCTCTGGCCGATGGGACCCGACCGCACGCGCATCACGTGCGAGTTCCTCTTTCATCCCGACACCGCGAAGACCGAGCTCGACCCGGACGACGGCGTGCAGTTCTGGGATCAGGTCAACCGCGAGGACTGGGCCATCTGCGAGCGCACGTACGGCGGCATCACGTCGACGCGCTACGTGCCTGGCCCGTACTCGCGCCGCGAGAGCCTCTCGGCGGCGTTCGATCGCGAGTACCTTCGCGCGCTGAGCGATGACCCTCGAAAGCTCGCCGTGGTGACCGGCGCCTAGCCGGTATACGATTCGTCCTGCTCGATGCGGGCGAGCACCCAGTCGAACGCGCCGGAGTTGACCTTCGCCTTGCAGTGCGTGCACTCGCACGCCATCGTCACCTGGAGGGCGGCGCCACACTTCGGGCACACCGGCTCGACGTGCGTGGGGCCCGCGGCCTTGGTCCCGCGGAGGAGGGTCCAGTACTCGCTGTACGTGCGCTCGCGGTGCGGATTGCCGCCGACCACCGCGCGATCCGCGGCCTGGACGGTGTAGTCGAGGCCGCTCGCGTAGACGCGCAGCGTGATCGCGTCGAACCACGCATCCTGGGTCACGCGCGCGACGTCGATGCGGAGGATGCGCGCGCGCTCGGTGATGTTGCGGAGCCCAGCGCGGCGATAGGCCTCGATCCAGTAGCGCTGCGCCTCGAAGAGATTGTCGCTGAGGTACGGGCGCGCGTTCTGCCACTCGAGGCTGGCCCAGGCCGCCTGCATGGTGGTGAAGACGAGGCCCACGCGGCGATGCAGCATCGCCAGGTCGAAGGAGGGATCCTTGGCGGAGAGCGCTCCGAGGCGCGCGACGAGCTGCGGGTCGACCACCGTGGGGAGGTCGGTGCCCTGCTCCTCGGTGGTGCCGGTGAGCATCGGGCCGCGCGGCTGCTTGCCGGCGATGACGATCGACGCGACGACCCAGTCGAATTCGCCGGTGTCGACGACGCGGTTGCAGTGCCGGCACTGACCGCCGATCACCTTGTCGATGGGCGCGCCGCAGCCGGGGCAGTCGAGCACGCGGGCGCGCTCGGGCGGCCTCGATTTCGCGCCGCGCGCGCGCGTGAGCCGCCAGCGCTCGGTCACCCAGAAGGCGCGCTCCTGGTGGTTTGGATGGAGCTCGGCGTAGTTCGCCTCGAACTCCACCTCGACGTCGTAGGTCGTGGGGTTGCTCGTGTCGAAGCTCAGGAAGCGCATCGCGCCGACCACCACCTGACCGATGGGCGGCGAGGGATCGCGCGTGAGCTCGCTGCGCACCGCACGCGAGAGGAACGGATCGAGCCGGGCCTGCTTGCCGGCGCCGTGCGCGACGCGCAGCTCGGTGTAGAGCGCGTAGAGGAAGTCCTCGAAGAGCGCGGTAGAGAAGCCGGGATCGGTGTGGCGGATGGCGTCGAGCTCGCCTCGGTCCTGCGCGCGCGTCACGCTGGTCGACCAGCCGGTGCCGGTGCGCTTCCGTGCGCCGCGCACGATCAGGTAGGCGATCAGCCCGATGAAGAGGAGGATCGAAGCGGGTACGAGCAGGAAGAGCCTGCCCCAGAGCGCGGTGTTCACCTCCGTCGGTGCCGGCCACTCCGCCGGTCGCGGCGCGGAGACGCCGTAGGGCGCGCCGCCCGCCGACCACATCGCGCGCTCCTTGCCGCGCACCGCGCGGTAGATGAACGACGGCTCCACGACGGGCGCGGACGCGACGTACCCGCCGGCGCTCGTGGACGACGAGCTACTGCTGCTAGTGCTGCTGCTGCTGCTGCTGCTGCTGCTGCTGCTGTTCGACGAGCTCGAGGTGCTGCGCGACCCGCTGCTCGAGGAGCTCGACGAGCTCGAGGTGCTGCGCGACCCGCTGCTCGAGGAGCTCGACGAGCTGCCGCTGCGCGAGCCGCTCGAGCTGCCGCTGAACGAGCCGCCGCCGCCCGGCCGTGCCTCGCCCGCAGAGGCGGAGAGCAGCGCGGCACCGAGCGCGGCGACGGCACCGACGGTGGAGAGCGCGCGCAGGCGCGGCGTCATTCGAGCACCTCGTCTGGGAGCTCGTTCACGTCGTCGTCGGTGACGGGCAGCGCCTCCGCGAGCGGGTCCGCGAGCGCGAGGAGGAGCCTCGCGAGCTCCTCGGGGAAGACGTCGGCGCGGGCGCCGTCGTCGAGCGCCTTGCGCGCGTCGCGCCAGGGCGCGCCCATGCCGTCCGGGTCGACGCCGATGTCGGCGACGATCTCGACGTCGTTCTCGAGGAGCGAGACGAAGACGAGGATGCCGGTGCGCGCGCGCGTAGCCGATATGCCCTGGTCGACGAACGCCGCGCGCGCCGCTTGGGCCACGTGCCGGTGGCGCGCGCGCCGCGAGACGAACAGGCGCTTCGGCGCGTCGAACGCGCTGCTCAGGAGCACGCCGGCCGCGAACGAGAAGAACACCGACGGCACCGCGAGATCGTCGGAGAAGGTGATCGGGAAGTAGACGTACGCGAGGAGCGTGAGCACCGCGAGCGCCGCGCCGATGCTCACGTCGACGTGGCGGTACGAGGCGGAGCGATCCTTCACCGTGACGACGATCTCCGCGGCGGTACGCGCCTCGATGGCGCGGACCGTCTCCGCGAAGCGGCGCCTCGACGCCAGGCCGAGCCAGCGGGAGCGCCTCAATGGAACCCCCGCACCACGGCGCCGGGGATCTGCTTCAGCATCGCCGCCTCGAACGCGACGCCGACGCGATCCGCGAGATCGAGCTCCAGCGAGACGTCCGACCAGGCGCCGGAGAGGCGGATCTTCTCGCTGTTCTCGACGTCGAGGAGGAGCGCGCCCTTGTAGGCGAAGGGCTCGATGGAAAAGACGTGCACCTCGGCCTTCATCTGGCCGCCGTCGAACTTGCACTGCACGTTCGCGACGCGGCAGGTGCTCTCGCTGGGCGTGGAGACGGTCCCCAGCGTGCCGCCCTCCGCGCCGCCGTCCACGGGGCGCGTCTCGACGCGCGCCCCCGAGGGCTTCACGAGCTCCATCGTGCGGATGACGAAGAGCGTGCGCAGCTTGCCGCACGACTCGAGGCTCTTCGCGACGTCGAAGCCGGTGACGGGCTCGTTCCAGCGATGCGAGTCGTGCGGGTCCCACGGCAGGGTGCGGTGCTCGAGGAGCGAGGCGCATTCCGAGACGTGCTTCGTGCCCGGGATGCGCGCGTACACGTTGCCGAGCTCGCCCAGCGCGAGGAGGTCCTCGTAGTAGACGACCGCTGCGTTGTCGGTCTTCTCGGGCGTGGCGTTCATGACGACCCGCGGCTCGATGGCGGGGACGTCGTCCCGGATCACCGCGGCGCGCGCGCGGAGGTCGGAGGCGAAGGGCGCGATGCGGGAGAGCACCGTCTTCGTCTTGGCGCCGTGCTCCTCGATGGCGCCGTCCACGGACTGGCATCCCGCGAGCACGGTCGCAGCTGCGAAGACAGCAATCGCCGAACGGAGACTCACGTGATGTTGATCGTTATCACGCCGGCCGTGACCCGTTCCGCAGAAGTGCTCCGATCGCCAGTCGTGACCGGCCACCCTCCACCAGGCCCTGGCGGTACGCGACCTCGTCGGTGGAGACGACGCTGCCGCGCGCGGCGCCGAAGTTTTCCTCGGCGAAGAGCGACGCGCGGATGAGCGCGCTGTTCATGACGCTGCGGGTGGTGCTCCCGCAGAGGTGGGCTCCGGCGCTCTTGGCGACCGGCGCGTACTCCGTGTAGCCAACCGCGGAGGGGCGCCGGGTCAGGTGCCGCAGAACGTGCGGTACGGGCCCTCGCCCGCGGGCGGCGGGTCGGCGAAGCGCGCGAGCTCGGGCTGATCGTCATAGGGACTCGCGAGCACGCGGCAGAGCGTCTCGAACGGCGCATAGTCCTCGCGGATGGCGGCGGCGAGGACCTCCTCGACGCGGTGGTTGCGCGGGATGAACGCGGGGTTCGCGCGCCTCATCGCGGCGGAGCGGGCGGCGGGGGTGACGTCCTCGGTGGCGAGGCGCGCGCGCCAGCCCTCGGCCCAGTCGCGGAACGCGCCGGGATCGGCGAAGAGCGCGGCGGTCTCGGCGTCGGCCGAGGGATCGGCGGCCGAGGCGCACAGGCGGCGGAAGAAGAGCGTGAAGTCGACCTCGTTCGTGGCCATGCGCTCGAGCAGATCGCGCGCAAGCGGTAGCGCGCTCTCGCCGCCGCTGCCGGCGCTCTCGCTGCCTGCGCTCCCGATGCCGAGCTTTGCGCGCAGCACGCGCTCGTGGGCCGCCTCGAAGAGCGCGGTGAAGCCCTCGAGGCGCTCGGTGGCGAGGCGCGCGGCCTCTTCCTCGTCGTCCGCGAAGAGCGGAAGCATCGCCTCCGCGAGGCGCGTGAGGTTCCAGAGCGCGATGCGCGGCTGGTTCGCGAACGCGTAGCGTCCGTTCTGGTCGATCGAGCTGAAGACCTTGCGCGGGTCGTAGGTGTCGAGGAAAGCGCACGGGCCGTAGTCGATGGTCTCGCCCGAGATCGACGTGTTGTCGGTGTTCATCACGCCGTGCACGAAGCCGACGCCGAGCCAGCGCGCGACGAGGTTCGCCTGCGCGTCGACGACGCGCTCGAGCAGCGCGAGCGCGTCATTCCCTTTCCCCGCGGCCTCCGGGTAGTGGCGATCGAGCGCGTACTTCGCGAGGGCGGCGAGCGCCTCGCGATCCTCGCGGGCGGCGAAGTACTCGAACGTGCCGACACGGATGTGGCTCGCGGCGACGCGCGTGAGCACCGCGCCGGGCAGGATCTCCTCGCGGCGGACGGGCTCGCCCGTGGTGACGGCAGCGAGCGCGCGCGTGGTGGGAATGCCGAGCGCATGCATGGCCTCGCTGACGAGGTATTCGCGGAGGACGGGCCCGAGGGCGGCGCGGCCGTCACCGCCGCGCGAGAAGGGCGTGCGGCCGGCGCCCTTGAGCTGGATGTCGCGGCGCTTGCCGTCCTTGCCGACCACCTCGCCGAGGAGAATGGCGCGCCCGTCCCCGAGCTGCCGCACGAAGCCGCCGAACTGGTGGCCGGCATAGGCGAGCGCGATGGGCTCCGCGCCCTCGGGCGGCACGTTACCGGAGAGGAGTGCTGCGCCCTCCGCGGCGACGAGCGCATCTGCATCGACGCCGAGGAGCTCGGCCAGCGGACGGTTCACCTTGATGACCTTCGGCGCGCGCACCTGCGTAGGCGCGATCCGGGCGAAGAAGCGGTCAGGCAGGCGAGCGTACGTGTTGTCGAAAGGGATCTTCGTCATGAATGGGGCCTGCGCGGTTCATAGCGCAGGGCGCAGTCATCTGCCGAAGAAGGGGGTCGGGGTGCGTCGACACGAAGGCATTCATGGAGGAGGTGAACGCCCGCCGGACGTCGCCGGCGTGGGGATCGCGAGGCGCAGCAGGCCGCGCGGCGTCGAGCGGTGTTCGGGCGACCACCCGCTCCGCGTCCTCGAGCTCGGCGCGCACCCGCCGCCCGCGCCCTGCAGGCAGCTCGCCGACCTCGGTCGCTCGCAGATGGCGCGTCGTGCGCTCCAGCACTCGCACGCTCGCGCTCCTGAACGTCAACGTCGTCGGAATGCAGCGGGTGAACCGCGCGGTGCTGCCGGGCATGCGCGAGCGGCGCAGCGGGCTCATCGTCCACGTGTCGAGCGCGCTCGGCCGCTGGGTGATGCCGGTCGTCGGTCTGTACGCGATTGTGCTGTCCACGCCGGTGGGCTCGAGATCTAAGCGATACGTCTCGGCCAGCGCCTCGACCGCGAACTTTGTCGCCGCAGCAGGTCGCCGACGCCATCGTCGCGCTCGTCGAGACCCCGCAGGGCCCGCGCCCGGTGCGCGTGGTCGTCGATGCTTCGAGCAGCCCGTACGCAACGCAGCTGAACGAGGCGCGCGTCCAGGTCCAGCGCCAGCTCCTCACCGCGTTCGGCATGGGCGCCCTGGCGGACTGACGGCGGCGCCCGACCCCGACCTCGCACGCGCGCTCGCCCGTGGGACCAGCTACGCTCTCCCCATGCGAACCCGCGCCCTCTCTCGCCTCCTCGTCCTCGCCGCGGGCGGGGCGCTCCTCGCATTCCTCCCCGCGGCGTGTGGCACGTCGTCCGCCGCTGCGCCCGCTCCCCTCGACGACTCCGGCAGCGGCACGCCCACGCCCTCGCCCACCGCCGACGCCGCGCCCGCCGACGCCGCGCCCGCCGACGCCGCGGACGCTGTCGACGCCGCCGAGCTCAGTCGCGAGGGCGACGGCGACTTCACCATCGGGCCCGCCTACGCCGACGCGCCGGAGTACGCCGTCACCAACGCGCCCAGGGGGACCGTCAACCACTTCACGCTGCTCTCCACGCTCAGCGCCGTCTACCCGAAGAACATCGCGAACGCTCAGCCGTTCACCCGCGACGTCTGGGTCTACGTGCCGAGCGGGTACGTCGCCGGGACCGAGGTGCCGTTCATCGTCGCGCAGGACGGCGCCGCCGAGCTCGACCGCCTCCCGCGGGCGCTCGACGTGCTCATCCGCGACAAGAAGCTACCGGTCATGGCCGCGATCATGATCAATCCCGGCCCCGGTGACGGCATGGGTAGCGAGCGCGGGCTCGAATACGACACCGTGTCACCCGCCTATGGGCAATTCATCGAATCCGAAATATTGCCCAAGGTCACTGCCGATTATGGATTGCAGCTCACCGCCAATCCCGACGGACGGTGTGCCATGGGCACCAGCTCGGGCGGCGCCGCAGCCTTCACCATGGCCTGGTTCCGGCCCGATCGGTACCACCGCGTGCTCACCTACTCCGGCACGTTCGTCAACCAGCACCCCGATGCCACGTATCCCCACGGCGCCTGGGAATACCACGAGCACCTCATTCCGATGACCGCCGCGAAGCCGCTCCGCGTGACCCTCGAGGTCGGCGAGAACGACAACGGCGCGGGCACCGCCGAGGCCACGTTCCACAACTGGCCGCTCGCCAACCAACGAATGGCCGCGGCCTTCAAGGCCAAGGACTACCGCTATCGCTACCTGTTCGCGAAGGGCGCGGGCCACGTCGACGCCCGCGTCGTCCGCCAGACCCTGCCCGAGACGCTGATCTGGCTGTGGCGCGGCTACCCCATCAAGTGAGCTCGGTCAGAGCTCTTCGCCCGACGCGGTCGCCAGGGAGGTCGGCTGCGCGGTATCGACGTCGGCGGTCCATCGCGGGGAGCTCACCGACGGCGGCGAGGACTTCGCGATCGCCTCCTGAACGGCCGCATGTTCCTCGACGACGGTGACCTGATGTTGCACGCGGCGGCCGGGGGCTCGAGGCGAAGCGCCTGGTGCGCATGCTCGAGCCCAGCGCGGCAAGCCCGTGCAGGCGTCCAGCATTCCTCGCGTGTTGCGCCACGCGGCGATGAGCTACGATCCGGCGCATGGTGCAGCGTGCCGTACCTTTCCCCGCTGGCGCGCTCGGGCTGCTCGCGGCGTGCAATGCGCTCACGGGCGCGAACGATCTCATCACGGGGGCAGGCCCGACCGACGGCGGCGGTGGCGGGAGCAGCGGCACGAGCGGTACCAGCGGGTCAAGCGGCACCAGCGGGTCGAGCGGCACCAGCGGCACGAGCGGTACCAGCGGCACCAGCGGCACCAATCCCGGGCAGCCGCGGGCCATCCTCGACGTCAAGCAGCGATGTCGCGGGTCAGCTCCGGGTCGAGAACTGCACGCAGTAGCTGACGCGGATTACTTCGGTTTGCTCTGCGCGAAGCCAAACCCGATGCTCAGGCCGAGGTACGTGCTCGTCGCGGTGCTGGTTTGGATCGGTGAGCCGAAGCGGACGTCGCCGCGCGTGTAACGGCCGTCGAAGCAGAGGCTCAAGCCCCTCTCCTTCTTCG
>JAYTHX010000489.1:0-23123 GCA_043732195.1 Polyangiaceae bacterium
AACGCATGGCAAACGAGAAGGATGAGGGCGACGACGTCCGAAAGACCCGCGAGGTCATTGCCGAAAACATCCGGCGCATCGAGGAGATGCTCCGGTTTCTCCCCCTCCACGAGTCGACCGTGGCCGAGTTGCGCGCGAAGATCGGACTGCTTCGCACCATCCTCCTCGAGCAGCGGGCCCCCGCGCTGGCGCTGGTGGGGCGACGGGGCGCGGGCAAATCCTCGCTGGTGAACGCGCTGTTCGGCGCAAAGGTCGCCGAGGTCGGGCACGTGAAGGCGCAGACCGGGCGCGGCAAGTGGTTCGAGCACAAGACCGAGCGCGGCTCGATCACGGTCCTCGACACGCGCGGCATCCAGGAGGGCTCGACGCCCGCGGAGAAGGACGTCTCGAAGGACGCGATCGCCTCCATCGTCGTGGAGCTGAAGAAGAAGGTGCCCGACGTCATCCTCTTCCTCGTGAAAGCCACCGAGGCCGACAGCGCGATCGACGCCGATCTGAACGCGCTCGAGCGGGTGTACGCGGAGATCGAGCGCGAGCACCGGTTCCGGCCGCCGCTCGTCGCCATCGCCACCCACTGCGACGTCCTAGAGCCGAAGGCCACCCGTCTCCACAAGGCGAGCGAGGAGCCCGCCGAGGACATCGAGGAGAAGCTCGCGCGCGTGAGCGAGGTCGAGCACCACCTCGAGACGAAGATCAAGGACCGCCCGAAGCTCGCGCCGCATCTCGTGTGGACGCGCGGACTCAGCACGTACATCTCGTTCGCCAAGGACGACAAGGTCCGCGCCGACGAGCGGTGGCGTGTCGAGGAGCTCGTGGGCACTCTCTTCAAGCACCTGCCCGACGCGGGGCGCGGCACGCTCGTGCG
This sequence comes from Polyangiaceae bacterium, assembly GCA_043732195.1. Taxonomy (GTDB): domain Bacteria; phylum Myxococcota_A; class Polyangia; order Polyangiales; family Polyangiaceae; genus Labilithrix. The sequence goes on from JAYTHX010000489.1 coordinate 866, forward strand.
CATTGCACGCGTGCGGGGCCTCCAGGAGGAGCTCGCGAACAACCTCACGCGCGCCGCCGCCGCGATCTGCGCGGGCGTCGCGGCGCTTCCCATCCCCGTGGCCGACGTGATCCCCATCACCACAATGCAGATCACGCTCGTCGCCGGCATCGCGTGGCTCTCCGGTCGGCCGCTCGACCGCAAGGCCGCCGCCGAGTTCCTCGGCGCGATGGGCGCGAACGTGGGCCTCGGCTTCGCGTTCCGCGAGGGCGCCCGCGCCCTCATCAAGTTCGTCTTTCCAGGCGCCGGCTCGATGGTCTCGGGCGCGGTGGCGTTCGCGGGCACGCTCGCCATCGGCGCGGCCGCGCGCAACTACTTCCTGCGCGGCGGCTCGATCGAGGACGCGAAGAAGACCTTCGTCGACACGAAGAAGAAGGCCGAGGAGGCGAAGGTCGCCGACGAGGTCGAATCGAAACGCCGCGACTGGGACATCAACTAGCGCTCGGCGGGGAGGCTCTGGCCGCAAGGCTTGCGGGGGCGCACGGCTCCACCGGCGGCGAGGCGAACCAGGCGTCCGGGATCGAGCAGGTTACAGGCGTCCGAAACTTTTTCCGGGGCCCGGCGTACCGTGGGTCGTGAAGCCGCCCCACCTCGTTGCCGCCGTGCTGCTCGGCGCCCTCGTTGCCTGCGGGCAAGACGACGATCCGGAGGGCGCGCGTGCCCTCTGGGAGAAGGTCAATACCGGTGCGGGCTTTCGCAGCTGGCAGCGGGCGCCTGGGTTCGCGACGCGGAAACCGAGCTTCACGTCGCACGCGGACGCGGTAGAGATCTTCGTGAGCCCCGAGATCGGCGGCGTTCTCGGCACGAAGCTCGTCACGGAGTGGCCGGTGGGCTCGGTCGTCGTGAAGGAGGGGTTCGACGGCTCGTCGCGGCGCCTCGTCGCCATCATGGAGAAACGCGCCGACGGCTGGTTCTGGGCCGAGTACGACGACGGTGGCACCGCCAAGTACTCCGGTCGCCCCTCCGTGTGCGTCGATTGTCATGACAACCGCAAGAGCTATTCGGACTGGGTGTACAGCTTCGAGCTACCGCGTTAGAGCGGGGGTCGATGGACGGCGAAGAGCACGGCGAAAATCTCTCTGCGCAGCTCGAGACGGCGCTCCTGCGCGAGATCGCGGAGGCGTACCGTCATCTCGCGGTCCTGCACTTCAAAGGCGCGCTGCGCCTCCCGCAGTTCGAGCTCGTCGGCTCGCGCGCACGCCTCGGGCGCTGGATCGAGGACACGCGCGTCATCGAGCTCTCGCGCCCGCTGGTCCTGGAGCAGGCGTGGGGCGTGGTCGTCGAGGTGCTGAAGCACGAGATGGCGCACCAGTACGTCAGCGAGATCCTCGGAGAGCGAGGCGAGAGCGCGCATGGTCCGCGCTTCCGCGCGGTCTGCGCGAAGCTCGGGATCGATGCGGCGGCGAGCGGGTTGCCCATCCCCGCATCGGGGGCGACGCATGCGGAACAGGGCAAGATCGCCGAACGCATCGCGCGCCTCCTCGCGCTCGCAGAGAGCTCGAACATGCACGAGGCGGAGGCGGCGATGGCCGCGGCGCAGCGGCTCCTGTTGAAGCACAACCTGGAGCTGCGTCAGGCGCGCACCGCGCAGGGCTACGCGTGGAAGCACCTCGGCACGCCGACCGGTCGCACCACGGAGGCGGAGCGCGTGCTGTCGCTCATCCTCGGCAAGCACTTCTTCGTTGAGGCGATCTGGGTACCGGTCTATCGCGCCGCGCTCGGCAAGCGCGGGAGCGTGCTCGAGATCTGCGGCTCGCCCGAGAACGTGGAGATCGCGGAGTACGTGCACGGCTACCTGGTGCAGACGGCGGCTCGCCTCTGGGATGAGCACAAGGCCACTCTCGGCATCCGCTCGAACCGCGATCGTCGCACCTATCTCGCCGGCGTCATGAGCGGCATGAGCGAGAAGCTCGAGAAGGAGGCGCGCAAGAGCGCAAGCGCTGGCCTCGTCTGGGTCGCGGACGGCGATCTCGACGACTTCTTCCGCCGCCGTCATCCCCACGTTCGTCATGTACGGTACGCGGGCCAGCGCCGGACGGACGCGTACGCCCACGGTCGCGAGGCCGGCCAGAAGATCGTCATCCACAAAGGCGTGAAGGGCGCCGCGAGCGACCGCGGCCTGCTGCTCGGTCCGCGGCGCTGAGCGCGCTACGCTCGGCGCATGGGCTGGCTACTCTTCGCGACGGCGATCGGCGCCTGCGGCGCGGCGTGGAGCGACGCCGGCTTGACCGCCGTGCAGCTGCCCGAGGAGGACGACGACGCGACGCGCGAGCGCCTGCTCGCGCGCTCCGGTGAAGCCGGACCCGCGGAGGCGCACGCGCCAGGCTGGGTGCAGGACGCCGTGACGCGCGCGCGCGAGCACCTCGCAGGCCGGCCGCAAGATCTGAGGGGGGTGCCGCTCGACGTCTCGCGCCTCACGCCGTTCGTCGTGAAGGTCCTCCGCGCTGCACAGGCGATCCCGGCGGGCCGCACCGCCACGTACGGCGAGCTCGCGGGCGCCGTCGGCTCGCCTGGCGCCTCGCGCGCGGTCGGTCGCGCGATGGCGACCAATGCGTGGCCGCTGATTGTGCCGTGCCATCGCGTGGTCGCCGCGAGCGGGGGGAGCGGCGGCTTCTCGGCGTACGGCGGCCTCTTCACGAAGGAGCGCATCCTCCGGATCGAAGGCGCCACGCTGCTGGCGGACGAAGCGGCGAAGCAGATCGCGCTGTTCGATTCGCCCCCTGAGACCTTCGAGCCTCAGTTGCGCAAGCTCTCGCGCAACTGAGGCTCGTCACCATCGCATGACGTCGGATGACGTGATGCGATGTCTGGCGTACGCTGGACCTCGATGGCGCGCCTCCGCCGACCGGGTGAGCAAGAGCTCGCCGAAGGTACGCGGCTTCTCGACCGCTACACGATCCTCGACCGGATCGGCAGCGGCGGCATGGCCACGATCTATCGCGCCACCGACGACCGGCTCGATCGGGTCGTATGCATCAAGCTGCTACGAACCACGCTCGTCGAGGGCTCGGGCAGCAACAACACCAGCGGCCGCGCGGTCTACCAGGCGACGTACTCGCATTTCCTTCAGGAGGCGCTCGCGCTCTCTCGCCTCCAGCACCCGAACACGCTGCGCATCTACGACTTCGGATACCTCGACGACGCGTCGCCCGATCCGGGCGCGCCCTTCCACGTCTCGGAGTATCTCGACGGCGGCAACCTCGAGACGCACATCCGCATGCGGGGCGCGATCCCGGCGGACGAGGCGCTGGGGATCCTCGAGGGGATCAGCGGCGCGCTCGCCGAGGCGCACGAGCACGGGATCATCCATCGCGACATCAAGCCCTCGAACATCCTCTTCGCCCGCGTGCGCGGATCACTCGTGTCGAAGCTCGCCGATTTCGGCATCGCGCACAGCGATCTGAAGAAGAAGCAGCGCACCGACGGCGGCTTCGACGGGACCGAGTCGGTGAGCACCGTGGCGCTGTTCTCGCCGCGCTGGGCCGCGCCCGAGCAGCTCTGCGGGTCCGCCGAAGGCCCCCACACCGACGTCTATGCGCTCGGCCTGCTCGCCGTCTTCATGCTCACCGGCAAGGTCCTCTTCGGCGACGAGGACGTGCGCGTCACGTTCAACGATCGCGTCCGCAACGACGACATCGTCAACACCCGCCTGGCGATGGTCGGCGTCGCGGGCGCCGTGGGCGCGGTGCTGGCGCACTCGATGGTGGCGCGGCCCGACGACCGCATCGCGACGGCGCCGGAGCTGTTCGAGCATCTCCGCGAGGCGCTCAAGGTGAGGCCGCCGAGCAGCATCGCGCCGTCCCCTGTGCATCCCGGTCCGGCGCAGCCACCCGCGCCGCTGTACGCCCCGCACGCGGCCTCGCCTTCGCCCGCGTCGGGGGCGCCGCTCGCGCTCGCGCTCGACGTCGACGGCGGCCCGCACGGGCTCGTGCCGGAGCGCGTGGCCCAGTACGGCGAGCGGATCGTTCGCTACGTCCAGGTCCACGAGCGCCTCGACCTCTCGTTCCTGGACGCCGCGGGAGGACAGGTCCGCGCGCGCGTGACGATGCTTCCAGGCAGCACCCTGAAGCTCAACGTGAAGGGCCTGAGTTGCTTCGTCGCACGACGTGGGCAGAGGCCCACGCCGGCGCTGACCGTCAGTGAGGACGGGAGCGCCGACCTGGTGAGCGCGGGCCGACAGCAGCTCGGCGAGCTCACCTGGTCGTTCGGGGAACCGGGGCCCGATGGACGCCTCTTTGTCGTGGACGGAAGGCAGCTTCTGGTACCTTGTTCCGAGGGTCAGCAGGTCATTGCCCTCATGCTGAGCAGGGGCTCGGACCTCATCGTCATGTGTCGTCGTTAGACGCAGACGCGACCCTCGTGGGAAAGGACAACGTGTGACGCAGAGGGAATCCCCGCCCCGCCTCCAGGGCATCGACGACGACGATGAGGAGAAGACCTCCGTCGGCGCCGCGCCTGATGCCGAGCCGGCACTGCCCTCGCCGCTCGGAACGCCTCCACCGCTCGGCCCCTCTCCGCCGCGCGTCAACTACGGCAAGTTCAACACGCCGACCGCGTTCACTCCGCACCAGGGCAACGCGCCTCAGACCGCCCAGCCGCTCCCGCACGACCCTCGCTCGTCGACGGCGATGACCGCTGCGCGTGCGCTCTCCGGCAATCCGAGCGCCTCTCCCGACTCGGGGTCGCTCCCTCCCAGATCGATGCCGCGGCCGCTCGGCGGCAGCGGGTCGAGCGGTAACATGCCGCGCGTGCAGCACAACACTGCGCCGCCGCTCCCGGGCGTGAGCTCGGGACCGCCGGCGGCGCGCCCCGACGACCGCATGCCCGATCGCGGATCCTCGGGACCGCAACCGCTGACCCCGCAGCCGCTTCCCATGCACGGCGCGCCGCTCGGGCACGGCGCGCCGCTCGGGCTCGGCGCGCAGTCCGGGCTCATGCCGTACGCGAGCCAGCACCCGCAGCCGATGTCTGGCAACACGCCCGCACAGCGCAACGAGCTCTCGTACGGCGGCCCGCTCGGTGGCCTCGGTACGCAGAGCGGCCTCGGTCCTGCGGGCGCTCCGCTCTCCGGCACCGGCGCCATGATCCCCGCGGGCCAGCAAGGCCCGCAATCGCTAGGGCTGCGCGCCGACCACGCGCCGCGCGACAACCGCGCGGCCGCGTTCCACATCACGCGCTCGCGCGCCTACTCGTTCGTGCTCGACGCGCGGAGCCAGCCGATCGAGCTCGGCTCGGGCCGCTTTGCGAAGGCCTACCTCGGTGAGGAGCGCTGGCTCGAGTCGAAGACCGACTTCCGCAAGCCGATCGTGATCAAGATCCTCCAGAAGGGCGTCAGTGACGAGGATCACATGCGCTTCCAGATGGAGATGGAGCTCCTCGAGCGCGTGCAGGGCCACCCGAACATCGTCGAGCTGATGTGCTCGGGCGAGAACGAGGACATCAACTTCCTCCCGCCCAGCATCCGCGACAAGGTCGAGGGCGAGTTCATGATCCTCGAGCGGCTCGAGATGAGCCTCGAGGAGCGCCTCAAGGGATCCCGCGTGCGCGCCCACAAGGAGGAGCTGCTCCAATGCGACATGCGCGAGCGGCTGTTCCGTGTGCTCGACTACATGATCCCCATCGCGAGCGCGGTCGAGTACTCGCATCTCGTCCGGAACATCTGCCATCGCGACATCAAGCCCGCGAACGTCCTCATCGGCCTTCCCGATCCGAACCTCCGTGGCTCGACGCTCCAGGTCCGCCTCGCCGACTTCAACGTCGCGAAGCTCTCCGATGAGGACGTCAACTTCGGGATGACCCAGATGAAGGCCGCCGTGCCCGGCACGCTGTTCTTCCAGAGCCCCGAGCAGGAGACCAACATCATCGAGATTCTCGTGAACGTCCAGCAAGGGCTTCCCGAGATCGAGTACTTCGAGGATTTCTACATCCAGATCGCGAAGAACGACTCGTTCTCGCTGTTCAACCGCGGCGAGCAGTACCCGGTGCTCTATGCCGATCGCGCCCGCAAGCGCCTCGTGCTCGGGCGTCCGTTCCGCGAGCTCTCCGAGACGAACGTGCGGGCCCGGATCCAGAAGAGCGTCGGGCGTCCCGCGGACATCTACTCGCTTGGCGCCACGTTCTACTACTTGATCAGCGGCGCCTACGCGAACCCCAAGACCCTCTACGACGCATTCCACAAGTTCGTCGAGTACGAGCGCGCCGACGAGAACAACACCATCGAGGCGTACCTCCGGCACGAGTACAGCGTCATCAACTCGCTCCGCGCGCCGAAGACGGCCGACGGCGTCGAGGTCGCGCCCGCGGACCGCTTCTTCTCGTACAAGCAGTTCCTCGACGGCAACGGCGAGCTCATCGATCCGAACGTCATGCTGATCATCGCCAAGTGCATGATCCGCAACAAGCCGGATAGCTACTGCCAGGCGCACGACCTCGAAACGCGCGGCATCTCCGACGTCGTCGCCGATCTCATCAACCTCTATTCGCTCTACGGCTTCCAGCCGGGCGCCCGGCCCACGCACCTCGTCCACCGCACGAACGCGAAGAAGAGCGGCGCCAAAGGCGTGGGCGGGAGCCTCGTGCGCGCCTGGCAGGCGTTCCTCGCGATCTTCCGCAAGAAGAAGTAGCGCCCGGAACAAAACCTTCGGGTCGAACGTACGTCCTACTCGACCGTGACGACCTTCCCCGCCCCGCTCGATCCTGCCCCGCCGCCCCTGAGCCCCCAGGAGCAGCACGTGGAGCGAGCGGTGCAGGCGTTCACGCGCCTCGGCGCCGCGCCGCGTCCCACGTTCCCGCTCGCCCTGGCGTCGGTGACCGTGGCCGCAGTCGCGATGCATGCCGACCTCGTGGCGCGCTACTCGCTCCTGGCCTTCTGGGCGGGAATCTTCGCGTCGCTCGCGCTCGCGCTCGTCGTCGGCCACACCGTATCGGTCATCCGCACGCCGCGGGGGCGCATGGTCGCGTCGCTGCTGCTGCCCACCGCGGGGGGCGCGGTCGTCGGGATGATCGTTCAAGCGGTCGTGCTCGCCTCCTTGAGCAGCGGCGACTCGCTGGTGGCGCTCAAGGACCTCGGTGGCCTCGTCGAAAGCACCGAGCCGGTCTCGTGGATCCTCGCCGGGGTGGTGCTCGGCGCGCTACCGGCGCTCGGGGTCTCTGTGTTCCTGGTGCTCGCGGCGCGGGCGCTGCGGCGGCTCGTCGGCAACGACGCAGCGGAGGGTTTCGGCGTCGTCTTCGCCGGCGGGGCCGGTCTGCTCGCGGCCTTCTCGCTCGCGATCGTCGAGCCGTGGGAGATGCTGCCCCTCGTCGCGATCATCCTGCTTGCCGCGCTGTCCGTGCTCTGCGCGTTCCTCGTCGACGGTGCGCGTCTCGGGTTCCTCCGCCACGTCTGGAGCGGCATCGTGAGCGGCACACACGATCATCGAAGGACCACGTACGACGTCGTCCCGGCCGATCGCTTCCAGCACGACCCCTCGATCGCGCCGATGGTCGCGCAGCTCGGCCTGCGCTCCGCGACGCACGTGCTCGTCCGGGTCGACCGCCGCGCGGGCTCCTATCGCTCGGCGGCTGCCGAGCCCATCGCGCTCATCGCCGACACCGAGCACGAGACCACCAGGCCACTGCGCCGCCGTCGGGTCGCTGCGGTCGGCGTCCTCTGCGGCATCGTCGCAGGAACGGCGCTCGCGCTCGCGCCGTACGTCAATCAGCTCTGAGCTGCGAGTGATGCTGCCTCCCCGGCATGCCCGCCAAATCACGGCGCGCAGCCGCTGCTGCCATCGTGGGAAACCGTAGTCGTTCGCGCGCGAAAATCGGTTCGGCTTCGGGAAAGCCTCGGCTTGTCTCCGTGGCATCGCAGTATCATCCAGCACGTGCACGCGGGAGGGCGTGCGGGGATGGTGAAGCTCACGAGCGACGCAGAGCAGGGCCTGCGTATCGTCGACGATCTACTGGGGAGCTACTCGCTCGACGCGGACAACCTCCGCGGTGCGATCGAGGCGCTGCGCGAGGTGGTCGACACCGAAAAGGTCTTTCTCTACTCCGTCGGCCAGCGGGGCGACGGAGATGACGTGACAGTCACGCGTGACCTCCTCGTCGGCAACGCTTCCGTCCCGGCGTGGGGCGAGGTGCTCGACGCGTACATGGTCGGCCGCGGCGTCCAGTGGGCGGGCTACAGCGCCGTCCGTCCGGAGAGCGCCCAGCGTGACGTCGTCCTCACCCAGTCCGAGATCGACGTGCTCACGCAGGGAAAGTCGTGCGCCATTCGCGCCGAGCTGTCCCCTCGCCTCGGCGTGGCCGACGACGACTGCATGCGCGTCCTCGTCTGCGACGGGTCGAACATGCTGGCCTCGCTCTCCTGCCTCCAGCCGACGCCGATCGCCGAACGACAGCGCATGCTCCTCGACCGCGTCGTGCCCGGCCTGCGGAGGCGCCTCGAGTTCGACCGCATGGTCGCGCAGGCGTCGCTCGCCGACTCGGCCATCGTCGTCGCGCTCGACGCGATCCCCGGGGCCGCGTGGCTCGTGGGACCGAACCGCGAGATCCGCTATGCGAATGCCGCCGGGCGCGCCCGGCTGGACAGCGACCGGACCTGCACGTACGACGCGCTGATCGCCGCCACCATCGCGCCCACCGCGAGCTCCCAGTTCAAGGTGGCGACGGTGCGGACCGCCACGTCCGCCACGCACATCGTCGTCGAGAACGCGGACCCCAGCGCAGGCGCGAACGACATCGTCGCCGCGGTGAAGCGCCTCGGCCTCACGCCCGCGCAGGGGCGGGTCTTCGAGCAGGTCGTCGGCGGCTCGTCGAACGCCACGATCGCCGCCGAGCTGGGGGTCGCGGAGCGCACCGTCGAGGCGCACGTCACCGCCGTCCTTGTGAAGGCGCAGGTGTCGAGCCGCGCGGCGCTGATCGTCCAGCTGTTCAAGGGCCAGCGGGCCCGCGTCGCTCTGCGCTGACGGCTTTTGCGCTGGCGTGGGGACCGGTGTAAGACCCGCGGTCGCCCATGGCCGACGAGCAGATCGAGCGTCCCGACGGAAGAGTAGAGCTGGCCGACGACGTCGTCCTCGACGATCCGGCCCTCCACAACGAGGATCTCGCGCCGACGAAGATCGCGAACCGGACGTGGAGCACCTACACGTTCGCGGCGCTCTGGATCTCGATGGCGCACTGCATCCCGACGTACATGCTCGCGTCGGGGCTGATCAGCGCCGGCATGAACTGGTGGCAGGCGCTCGTCACCATCCTCGTCGGCAACACCATCGTGCTCCTGCCCATCCTCGCGAACTCGCATCCGGGGACCCGCTTCGGCATTCCCTTCCCTGTCTTCGCACGCGCGGCGTACGGCGTGTTCGGCGCGAACATCCCGGCGATCATGCGCGCGCTCGTCGCGTGCGGCTGGTTCGGGATCAACTGCTGGATCGGCGGGCAGGCGTTGCAGACGTTCTTCAAGTCGCTGTGGAGCGGCTGGCCGGGCCTGCTCGGACCGATGAGCGATCCGGCCTCGAGCTGGGCCTTCGGCGGTCACTACCCCACCGAGTGGATCAGCTTCGCCCTGTTCTGGGGCCTGAACATCCTCATCGTCTTCCGCGGCATGGACATCGTTCGGCGCTTCGAGAACATCGCGGCGCCGTACGTGCTCGTCATGACCGCGCTGCTGGTGGCGTGGGCCATCTGGCGTGCGCACGGGCTCGGCGCGGTCATGCGGGACGAGGGAAAGTTCCACACGTTCGGTCAGTTCTGGCCGGTGTTCGTGCCCAGCGTGACGGCGATGATCGGCTTCTGGTCGACGCTCTCGCTGAACATGCCGGATTTCACGCGGTTCGGGCGCTCGCAGAAGGAGCAGGCAGTCGGCCAGGTCGTCGCGCTCCCCACCACCATGACCGTCTTCGCGCTCATGGGCATCGTGATCACCAGCGCCTCGGCCGAGATCTACGGGCGCCCCGTGTGGGATCCCGTCGAGCTGGTGGGCCTCTTTCCGTCGCGCCTTCTCGTCGCGATCTCGATGTTCACGGTGGTGGTGGCGACCCTCGGTGTGAACATTGCCGCGAACGTGGTCTCGCCCGCCAATGACTTCGCGAACATCAAGCCGGGGTCGATCAGCTTCAAGACCGGCGGGCTCATCACGGGCATCGTGGGCGCACTGATGCTGCCGTGGAAGCTCATCGCCGACCCGAGCGGCTACATCTTCAAGTGGCTGCTCGGGTACTCCGGTGGGCTCGGATCAATCGCCGGCGTGCTGGTCGCGGACTACTGGTTCGTGCGGAGGAAGCAGCTCCGCCTCGCCGACCTGTACCGGAGGGACGGCGTGTACGCGTACGGCCGCGAGATCGGCGTCGCGCGTGAGACGGTCAGGGGCGAGGGCCAGGGGCTCTACCGCGACGGCGTGCAGCCAGGGCGCGAGCGGATGCGGTACGCCGGCGCGGGCTTCAACGGCGCGGCGATCGGGGCGACGCTCGTGGGCTGCGGCCTCGCCTGGATCGGCCTCGTCGTGAAGCCGCTCGCGTTCCTCTACGACTACGCGTGGTTCGTGGGCGCCGGCGGCGCCGGGCTCGCGTACATGGCGCTGATGGAGCCCGAGCGGAAGCGGCTCGCAGCGGCCGCGGCCGTCACTTCATCGAAGCTTTGAGCTGAGCCTCGGCGAGCTGCTGCTCAAGCGTGAGCACGCGCGCCGGCTTCTTCTCGGGCGGAGGCGGCGGTGACGGTGCGGAGGCGGCGGGCGACGACGGCCGCGCGGGCGTGCTGGGCGAGGCGCCGAGGCTGAGCGAGCCGTCGGGGAGCGCGGGGCCCAGCGCCGCGGCGCGCGGGCGCGGCGACGTCGACGCTGCGACGGGAGCCGGAGTGACCGGGCCCGCGACGGGCGGACGGGGCGGCGCCTTGAAGGCCACGCCTTGGTCGTCGCCGAAGCGCATGACCTCGGGCGAGGCCGAGGCCGAAGCCGAAGCCGCCACGCTGGGCGCCGCCGGAGCGACGACGATCGCCGGAGGGACGGCCAGCACCGGCGGAGTCGCGCTCGTGAGCGTGGAAGAGCTCGCCGCGGCGGGCCGCGCCTCGGGGCCGTCCACGGTCATGACAAGCCGCGACGCGAGCACCGCGAAGACCGCGCCGATCGCCGCGGCGCCGATCACCCAGGCCGCCTTCGGCCGCTCGCGAACGACGATCACCGTCGGTGACGGCGTGCGCTCGGAGCTGACCGGCGCGACGGAGCCGGGATCGCCGGCGCCATGGCGCGCGATGGGGATCATCGAGCTCGAGCGACGCACGAACGCAGGAAGCGGCGGCGAAGACTCGCGGGCCACGAGCGTGATCGGCGCGGGCGCACGGGCAACGCTCGTGGTCCGCACGAACGGCGGCGGGCTCACCGACGGAAGGCGCGAGGCGGGCGCCGAAGCGCTCGCGCCGTCGAGCCGGGGAGCTGCGAGCGGCGGCGGCGGCGCGGACCGCGCGGGCGGCGCGGGCGGCGGCGGCGTGACGGCTGCGCGCACACGCGACGAGGACTGCCGCTCACGCGATGCGGCGGCAATCGCCGAAAGGCACTCGCCTGCCACGCCCTGCGCGACGCTCTCGTCGATGATGCGGCGCGAGACGCTCGCGGTCACCCGGCGAGGTCGCGCGGTGGTCGGAGGCTCGTCGGGCCCGCGGCGCGGGCCGAGGTCGACGCGCGGGATCGGCGGCGTTGCGAACGAGGGAGGAGGAGACTCGACGAGGACGAGGTCGTCGTCGTCGAGCTCGATCTCCTCACCTGCGTTCTTCCGCTTCGAAAACGGCAGCAAATCTAGCCAGCTCCCTTTTCCCTACCCCTGACTTGACGCGCGATCCTCGGCTTGTCGAGGACGTTCGCGCAGCGCGGCATGCGATTCCACAATCGTCGGACCTTTACGCCAACGCTGTCTGCAGCAGGCCGCATCACGAGGCAGCTTCAAGGGAGCGTGGAGATCACTCCTCGCCGTCGTCGCCCTTGCGGGCCTTCTGGATGAGGTCGACGCCCGCGTCGACGATCTCGCGCGCCTTCGCCCCGAGCTTCTTCGCGATCGTCTTCGGAGCTGCCGCCGCCTTGGCCGCGACCTTCTTCGCCGCCGCGACCGGCTTCGCCGCTGCAGGCTTCTTCGCCGCGGGCTTCTTCGCCGCGGGCTTCTTCGCCGCTGCGGGCTTCTTCGCCGCTGCGGGCTTCTTCGCCGCTGCGGGCTTCTTCGCCGCTGCGGGCTTCTTGGCGGGCTTCTTCGCCGCTGCCGGCTTCTTCGCCGCCGCCGGCTTCTTCGCCGGCTTCTTCGCTGCCGCCGGCTTCTTCGCGCCCGCCTTCTTCTTCTTCGCCGCCATGTGGTGTCGTCTCCTTGCGCGAAAGTTTCGCGTGACGATCGATCGCTCTTCTCTAGCGATCATGTCAACCACGAACGGCTAGCGCGCGCTCGTCGTGCCCATCAAAGCGAACGCGCCGAGCATGTCGAGCCATAGAAACACGTTCGTTTCTAGTGCACTCGGTTGCGCCGACATCGTTACCAGGTTGGCCAGCGCCTGGCCTGCACCGTGCACGAACGTTCGGCATGAAGCGAAGCGCGCTGCACTGGACCCTCGCCGTCACCTGCTTCGCGGTGAGCGCCGTGGCGGCGTGCACGGCGGAGATCCCCGCCCTTGCCGGGCCCGACACCGCGAGCCCCGCCCGCGCCGGCGAGGACGACGTGAACAGCGGCAAGCCGGGCAGCGCCACGCCCACGCCCACGCGCACGGGCCTCCCTTGCGACGTCGACAAGGTCCTGAAGGCGCGCTGCCAGACCTGCCACGCGAGCCAGACGCAGTACGGCGCGAGCGCGCCGCTCGTGACCTACGAGCACCTCCAGCGGCCCGGGCCCGGCGCGAGCTCCGGCCAGAAGGTGCACGAGCTCGTGAACGCCCGCATTCACGAGCTCGCGCGCCCGATGCCCCCCACCCCGAACCCGCTCCTCACGAAGAACGAGCTCGCCACGCTACGACCGAGACGCTGCGTCCCAACGACGCCGGCGTCACCGCGTTCGGGTCCACGAAGTTCACCATTCCGGCGCGCTCCACCACCACCGTGAAGTGCGACTACAAGCTGCCCGGCTCGTTCCAGGGCGTGAAGTTCTTCAACGCCTCGCCGCACATGACACCCGCGGCACGGCGATGTCGACCGAGCGCCTCCCCGGGGGCACCGGTACGCCGCAGCCAATCTTCGCCAACCCGAATTTCAGCTTCGAGAACCAGGCAAACTTCCCGATCTCCGCGTCGGTCGCGCCCAACGACGTCATGCGCACGCGCTGCACCTGGAAGAATCCAAGCGATAGCAGCATCTCGTTCGGCGAGAACACGGGCGACGAGATGTGCTTCGACTTCATCGGGTATTACCCGAACATCCCCGACAAGACCCTGTTCGGACTGCCGATCTTCACCTGGGTGACGCCTTCGCAGAGCGCCACCTGCACCACCGAGTGATGCGAACGCCCTCGGAAGAAGCTGACAGCTGACCGCTGACCGCAGGGAGAGCGAGCCCCTCTCCTGAGCTGTCGGCGATCGGCGGTCAGCTTCTCCCGATGCCTCGGATCAGGTGCTTCTGGGCGAGCGCGAAGAGCACGAGCACCGGGAGCGACAGGATGACGTTGCCCGCCATCACGACGTGCCAGCGCACGCCGCTGCCCGGCTCCTTCAGGAGCGCGATGCCGAGCGGGAGGGTCCGCACCGTGTCGTCCGTGGTCATCACCAGCGGCCAGAAGTAGTCCGAATAGTGGAACACGAAGCTCACGAGGAAGAGCGACACGAGCGTCGGCCGGAGCAGCGGCGCGAGGATCCGGTAGATGATGGTGAGCTCCGAGGCGCCGTCGAGCCGCGCCGCCTCGATGATCTCGTCCGGGACGCCGAGCAGCGCCTGACGCACCAGGAACGTGCCGAGCGCGCTCGCCGCGAAGGGGAGCACGAGCGCGCTGAACGAGTTCGTGAGCGAGACCTTCGAGAACATCAGGAAGACCGACACGAACGTGACCTGGGCGGGGACCAGCAGACAGGCCATCACCAGCGCGAACGCCGTCTTCTTCCCCACGAACCGCAGCTTCGCCAGGGCGTAGCCGGCAGGCAGCGCGAGGGCGAGCTGCAGCAGGCCGATGACCGTGGCCACCGCCACGGAGACGAGCAGGTAGCGGCCCACCGGCACGAGCTCGAGGACCTCCCGGTACGCCGCAAGCTGCGGGCGCTTCGGCAGCGCCGTCGGATCCTGGGCGATCTCGTCGAGCGGCTTCAGCGACGTCATCACCATCCAGCCGTACGGCAGCACCCAGATCGCCGAGGCAAGGGCCGCGAGAACGGTGGGGACGAAGGCGGGACCTCGCTTCACGCGCGCGCTCCGCGCGAGCGCCAGGCACGCAGCTGAGCCGCTGCGAGCACGCAAAGTACGCCGAAGTAGACAACGGCCAGCGCGCTCGCCTTCCCCACGCTCAGGTTCATGAAGACCTGCTCGTAGATGGCGTAGACGAAGAGCGTGGTCGCGCGCGCGGGACCACCGCCGGTCATGATGCGCACCACGTCGAACGCCTGGAAGCTCACGATCAGGCTCGTGGTGGCCACGAAGGCCGCGGTCGGCTTGAGCAGCGGCCAGGTCACCCAGCGAAACCGCTGGAGCGCGTTGGCGCCGTCGAGCGCGGCCGCCTCGTGCAGGGATCGGGGCACTGCGCGCAGGCCGGAGAGGAACACCACCATCGCGTACCCGGTGATCTTCCAGATGGTCACGCCCGCGAGCGCGATCAGCGCCGCGCGGGGGTCGGTCAGGAAGCCGACGCGCGGCAGGTGGAGCGCCCGCAGCAGCGACGCCGCCACGCCGCGATCCGGATCCAGCAGCAACACCCAGAGGAGCGCCACCGCGACCCAGCTCACGACGTACGCGCTGAAGATCGCGCCGCGCACGAAGGCGAAGAACCGGCCGGGGCGATCGAGCAGCAGCGCGAGCGCGAGCCCGAGCACCATCGCGCCGGACACCACCAGCACGCTGTAGCCGAGGGTGCGCGCGAGGATGCGTCCGAGCTCGCCGTTCTCGGCGATCGCGGCGTAGTTCGCGCCGCCCACGTAGACCGGGTCGGTCAGCATGTCCCAGGCGAACAGGCTCTCGTAGGCGGCCAGGCCCAGCGGCACGAACACGAAGAGCGTCCACGCGGCGAGCGAAGGTCCGAGCATGAGCCACGGATGGACCTTGGCGCGCGGCTTCATGGAGGCGCCCGGGAACGTACCATCCGCCTCACGACGTGCGCGCGTTTCGGCCGACAAACCGCTAAGAAGGCGCGATGCGTTCTTCGCCTCGCGGGGCCTGCGTCCTGGTGGTGCTGGTGTCCGTGATGGGGCTGGCACGGAGCGCGCGCGCCGACGGACCGCTCGCGATGGACGAGCCGAAGAGCGGCCTCCATCTCGATGTCGAAGGCGCCTGTCAGGTCCGCCCCGCCGACGGCGGCGGCGCCGCGTGTCAGAGCTTCGCGGCCTCGGCCGACAAGAGCGACGCCTTCGCGGTGGTCCTGAACGACGCCGGGCTCTTCGCCTACAGCGTGGCGGTCTTCGCGGAGCGCGAGCCCGGCACCGGCGAGGAGCGCGCGCGACGGGTGAGCAAGTCGATGGGCGAGTCGGTGACCGCGGCGCCCACCGCCGTGACGTTCGGCGGGCAGCCGTTCCTGCGCACGCGCCTCGCGATGACGAGCGGCGCGGCGATCTGCTTCATCACGGCCGATGAACGACTGGAGGTCGCGGTCATCATGTTCGCGACCGACCGCGAGGCGCTCGCCGCCGTCGAGGCGAGGGCCGAGAGCGCGATGCGCACGGTTCGCCGCGCAGCGGCCCCGCTGGCGCCGTGGTCGGCGGACGGCACCGCGCCCCCGAAGCCCATGAGCCGCACCGCACAGATGCTGATCACCGCCTTCCTGGCGCTTGTCTTCGGGCTGCCGGTCGTCCGCTTCCTCCAGCGCGCCGTCCGCAACGCCCGCAAGGCGAAGGCCAAGCGCTAGGCATCAGCCGGGGCGCGCGGCGAGGACGCGGGCCTCGGCGAGCAGGCGCGCGGCGTCGCGATCGAGGAGGACCGCCTCTTCGAGGCGCGGGTCGACGATGTCGCGCTCGATGCGGAACAGCCGCGGCTCCCACGGCCAGGGCTCCACGTTCGCGAGCTGCGCCTGCGCGATCGCGTCGTTCGGGTGCTTCGCGAAGAACCCCTCCGCGCGCATGCGTTCGACGGCCGTGGTGGTGATCGGGAGGTAGCCCGTGCGCGTGGAGAGGTAAGCCGCTTGCTCGGTCTCGCAGAAGAAGCGCAGAAAGCGCGCCGCGGCGACCTTCTCCTCGTCGGGCGCCTGCTTCACCACCACGAAGAACGTGCCCCCGGTCGGGACCGAGGCCCGCACGTCCCGCGGGAGCGGCGCCGCGATCACCGGGAACCTCGCGTTGTCCTCGAGGTAGCGAATGTACGCGGTGCTGGTCCAGATGAACGCCGCGCGCCCGCCCAGGAAGTCCTGGTTCACCACGTTCCACGCGTCGTAGTCGCGGCCCGGCGGCGGGCGCATGACCTTCTCGCGGTGCACGAGATCCTGCCAGAGCCGGAGGGCGCGGACGCCGGCGTCGTCACCGAGCGTGGGGCGGCCGTTGCCGTCGAACACCGAGCCGCCCGCCTGCCCCACGAGCGCCACCCAGAACCACCAGGCGATCGGCACCTCGTGCCCCCAGCGCTCCCCCGGGCGCGTGAGCGCCTTCGCGGTCTCGCGCAGCTCGTCCCAGGTGGACGGCGGCTTCAGGTTGGCCTTCGCGAAGACCTCGCCGTTGCAGTACATGAGCGGCGTCGAGCGGTTGAGCGGGATGCCGTGCAACGGCCGCGCGTCGCCGCCGCGGAAGCCGCCGGCCTGCGCGAGCGGCGCCACGAGCGGAAGCTCGCGCATCCCCGGATAGCCCTCGAGCGCCTCCAGCGTCTCGGCGCGGGCCAGGTAGGGCACCACCTCGGCGACCACGTGCGTCAGCGCGGGCGCGGCCTTGGCGGCGATCGCGGTGCGGAGCTTCGCGAGCGATTCGAAGTAGTCGCCCTGGTAGACGGGCTCGACGTGGACCTCGTCCTGCGAGGCGTGGAACCGCCTGACGATCTCCAGCAGCACCTCGCGATTGCGCCCGCCGAGCGAGTACCAGAGTCGGAGCCTGACGCGACCGTGGTCGTCACGCAGCGCACGCTTGCACCCCGCGATTCCTCCCAGCGCGGCCAGCGATCCGCCCACGGTGAACGCGCGCCGCGTGAGGCTCATGCGAGCCGCGCGCCCGCTTCGTCGGCAGCGAAGAGATGCATGCGTTCTGCATCGATCCGGACGTGCACCACCGCGCCCGGAGGCCGTGGGTCGAAGCCGGGCGCGCGGACCCGCAGCTCCGCGGCGCCGGCGCGCAGCACGAGATGCGTCTCGGCCCCAAGCGGTTCGGAGACCGCGACCTCGAACCGCGCGCTGCCCTCCCCGCCGTCCGGCGCGAGATGGACGTCCTCGGGACGCACGCCCACCACCAGCGCGCCCGAGGCCCGCGTGCGGTTCGGGACGCGGAACGGCCCGCACGTGATGACTTCGCCTGCTGCCTCTCCCGCCACGAGGTTCATCCGCGGCGTGCCCAGGAAGGTCGCCACGAAGCTCGTGGCTGGCGTCTCGTAGATGGCGCGCGGCGGCGCGATCTGGAGCACTCTGCCCTTCTGCAGCACGCAGATGCGATCGGCGAGCGTCATCGCCTCGACCTGGTCGTGGGTCACGTAGACCGCCGTGACGCCGAGCTCGCGCACCAGCGCTCCGATCTCGATGCGCAGATCCTGACGGAGGGCGGCGTCGAGGTTCGAGAGCGGCTCGTCGAAGAGGAACACGCGCGGGCGACGCACGATGGCGCGCCCCATCGCCACGCGCTGCCGCTCGCCGCCCGAGAGCTCCGAGGGCAGCCGGCTCATCAACGCCTCGAGGTGCAGCATCGCCGCGGCCTCGTCGGAACGCTTCGCGCGCTCCGCGGCCGGGACCTTCCGCATCTTGAGCGGGAACTCGATGTTCTCGCGGACCGTCATCTGCGGGTAGAGCGCGTAGCCCTGGAACACCATCGCGACGTCGCGATCCTGGGGCGGAACGCCCTTCATCGACTTGCCGCCGATCCGCACGTCGCCACCGTCGGTGTCCTCGAGGCCGGCGATGATGCGCAGCGTGGTCGACTTGCCGCATCCCGACGGGCCGACGACGACGAGCAGCTCGCCCTTCTTCACCGCGATCGAGATCTCGGCGAGCGCCGCGGGCAGGAGCTCTCCGCTCGCGGCCCGGGCGGGACGCCCGCTCTCGTCCTCGAAGCGCTTTGACACGCGGTCGAGCTCGACCTCCTTGTCGAGGTCGGGCTCGCTCATCGTGCCGTCCTCAAGAGCCGCCTTCCCACCACGACTTCGCGTACTCGAGGTCCTGGAGCGTATCGAGCTCCATGTAGCCGCCGTGCGTGTCGACGCGCTCGAACGAGGCGCCCTTCTCGATCATCCGCTGGAACAGGTGAATGAGGTACGCCTTCTGGAACGGGCGGTCGCCGAGCGTCTCGCAGTGGGCCTTCGCGTCGTCGTAGGCCTCCATGAGCTCCTGCGCGCCCGTCGGGCTGAGCTTGGCGACGCCGATGAACTCGCCTGACGCCTGCTCCGAAGGAATGACGCGCGAGATGTCGACCACGCGCTTGCCCTCGGCGCGCATCTTCTCGGCGTCGCTCTCGGGGTGGTTCGTGCGGCGAACGTAGCGGCGGCGCCAGTCGGTGTCGCACGCGAGGACCATGTCGCCGGTCGAGGCCACGAGATCCTTCACCACCGAGCCGCGGTAGAGGATGTCGGTGTACGACGACAGGAAGCCTGCACCGAGGTGCTCGCGCGCGTACATGAGCGAGGCGAGGATGTTGTTGTTCTCCCAGTCGGTGTTCTCGACGTAGGTGAGCTCGGGGTAGCGCGCCTTCAGGACGTCGGCCTTGTAGCCGCAGATGAAGATGACGTCCTTGCGGGAGAAGCCTCCCTCTTTCAGCGAGTCGAGGATCCACTCGAGCATGGGGCGGCCCATGCAGTGGACGAGGGTCTTGGGGATCTCGTCGGTCTGGTGCTCGAGCCTGCTGCCGCGGCCGGCACCGATAAGAACGGGACGCATGGTCCTTCTCTTCTACTGCCCCGCCCGACAACCCTCAAGGGCGCGCTACGATGTCGTGCGTGACCCTCACGATCGGCTTCGTGACCGACCTGCATTTCGGGCCTGCAGCGTACCACGACGGGAAGCTGCGAAAGCTCACGCACCGCGCCGCGGAGCTCACGCGCGGGGTGGTCCGCACCATGAACGAGGTGATCCGTCCCGATCTGCTCGTGAACCTCGGCGACGACATCGAGGACGAGAGCCGCGAGGCCGACCTCGCGCGCTACGGCGAGTGCCAGGCCATCCTGCGCACCGCGCGCGCCGAGCTGGTGAACGTCGCCGGCAACCACGACACCATCCACCTGAACCGCGACGACCTCGCCCGGATCTGGCGGCACGAGGGGCAGCTGTTCTACGCGCTCGACCGCGGCGGCTTCCACCTCGTCGTGCTGCACACCATCGAGCGGAAGGACGTGGACGTGCGCATCCCTCACGCGCAGCTCGAATGGCTGAAGGACGACCTCGCGCGGACCACGCTGCCCGCCGTGGTCCTCATGCATCATCCGGCCGGCGAGCAGGATCTCTCGGACTCGTTCTGGTTCGCGGGCGTGCCGCAGCTCGCGCTCGTGAAGGAGCGCGCCGCGCTGCGGCAGATCCTCGAGGAGAGCGGCAAGGTGCGCGTCGTGTTCAACGGGCACGTGCACCGCAACCACCTCGACGTGATCCGTGGCATCGTCTACGTCACGATCCAGAGCCTCGTCGAGAACCTCGACGCAGACGCGCCGGGCCGACCCGCTGCCGCCCACGCGTTCGCGCGCTTCGACGGCACGCGCTGCACGGTGCGGGTGCTCGGCAACGATCCCGCGCGCTACCAGCTCGAGCTCTGAGTCGCGGCTCACGGCGCTCCGCACGCCAGCCACTCCGCGAGCTTCTCCCGCTCCGCGGCCGGCGGGTCGGCCGGGCCAGGCGGCATCGTGACGTTGTCCGCCGCCGCGCGCGCGAAGATGCGCTCCTTCTGGGCGCGCACCGCCGCGCGCGTGCCGAAGTCGTAGCCGTCGGGCGCGCCCTCGCGCGCGCCGTCGGTCGCTACGACCCCAGCAAGGTGTAGTTTGCACATGATCAGAGGCCCAGGTTGACGCCGAGCCACAGCGCGCCGCCCGCGTAGAGCTTCGGGCCGCGTTGATCGGGGAACCATACCCCCGAGGTGTCGATGCCGAGCGTCACCTCGATGCCGGTCTTCGTCGGCCGGATCGGGTAGTCGACGCCGAGGCTCGAGCCGAAGCCGGCGCGGTGGCGGATGCCGTCTCCGACGCCAAACACGGCGCCGTACGGATCCGCGCGCACCCCCGGCGCCGGCTCCTCGTGCTGGTGCACGGCGGCGAGGCGCAGGTAGGGCCGCGCCGAGCCGCCCGTAGATCGTTCCGCCCACCGAGAGGTACGTGATGACGCGCTGGTCGACCGTCCCGTACCCGAGCCTCCCGATGCTGTCGATCGCCACGCGGTCGGCGAGCCGGTAGCCGACCTTGAGGGCCTGGCCGAAGGTCCCATCACCGCGCCATGACGACGCGTAGGCGCCGGGGCCGCCCGCGAGCTTGGTCTCTCCGGCCCGGGCGACGGCAGGAAGGGTGAGGAGCGCGACCACGCACGACGAAACGAGGCCACGCGCGAGCGCGCGGCGGACCGAAGGGCTCATGCTCGTGAGAGGAGCGAGCGCTCGCGGATTATGAAGCTACTTGAGCTGACGCGGTCCTTGGCTCGGCGGCGGCGCCCAGTTGCCCCCGACGTGCGGCGCCTGGCCCGGCGCGGCGGTGCGACCGGCGCCCTCCCAGCCCGAGGGAGCCCACGGCTGCGTCGGCGTCGTGGCGTCGTGGCTCCGCACGCTGCCGTCGGCGCGACCGACGGTGCCGCCGCTCGACCGGCCCGTGGACCGGCTGTAGCCGTAGCCGCCGTAGCCGCCGTAGCCGCCGTAGCGAGTGATCCACGGAAGGTCTGGAACGAGAGCGCCGAGCCATTTCGGTGCCTGAGCTGCCGTGGATCAAGGCGGGGCGGGCCTGGCGAGGCGATAGCTGGCCCGGCGTCCAGGTATCGGATTGGCCTTCGAAGGCTCAGGAACTGCGCGGGCTGCCGATGGCGTACATAGGATGCCGCTACGGCAGTCCCGACAGTGCACGGGAGGTGGAGCACGTGGCAGGTACCCGCGGAAGCGGCCCCGAAGACAGGGCTGCCCAGGTCACCGAGCTCACCGAGCAGATCGGCTTCCTCGAGCAGGAGGTCGGTGTCCTTCGCCGCAAGCTCGCCGACTCGCCGCGGCACGTCCGCGCCCTGGAGGAGCGGCTCAGCGACGCCCAGGCCGCGCTGGCCGGCGCGTCCGGCCAGAACGACCGGCTGGTCGGCACCCTGCGCGAGGCCCGCGACCAGATCGTCGCCCTCAAGGAAGAGGTCGAACGGCTGGCCCAGCCACCCAGTGGCTACGGCGTGTTCCTCTCGCGGCACGAGGACGACACGATCGACATCTTCACCGGCGGCCGCAAGCTCCGGGTGACCGTCGCCCCGAGCGTCGAGCTCGGCGCTCTGCGCCGTGGCCAGGAGGTCATGCTCAACGAGGCCCTCAACGTCGTGCTGGCCCTCGAGTTCGAAAAGCAGGGCGAGGTGGTGATACTCAAGGAGCTGCTCGAGGATGGCGAGCGCGCCCTGGTGCTGAACCACACCGACGAGGAGCGGGTCGTGATGCTCGCCGACTCGCTGCGCGACCTGCCGATCAAAGCTGTCGACTCGCTGCTACTCGAGTCCCGCAGTGGCTGGGTCTACGAGAAGATTCCGAAGTCCGAGGTCGAGGAGCTCGTGCTCGAAGAGGTCCCGGACATCGACTACAGCGCGATCGGCGGGCTGATGGCGCAGATCGAACAGATCCGCGACGCGGTCGAGCTGCCGTTCCTGCACAAGGAGTTGTTCAAAGAGCACCAGCTGCGACCGCCCAAAGGCGTACTGCTCTACGGCCCGCCCGGTTGCGGCAAGACCCTCATCGCCAAGGCGGTCGCCAATTCCCTGGCCAAGAAGGTTGCCGAGGTCACCGGTAAGCCCGAGGGTCGCTCGTTCTTCCTCAACATCAAAGGCCCCGA
>JAYTHX010000490.1:0-8547 GCA_043732195.1 Polyangiaceae bacterium
GAGACCGGCGCCGCCCAGCGCGCCCAGCATCGCGCGGCCCGTGACGCGCGTGCGCCGGACCCGCAGCACCGGCGCGCCCTTCTTGCGCCGTCCCCCGACGCGCACCGGCTTTGGGTCGCGGTCGTCGACGAGGTCGGTGGGGCGCATCGGGGAGGCCTCAACGTTGACGCGATCGCCTGCATAGCGCAAGACGTCATGATGGCCGGCGTCGGTGCGAGCGACGTCGTCGTCCGGGGCCGCTCGCGCCGCGGGACGGCGATGGTGGTGGGGCTGCTCTTGCCTCTCGCGCTCGGCGTGGTCTGCGAGGCCACGGACCGCGAGGGCCTGACCGGGTTCGTCGGGCTCCTCGCGGCGACGGAGGCCATCGCGTTCCTCTTCCTGCCCGCGATCGCGCTCCTCGTCTACGCGCTGCTGCTCCCGCGGGCCCGTCTCAGCACGGACGTCGCGCTCGGGGCCGACGGACTGACGCTCCACCATCGCGGTCGCCTCCGCTCTATCGCGGTCGCGACGATCGGCGAGCTGCGCAGCGTGAAGAAAGCCGCCACGCTGCGGCTCCTGGGCGGCGAGGAGATCGTCCTCCGCTTCGGCGGCGATGCCGACGAGAGGCCAGCGTTCAGCATGCAGCGTTTGCCCTGCGTACTTCGAGCGAGGCGCTCCTCGCGCGCAGCCAGCGTGATTGTAGGTAGTGGTCGCGCGAGCTGCGGTCGATCAGGCATCCCGAGGACGGCTATCGCGTCGCTGCGATGCCGGAGGAGACGCTCTGGCGCATCGCCGCGGCCGCCGCCGCCGAGCCCACCGCGCGCTTGGGCGCGCTCGTCGCTTTCCGCGCGCGCCTCGATGACGACTCCCGCCAGCGCCTCCACGATCTCGCGGAGCGCACCGCGCAGCGCGATCTACGCGCGGCGCTCGAGGCCGCGGCGGAAGGCGCGGAGGCGGACGCAATCATCGCCGCCTACGACGGCGCATGGAGCCGATGAGCTCGCGCTGCCTCGGCGCTCGGCGTGGTAGGTTCGCGCGCGAAGGGCAGGAATGAATGGCGCGGCTACTCGGCATCCGAATCAAGAATTACCGGGCGCTCGCGGAGTTGAAGCTTGGCCAGGTGACCTACGCGCAGGGCGATGCCCTTCCCCGTCTCGCGTGCCTCATCGGGCCCAACGGTTCAGGCAAGTCCACGTTGCTCGACGCGTTCGGCTTCGTCGCCGACTGTCTCCTCGAGGGCGTCGAATCGGCGTGCGACAAGTCGTCGAGAGGTGGCTTCGAGCGATTGCGGACGCAGGGACAGTCGGGGCCCATCGAGTTCGAGCTCTTCTTCGAGGACGACGACCCGGTTCGCCCCATCGTGTATCTGCTCCACGTCGACCTCGTCGATGGTGTCCCGGCCGTCGTCAAGGAGACGCTGAAGCAGCGGCAGACAGGGGAGACTCGCGGCAAGCCCTATCACTTTCTAAAGCTAGAGGGAGGGAAGGGTAAAGTCTGGGCCGGTCAATCCGTCGAGGCGCGCGCGGAGAAGGGTGACTCGCAGAAGGTCAATCTCGCGGAGCAAGACAAGCTCGGGATCACGACGCTCGGCAACCTCTCCGAACACCCACGCATCGTGCGGCTGCGCAGCTACATCGAGAATTGGTACCTGTCCTACTTCGTTCCGGATGCAGCCCGGAAGCTGCCCGCGGCGGGGGCGCAACGGTGGCTCGACCGCGAAGGATCGAACGTCGGGAACGTCCTCCAGTACTTCAAGAGGCAGCACCCCAAAGAGTTCAGCGGCATTCTCAAGCGGCTCGCCAAGGCAATCCCAGGTCTCACGAAGATCACCCCCGAGATCACGAAGGACAAGCGTCTGCTGCTTCGTTTCGACGAGCGTGGATACGTCGACCCGTTCTACCAGCAGAGCATGTCTGACGGGACGCTGAAGATGCTCGCCTATGCCGTCCTCCTCGAGGACCCTTCCCCCCGGCCGTTCATCGGGATCGAGGAGCCTGAGAACGGCCTTTACATGAGGCTCGTGGAGCGCCTTGCCAGCGCCTTCTCGAGCCGCGCGAATCGCGAGGAATCACCGACTCAGATCCTCGTGACGACGCACTCCCCGTACTTCGTCGACGCGCTCGAGCCCGAGCAGGTCTGGCTCGTACGTAAGGATGAAAAGGGGCACGCCACGACCACGCGTGCGGCCGACGTCCCGGTGGTTCGGTCGCTCAGCGAGCAGGGGATCCCGTTGGGCTCGCTCTGGTACAGCAATCACTTCGACGACGGAGCGCCGCAGTGACGATCCACGTGCTGGTGGAGGGTAGCTCGGAGCGTGCCTTGCTGGAGCCTTGGGCGACGCGAATGCTCGCGGGTCATCCTGTCCTCGTCCATCCGCATCAGGGCAAGGGTGCGTTGCCGACGGACCTCGCGGCACGGCCAGACCCGAAGCACCGGGGGCTCCTCGATCTCTTGCCTGCGACGCTACGCGGCTACTCGGATGCGCTCAGCTCCGAGAAGGACGGCGTCATCGTGCTGGTTGACGCCGATGACGACGACCCTGCGGAGCTCCATGCTTCGGTTGCCGCCGTCGCTGCAACGTTCGCTCCGGCCCTACGCATCAGCGTTTGCGTTGCTGTCGAGGAGACGGAAGCGTTCTACTTGGGGGATCTCAAGGCGGTCCGGCGCGCGTTTCCGAACGCTGACATGGCTCTCGCCCGCACCTACGTTCCCGACTCGGTCTGCGGAACCGCCGAGCTGTTCGGACGACTGGTGCACGATGGCGGCAACAACAAGGTGGCGTGGGCGGAGGCGATGGCCCCCGTCCTCACGACGCGTGCTGGCCGCAGTCGATCGCCCTCGTTCAGGAAACTCGTCGCCGCCCTCGGGGAGCTCTTGCCTGTCGAGGCACCGCCGGCGCGCCGGCGCCCTTACCGTCACGTTGCGCGGACCGCGCGCAAGCGCCGCTGAGGATGACTAGGACCGCCATCAACGGCGACAACGATCCCCGCTTCGAGCGCGTCCGCGAGGCCTTCGCCGCGACGTTCACTGCGCCCACCGAGCTCGGCGCCGCGCTCGCCATCACGCTCGATGGGCGGCCCGTCGTCGATCTCTGGGCGGGCGCGATGGACGGCCCGCGGACCAAGCCGTGGCAGCGCGACACCCTCGTCACAGTCTTCTCGACGACCAAGGGTCTCACCGCGATCTGCGCGCATCGCCTCGTCGATCAAGGGCTGCTCGACCTCGATGCGCCGGTCGCGAAGTACTGGCCCGAGTTCGCGGCAGCAGGGAAGGCTCACGTGCGCGTGCGGTCGTTGCTCGATCACCGCGCCGGCCTCGCCGCCATCCGCGAGCCGCTGCCGCCCGAGGCGATGTTCGACTGGCCGCGCATGACCGCCGCGCTCGCTGCGCAGGAGCCGTGGTGGACCCCCGACGAGGACCACGGCTACCACGCCGTCACGTACGGCTGGCTGGTGGGCGAGGTGATCCGGCGCGTGAGCGGCAAGACCGTCGGCGTCTACCTGCGCGACGAGATCGCCGGCCCGCTCGGGCTCGACCTGCACATCGGCCTCGCCGCGTCCGAGGACGCACGCTGCGCCGACGTGCGCCCCGGCCCGCGCCCGCCCCCCGGCGAGGAGACGCTCTTCGATCGCATCCTGAAGGAGCCCGAGGGCATGCCGGCCAAGGCTTTCATGAACCCGATGAGCATGCTCGTGCCGGGCGTGCTTTCGTCGCGAGCGTGGCGCGGCAGCGAGCTGCCGTCGGTGAACGCCCACGTAACGGCGCGCGCCGTGGCGCGGCTCTACGGCGCGCTCGCGTGCGGCGGAGTGGTCGACGGCGTGCGCGTCCTCACGCCCGAGTCGATCGCGCGCTGCGGGGCAGAGCGCTCGCACGGGCTCGACCGCACGCTGGGCGTGACGAGCCGCTTCAGTCTCGGCTTCATGCTCTCGCAGCCGCACGAGTCGTTCGGCCCGAACGACGCGAGCTTCGGGCACCCGGGCGCGGGCGGCTCGCTCGGCTACGCCGATCCCGTCGCGCGCATCGGTTTCGGCTACGTGATGAACCGCATGGGTACGCACCTCCTGCTCGACCCGCGCGCAAAGAGCTTGATCGCCGCCCTCTACGGGTGCCTCTCGTAGATCTCAGTCCTCTTGCTTCCACGCCAGCTCGAGCATCGTGCGCTCGTCGCTGCGCCATGACTTCTCGCGGAGCACGGCGTGGATGGACGTGGCGCCGGCGAGCTCGAGGAGGCGCTCGAAGAAACCCATCGTCTGGTGGGAGGCCGCCTCCTCGGCGACCGCGCCCATGAAGTAGTGGATGAGCACGTGCGCATGGTCGTCGACGAGCGTGGGGATCTCGAGGGCCTCGAAGTCGAAGTACGTCGCGCGCTGCACCCGGAAGCGCATCATCGTCTCGACGGGGTTGCCCTCGGCAACGAGGTTGGGGAGAGCGTGGCGCAGCTGGTCGGCCGACATGCGGCCCCACATGCGGACCGCCTCGAGGTCATCGCCCGCGACCTCGCGCAGGATCGTGTTGCCGAAGCGCTCGAAGGTCTCCATCGGGTACCACTCGAGCGGCTCGATCGGCGTGCGGAGGTAGAACAGGTCCTCGCGCTGGAGGTGCTGCGTCCAGTCGACGCCCTTGTGACCGCGGATCATTCGCACGTAGTCGGAGAACAGCAGGCCCTTCACGTTGCGCGTGGTCATGGATGCGGAAATTGCCTCGATCACGGGCCTGGTCAGCAGGCGATCTCGCCCATGCTACACTTCTTTCTGACGCTTCTGTCGCGCCGCCAGATCCTCGTCCTCCCTGGGGAGTACGGAGCGCCTGGCCATGCTCGACCCGCTACTCCTCCTCGACGAGTTCCAGTCGGACGACCCGAACGACTACCTCGCGGGCTTCCCGGAGCACCCGCATCGCGGCTTCGAGACCGTCATCAACATGATCGACGGCGCGATGGTGCACCGCGACGCCGCGGGCCGTTCGTGGTGAGCACGGACGAGGAGCTACGCCAGGCCTTCGACGACTACCGGTCGGGCCTGCTGATCGGCGGCTGACCGCCAGCGCGAAGGGGGCAGCCCTGCGAGGGCCTCAGCGTGCGTCGAGCTCGATCTGCTTGCCGGTGCCGGTGAGCGCGCGCTCCACGGCGTCCTTCGAGAGCCCGTGGTGCCGTCGGTCGCCGCCGCGCCTGCGAGCCGGATCGCGATGCGATCCGGAGCCTGCAGCGCGCGGCGATCCGGGCGGAGCAGCGCCGACGCGGCCGTGACGCGGCGGCTCACTTCGGGTGGCTCGCGAGCGGGCGTCTCATGCGGACGCCTCAGCGCGCAGGCCGCTCGGCATCAAAGCTCGTTGCAGGGTCGGCGCGCCCGTGGAAGCCTTCGCCCGTGAAAATTCGTACCGCTCCCGTGGCGCTGCTCGCCTCGTTCGCGCTCGCGGCCTGCTCCAGCCCGCCGCCCGCCGCGCCTGCGCCCGCCTGTCCGACGGCCGCGCCGGCGCCCGTGGTCGCCGCACCTCCGGCTCCGGCCCGCACCGTGAACGTCGACGACGTCGTGAAGGAGCTCGTCGCGGCGTACAACGCGCGCGCGCCGAAGAGTTCGTTCGCGCTCATGAACGCGCCGATGCAGACCGCGCTGCCGCTCGACAAGGAGCCTGCCTGGATCGACGGCATGCTCTCGAAGGGCGCGCTCGTCGAGACGAGGCGCGTCGGCGGTGACGGCCCGGCGCACGGCGTCTACGAGGTCCGCGCGGAGCGGGGCGCGTTCCGCTTCGAGGCGCACCTCGATGCCGATGGGAAGATCGGCAGTCTGGAGGTGAAGGAGCTCGTGGTGCCTCCCGCGGTGGCGCTGAGCACGCTGCCCATCACGCTGCCCTTCAAGGGCGAGTGGCTCGTGCGCTGGGGAGGCGACACGCTCGCCCTGAACGCGCACGTGAACAATCCGAGCCAGCGACGAGCCGCCGATCTCGTGAAGGTCGACGCCGAGGGCAAGGATCGCAAGGGCGACGGCAAGAAGAACAGCGACTACCTCTGCTTCGGCGCCGAGATCCTCGCCGCGGCCGACGGCGCGGTGATCAGCGCGGTCGACGGCGTGGCCGACA
The DNA here is from genome assembly GCA_043732195.1 of Polyangiaceae bacterium. Classification (GTDB taxonomy): domain Bacteria; phylum Myxococcota_A; class Polyangia; order Polyangiales; family Polyangiaceae; genus Labilithrix. The sequence continues at coordinate 6,055 of JAYTHX010000490.1, forward strand.
ACGAGCCGGGCCAGATGAATCCCTACTTCGCCATCGGCAACTCCGTGACCCTCGCGCACGAGGGCGGCGTGCACTCGATGTACGGGCACCTCCAGATCCACTCGCTCAAGGTCCGCGAAGGCGCGAAGGTGAAGCGCGGTACGGTCCTCGGGTTGTGCGGCAACTCCGGCAACTCGAGCCAGCCGCACCTCCACTTCCAGCTCCAGGACGGCCCGCGGCTGGAGTCGAGCTGGGGCGTCGAGGCGAGCTTCTCCGAGGTCCGCCTCACGCGCGACGGCAAGACCAAGCAGGCCTCGGGCTACACCTTCCTCAAGAACGACCGCATCGCGCCGCCGCGCTGACCATGGTCCGCCCTCCGCGCACCGACAAGCCCACGACGCGCGATCGCATCGTCGACTCCGCCATCGCGCTCTTCAACGAGCAGGGCGTCTCGACGGTGACGACGAACCACGTCGCCGAGCACGCAGAGATCAGCCCAGGAAACCTCTACTATCACTTCGCGAACAAGGAGGAGATCATCCGCGAGGCGTTCGAGCGCGTGAACGACGCTGCCGACGCCATCTGGACGGCGCCGCTGGCCGGCGCGCTCCCCCGGGGCGAGGTGCAATCGTTCCACGCCATGTTGATCGGGAACCTCGAGCTGTTCAGGAAGTTCGCGTTCCTTGCGCGCGAGCTCCCGGCGCTGCTGCGCGCGGATCCCCTCTTGCGTGCACGGTACACGGAGGTCGCGGGCCGCCGCATGCGAGCGCTCGAGGAGCTCCTCCATCCGTTCATCAAGGCGGGCCTCCTGCGCGGGCTCGAAGATCCCGAGGATCTGCGCGCGCTCGTCGAGACGGCGTGGGTGATCGGCCTGTTCTGCATCCCGTACGCCGAGACCAGCGACGGCGCCGCGGTGCCGCGGACCGCGAGGGCCCGGACGGCGCGCCTCCACGACGCCATCGAGCGCGGCGCGCTCCTCGTACTGCACCTGCTGCGGCCCAATCTCGACGCGCTCGCCTACGCAGGTCTCGTGGTGCTCGTCCGGAGCCAGTTCGAGCAGCTGAAAGGGTAGAAGACCAGTTGTGTCGACCTGTCGCCCGTGACCGGTGTAGGATTGTGTGATCTGACCTGAATCGCAATAGACCGGGGGTGAGGCTCGAGTGGCGGACGGTGTCGACGCAGTGATAGCAGCAGTGCTCGCGGCCGCGCCGCGGGGCCAGCAGGTGACGGCGCTCTGCGCCAAGGGGGATGCGCTCTTCGCGGGCGGCGAGCTCGATGCCGCCCTCGGGTGCTTCGACTACGCGGTGGGGCTCGACGTGAGCCACGCCGCGGCGTGGGTCGGTCGCGCGCGCATCCTCAGTCGCCGCCGGCGGGACAACGAGGCGCTCGGCTGCATCAATCGCGCGCTCGACGTGGATCCGCGCTACGCGGATGCGCTCGTCCACAAGGGCCATCTCCTTCACGGGCGCGGCCTGATGGTGGAGGCGCTGGCCGCTTACGAAGCGGCGCTCGGCTCGGGCGCTGGCGCTGATGCCCGCGAAGGGCGCGCGGCGGCGATGGCTGCCCTCGGTCGGAGCGAGCGTCCCGCGGCAGCCACCCCTTCGCCCGCGCCCGCGCCCGCGCCCGCGCCTGCCGAGAAGCGCAAATCCGCGCGGATCAGCGGCCGCGTCGACATGCGCTCCGAACGCAAGAGCGTCCGCGAGGAGGCGCCCAAGAGCGTGCGCGGTGATCGCAAGAGCTTCACGAGCGATCCCCTGGTCGCGAAGAAGAGCGATCCTTCGATGGCGCTGGGTCCGTCGGCGAGCATGGCGCCGAAGCGCCCGTCCATGAAGATCCCGGCCGCCACGCGGCTCACGCAGGCCGAGGAGGATCTGCTCACGCTCGACGAGGCGCGCGCGCTCTCGCTCGCGAGCCGGCACGTCGAGGCGCTGCGCAAGCTGGAGCCGGTCGCGAAGCGCTGTCCGTCCTCGCGTGAGGCGTGGTCACTGCGCGGGCACATCCTCCTGATGCTCAAGCAGTTCGACGCGGCCCATGCGAGCGCCGAGCGGGTGACGCGGATCGACCCCACCGATCAGGACGCGCTGAAGCTGATGGTGAAGGTGCTCGCCGCGACCAACAAGGACGTGCGCGCGCTCGAGACCGCCGACCGGCTCCTCGCGCTCGCGCCGCAGGATCCCGAGGTGCATCGGCTGCGCGCGGGTTGCCTGGTGGCGGCGATGCGTCACGGCGAAGCGGTCACGTCCTACGAGCGCGTGCTGCAGCAGATCCCCGACGACCCATTCGCGTGGGTCGCGCTCGGGCGCACGCTCCGGCAGCTGCGCCGCGCCGGCGAGGCGCGCGTCGCCCTCGACAAGGGGCTCGCGCTCGCCCTCGCGCAGGGCGCCGCCGATCTCGCGTCCCAGGCGCGCGATCTCCTGGCCAAGCTGCCGCCGCCCCCCAGCCGCTGATCAGCGCGCGTTCGCGCGCGTCGAGGCAGGCTCTTGCTCCTCGTGGAGGCAGACCTCGCGCTCGCGC
>JAYTHX010000491.1:0-8515 GCA_043732195.1 Polyangiaceae bacterium
ATCGCCGAGCCTTCGCTGGTCGCCGTGGAGCGCTTCGCGCCCGGGAGCGTCGACCGCATCTTCCTCGACGGCAGCCACGACGGCCCGAGCGTCACGCAGGATCTCGAAGCGTGGGCGCCGCGCCTCCGGGAAGGCGGCATCCTCGCGGGCCACGACTACGACGCGAAGCACCCCGATCTGCGCGCCGCCGTCGACGCCTTCGCCGCGCGCGGCGGCCTGCGCGTACACCACGGCCCGCGATCCATCTTCTGGTTGGCCTAGCGGATCTCGCTCGCGTCGATCACGTGCGCGCCGGGCGCGGGGGCGGTGGCCTTCGCGATCATCGCCACCGCCACCGCCAGCGCCGCGGTCGGCTTGTACTTGCCGAGCACCGGGCTCAGCGCGCGCGCGAACGCGAGGCCCACGCGCTCGAGGGGACGGCTCTCCTCGCGGTCGCCGTCGAGGATCGACGGGCGCAGCGCGTACACGCTGTCGAAGCCGAGCGTCGCCAGCTCCGCCTCCACCTCGCCCTTGACCGACGTGTAGAGCTGGCGCGACGACGCCTTCGCGCCCAGCGACGACACGTGCACGAACACCTTCGCGCCCGCCTGCCGCGCGGCCTTCGCGAACGCGATCACCGCGTCGTGATCGACGGCGCGGAACGCCGCCGGCGAGCCTGCCTTCTTGATGGTGGTGCCGAGGCACGAGAAGGCGACGTCCGGCGCGGCGAGGCCGTCGAACGCAATGGGGTCGGCGAAGTCGACGGTCCGCTGCGCGACCTTCGCCGAGGTCACCGGCAACGTGCGCCGGCCCACCGAGGAGATGCTCGTGAAGCGATCGTCGGCCACGAGGAGGCGCAGCAGCTCTCCGCCCACGAGCCCGCTACCGCCTGCCAGCCACGCCGTCGTCATCGCGGCAGTCTACGGCGAGAGAGTGAACGATCGTCTACAGGCGTGCGCCGGATCGCGGATCTGCATGGAAACATTGCATCGGACGCTGGCGCGACGCTTGCTCCCGGGCTCTTCACATGCGTTTTCGATGCTTCCTCGTGGTGGGCGCAGTGGCCGGGCTGGCGGGTTGTCGGAGCGCGGCCATCGACGACCGCGCCAACGATCGCATCAACGACGCGCACACGACCGCGGTCCGCCGCTCCTTCTCCCCGACGTGCCCGGACAAGGGCGTGGTCTCGGGCAACTGCGGCCTCGTCCTCAAGCGCGCGGCCACCGAGGACTTCCGCGTGAAGTTCCGGGACCTGAAGTGCGTCGACAAGGACACCGCGCAGTGCGAGCTCCTCTACCAGCGCATGCTCGATGCCACGCTGAAGCAGCGCTACCGGCTCGCCGACTGGAACGAGGTGACGCTCACCTGCGACGCGAATCCCGGCAAGTGCGACGACCCCGTCGCCTACGAGCTGCTCCTCGTCGACTCGCACAACGTCCGCGTGCGCGACGACTACGCGCGCGAGGAGAACGAGATCGAGCACGAGCGCCGTAGTGCGCAGTCCCGCCACGCCGCGGAGCAGGTCGCGGTCGCAGGCGCCGTCCTCGGGACCGTCGCCGCGGTCACGGCGCGCGGCCCGGTGTGCCACTCCTACCCGAGCGCGTTCACCGGCGTGACCACGACCGTCTGCTCGCCCTGACCGACGCAACGATGGACGCGGAGGACGCTCTCCTCCGCCGGAACGCCGAGGCGCAGCGGGAAGCCGTAGTGGCCGGTGCCGCGATGGATGTACATGCGGTCCGTGCCGCGGGCCCAGAAGCCGTGGTCGGGGATCTTGTCGCCGAAGAGGCGGAGGAACGTCCACTGGAGGCCGAGGCTGAGGAGCCCGACCTGGCCGCCGTGCGTGTGCCCGGAGAGCACGAGATCGCCCTCGCCCGCGGGTAGATGCTTGAACGCGCCGGGATCGTGGAGCAGCACGATGCGGGTCGCGCCGGCCCTGCGCGGATGGTCGGCGCAGACGCGCGCGAGGTGCTCCTGCCGGTCCCGCCACACGAAGTCCATGCCGACGATCTGCACGAGGCCCGCGTCGGTCTCGACGTCCTGCGCGGCATCGACGAGCTGCACGATGCCGTTCTTCGCGAGCGCGCGCTCCACCAGCGCGGGCGTCTCGTGGTCGTGGTTGCCGTTGCACGCGAAGACCCGGCCCGGCAGCGCGCGGAGCGGCTCGAGCGCATCGAGCAGGAGATCCTGATCGCTCTGCGACTCCATCGTGAGGAAATCGCCCGTGAGGAAGATCAGGTCCGGCTGCGCCGCCACGGCACGCTCGGCGATCCGTCGCAGGCGCGCCACCGACATGAACGGCCCGAGGTGGGGATCGGAGATCTGCACGATGCGCAGCGGCCGCTCCTCGCGCGCCGTGCCCGCAGGGTGCGGGGCGAGCTTCCCGGCGTGCGGGCCGCCCGGACCGGTGATGACGAGGTCGACCTCGTCGCGCCTCGTCGAGAGCGACTGCACGATCCCGATGCCCGCCAGCAAATACGGCAGCCACGGCGCCCACGGATGCAGCCCGAACGCGCCGAGCACCGCCCACGGCAGCGCGAGCAGCGTGCCCGCCGCGAAGAACGCCGCCGGCCAGCTGAGCAGCAGCCGGTAGAGAAGCGGTCTCATGCGTGGCCGGGAGAGCGCCAGGAAGTTCAGGTAGACGGTCGCGTGGAACGCCGCGAACATCGGCAGGATCGGGGCGAAGGCAGGGGCCAGGCCCACCGCGGTCAGCGAGTAGATCCCGATGAGGACGCCCAGGAAGGTCGCCAACTGCCTGCCCCGCACCAGGAGCGCGGTCACGACCACGGTGAGCCAGCCGCCGAGCGAGAGGACGCTGAACCAGGACATCGGCCACGCTAGGATGCTCCTCGGGGCGACGAGGTGTCTACGTCTCCTGCTATTCTGAAGTGCGACAGCGATGCCGGCCAATCCCATCATCCAGGTCTTCGGTCTCAAGAAGTGTCCCGACACCCGCAAGGCGGAGCGCTGGTTCAAGGAGCGCGGGGTGAAGATCCAGAGCGTGGACCTCGCGCAGAAGGGCCTGTCGCCGGGTGAGCTGCGCAGCGTCGCTGCGCGCGTGGGCGGGCCGGAGGGCCTCATCGATCGCGAGTCCAAGCGCTACGTCGACAAGGGACTCAAGTACTCGGCTCCCACCGGCCCGCGCATCGAGGCCTTGCTCCTCGAGGACGCGCTCCTCCTCAGGACCCCCATCGTGCGCCGCGGGACCGACGCGACCGTGGGCTTCAAGCCCGAGGTCTGGGAGACCTGGAAGTAGTGGCTGTCGACACCACCGACGTTCTGCTCCTCGTGCGTGACGAGGCGGCTCTCCGCGAGGAGCTCGCCGCCGACGACGATCCGGATCGCCAGCTGCTCGTGCGCTGGCTCGCGGACGGGAACGTGTCGATCTTCACGGGCCACCGCGTCGACGATCCCGACGCGGACTACACGATCCGCTGCTGGCTGTGGGCGCACTTCGGCGTCGCGCTGGCGGACGTGCACGACGACCCGCGCGGCGTGTTCGTCTACCCCGGAGACTCGCGCCCCGAGGCGACCACCTACGAGGGGATCGTCGAGGAGCTCGGCGCGCAGGGGCGCTTCATCGATCCGCGGCGACCGACCGAGGAGGAGCGCAGCGAACGCGAGCGCGCGATCTCCGAGCTGATCCAGGAGGCGCGCAGCTCGCAGCGCATCCCGGAGCCGCGGGTGCCGAGCGTGCCGCCGCTCGAGGGCTTCTCGTCGGTGGTCTCGCGGCTGGTGGGGCGCGACCTGATCCCGGAGCTCGCGGCGGTGGTGGAGCGCGTGTCCGGGTCCGATCGCCCCCGCGAGCACGAGTGAGGTCGCGGCGGACCGCTGTGGTGGTGGCGCTGGCGCTTGTCGCGTGCGGCGGCGCTGCGAGCGAGGCGCGTGATCCGTCGGCGCCGGCCGCGGTGCCGGTGCCCGAGGCGCTCGCCAGGCAGGCGAAGCCGTTCGGCCTGAGGATGCTCGCCGAGGGCTTCACCTGGACGCCCATCGATCCCAGGGTGACGCGCTTCCAGTGGTCGGGCCGCTCGCCCGACGGCGACCGCGAGATCCTCTTCGCGTTCTGGCGCCCCAAGCTCTGGGCGACGGAGACGCAGGTCCTCCCCCAGATGGTCCTGGCGGCGGCCGCGAACCTCGCCGAGGGCAAGCCGTGCGCGCCCATCGAGCAGCCGCGCGACTTCGCGCAGGTGCTGGGCGTCGATCGCGTGATCAGCGTGTGCTTCGAGACCGCGCCGTTCTACGCGAAGGAGTACCGGCACGGGATCGTGCATGGCATCGTCAACGACGGCGCCCTGACCATCGTGGCGGTGCTCTCGAACGACCGGAACGCAGCGTTCGTGCCGCTCCCGAAATCGATCGGCGCGCGGGGCAACTGACGAGGCGTGCGGTAGCAGCGGCCCAGCGTGCAGCCGTACCAATCGCCCTACCCGCCTCAGCCTCCGCAGCAGCAGCCCGGCATGCGGTCGCGCCCGGCCGGCTCGGCCCGCTCCTCTTCGCGTGCATCCACGGCGCCGACTTCACGTGCAAGGCGTGCGGCATCCGCTCGCCGCTCGGCACCATCGAGCTCGAGGGGCAGGTCGAGTGCTGGGGCTGCGGCCTGACGCAGGCGTTCGACGCCGTGCAGTGGACCGACGCGCTCGGCCACGCGCACGACGTCGCGGATCTCGCAGGCCCGGCGCCCGAGGGCCAGAACCCGGTGCCGGGACGCCCCATCGGCGGCAAGAGCCAGCACGCGAAGATCGGCGCCGAGTACACGTCCTCGACGAAGAGCCAGAACACGTTCCTCATGGACGGTAGCGGCCAGCGAACGTACTCGCTGCGCACCACCGCGAGCCCGGGTCATCCGGTGGCGTACTGCGCTTCGTAGTGATTCGCGATCTGCGTCTGGCGATCGAACATCGAGAGATCGGCCATCATCTTCTGCGACCAGTACGTGCTGACGCTCGAGTAATCCATCGCCGTCATCTGGAAGTACTGGTGCAGTCCGGCGCTGATGTCCTTGCCCTGCTTCGACCACGCCTGCATCGCGCCGGCGATCTCGCAGTACTTCTCGAACGTGACCGACTCGGCGGCGCTCGGCCCCTGGAGGCCCATCTGCCCGGACGCCATGTTGTCGGCGGCCGCCGCGCCCATGCCCGCGTGCGCGCCTTGGTTGCCGCTCATGAAGGCCTTCGAGTACTCGGTGGCGACGGCGCCGGTGGTGTCGCGCGTCATGCGGTCGAGCCAGCCCTTCGCGACGCGATCCCACTTCGGTCGGTCCATCTGGTGCTGCGCGAGGAGCGCGCTGAACTCGTCGACGCTCGCGCTCGCCTGCTTCACCTGGAGGTTGCCGTAGACTGCGATCGAGACGCCCTCGATGGGATCGAGGATGCCGCCGGCCGCGCCGGCCGCGACCGCGTACTTCATGCGCTCGTTCATGGCGCGCATGGCGGCCCTCTGCACGAGGCCCTGGCCCTCGGCCGACATGAGGTATCCCTCGTAGTGCCGGCGGAACGTGCCGTGGACCATCGCACGCTGCATGGCGTCGCGATAGCCGAGCGTCGCGAGGAGCGACGCATGGCGCTCCGGCTCGCGGACCGCCTCGTTGAGCAGCTGCTCGTGGACCCAGTTGTCCTCGAGCGCGATGGGGTTCGTGTGCGGGTTCAGCGGGCCCCACTCGTCGACGTTCTGGAGGTGCGCGGGGACCTGGGCCTGCTCCGCGACGCCCTGGAGGCCGTGGGCGTTCCGCCACACGTCGTTCATGTTCATGGCCTCGTAGAAGGACTGCTTCATGCGCGCGTCGACGAGCGTGCGCACGTCGTCCGGCGTGCCGCCCTCGTTCTTCACGCGAGCCTCGGCGTACGCGGTCCAGTACTCCTTCTCGAGCTGCTCGCGCTGCTCGAGGCGGTGGAGCGGCTCGTCGGGGCGCTCGCGATCGGCGGCCCACTCGGCGTCGCGGTAGTCCTCCCAGTCGTCCTTGAACTTCTCGAGCGCGACCCAGCGATCGATGACGCCGCTCTGCGCGAAGTAGTGGGGCATGCCGCCGAAGTACTGCGCGACCACCGACTCGGGCAGCACCTGGTTCACGGTGTGGCACGCGGGGCAGTTGATCGACTCGCTCTTGTGCGGCGTCGCGCGCTGCACCGGGCCGCCGCAGCGGTTGCACGCGGTCGGCCTCTGCATCGCCTGCTGCACGTGCGGCCACATCCCGCGGTACTGCTGGAGATGGACGTGCGAGTCGAAGCGCTGCCACGTCTCCTCCGTCCAGCGCAGGAAGCCGCGCATCGCGCGCTTCATGGCGCCGTGCGCGGGCTCTCCGGGTCCCTGCTCGCAGACGCGGTCGTAGTACTGCGAGAACGCATTGTCGACGGCGCTGCGGAGGTCCTTGACCTGGTGCTCGATGGCGCCGAGCGCGTTGTTGAGGGGAATGGGGTCGACGGGGTTCTGGGCAATGAGCTGCTCGCAGCCCCCTCCCGCTTGCTGGAGCAGCCCCTGGAGCTGACCTCCGGTCTGCTGGAGGTGCTGGTTCCACTGCGCGACGGTCTGCTGCTGCGCCGGATTCATGTGTTCTCTCTTCCGCCCCTCACGCCGTTGGTTTGATCGCGCCGGCGATCGGGCGCCGGCAGTACTTGCACATGAAGTCCTGCGGCTGCTCCTGCGGTCCGCCGCAGTGCACGCAGCTCAGGTTGATCACGTTCTTGTGCTTCATGTTCGCCCACGGCACCTCCTTGGAGGTCGACTGGGCGTTCGCGAAGATCGAAGCGAGGCTCGGCGCGGCGGGCGCGGCGGGGCTCGACACGGGGCCGGCCACCGGCTGCGAGGGCACGATGCCGACCGCGCGTTCGTAGCCGGCGATCTCGTGGTCGACGAGGCTCGCGGCGCGCTGCTGGAGAGTCGCGAGGTGCGGGCTGCCGCTGAAGCTCGCGCGCAGCGGGTCGAGCTCGCGCTGCAGCCACGCATGGAGGCCGGCGAAGACGACGCGCACCTCGGCTGGCACCGCGCCGCGCTGCATGTGCATGCAGGAGACGATCATGGCGCGCTCCTGCGGATCGAGCGCGGGCACGCCGTAGTGACGGAGCATCGCGTCCCACGCGGGGCCGCCACCCGGAGGTGCCCCGTAGGCCGCGCGCTGGATGACCCCCAGATGCTGCGCGAGCGCGGCCTCGAGGGCGGTGACGGGGTCCATGGGACGCCGGAGCGTACTAAGCGCGGTTCCGCAGGACAACGGGTCGCCCCAGGGAAATCAATCGTCCCTGACGCGCGGGAGACGCTAGCCGGCCAGCTCGGCGTGCAGTCGCATGCCGGCGCCGATCGCGCCCGCGACGCTGGGGAAGCCGGCCGTTGCGTTGACGAGCCACAGGTTGTCGATCGCCGAGCGGAACGGCCGACGCTGCGGTCCCATGTTGCGCGGGGTGAGCGCGGCGCCGTACGAGTTGCCCTCGGGCGCCCACACGAAGCGCGCGTTGGTGGCAGGCGTCCCGGCAAGGCGCATCACGACGTGCTCGCGGAGGCGGGGCACGTAGTGCTGCTCGAGGACGTCGAAGAGGCGCTCGCGGATCTTCTTCTTCTCCAGGTTGTAGGCGCGGCGATCGCGCTGGCGGAGGTCGGCGAAGCGGCGGTAGTCGCAGGCGGTGGCGACCTCGAGGATCTGGTCGCCGGGCGGGCAGAGACCGGGGGCCTCGGAGTGGAGCGTGGGCGTCGAGAGAAAGAGCCACGGGTTCGAGAGATCGTGGCGCACGAGCTGGTCGTCGTAGAGGCGATCGAGGTCGGCGTGCGGGTAGTGCCACACGTTGAACGAGCCGAAGCCGTGGTCGCGGAGATCGAGCCCGCGGACGCCGAGGTACATCGTGAAGGTGCCGCACGAGTAGTCGTAGTCGAGGCGGCGGCGATCGCCCGCGAGGTTCTGCTCGCCGACGAGGCGCGCGGTGAGGCGCGGGTCGGCGTTCGAGATGTAGCGCCGCGCGGTGAAGTGCTTGCCGTTCTTCGTGACGATGCCGCTGACCTTGCCGTGCTCGGTCTCGATGCGCGTCACCTCGTGCTCGAGCAGCACCGTGCACCCCGGATGCTTCGTGATGGCGGCGACGAGCGACTCGACGAAATGGAAGTAGTGCTTCTGCGGGTAGTACGCCCCGCGATCGTAGAGCGTGACGAGGGCGACGTGCAGGAGCAGCGAGACGTCGCGCGGGGGCAGGAGGTAGTCGCCGGACTGGCCGGCGAGGATGGCGCGGAGCGTCTCTGGCATCCCGAGCTTGTCGTAGAGGTCCGCGAGCGTCCATCGCAGGTAGTAGAGGACGTGCCGCGCGCGGACGGCGGCGCGCACCGCGGCGAGCGAGAGGCCGCTGGCGGGCACGTCGAGCTGCTCGAGCTCGGCGCCGAGCACGGTGACGATCTCGACGTAGCGCCGGAGCGCGCGCTCCGCCTCGGGGAAGCGGCGCACGAGGCGACGGCGCAGCTTGTCGAGGCCGTTGGGGATGCGGAAGCGCTCACCGGCGACCACGACGTGGTCGAAGCCCTCGGGATCGAGGCGCAGGAACGGCACCTCGTCGGCGAGGCCGAG
>JAYTHX010000492.1:0-23104 GCA_043732195.1 Polyangiaceae bacterium
ATGCGCCTCGACGACGCGCGGAGCGCCGCGGAGATCTTCGATGAGATCGGCGCCACCGCGGTGCTGCACGGGCACCGCCACGTGAGCGAGCAGCGTCAGCCCGCGGGCACGAACTTCACGATCCTCGCGTCGCCGTCGCTCACCCTGGGCTGCCGCAGCGGCGACGACCCTTCGTTCTGGCGCATCGAGCTCGACGACCACTTCCGCGCCTCACGCGTGCGCGTGCCGGTCCAGAGCGTGGAGCAGGACGACGACCCGCCGGAGAGCCTGGCCGCGCCCGCGACGGACTCGGTGGTCGATCTGCTCAGCGCGATCGACGACGGCGATGAGGACTGAGGCTACTCGGTCGCGGCGTCGACCACGGCGGCTGGCGCGGGCGGGACCAGGAACGCGCACGCCGGGCTCTTCTCGGGCGCCCGGACGATGTCGCAGCTCGTGTTCGGATCGTTGATCACGTTCACGCACTCCTGGACCTTCACCGAGCCCGGGTCCTCGGTGGCGACGAAGCCGTGGAGGCACGCGTCCTGGTAGTGGCGCTTGCAGGCGCCGACATCGAGGCTGGGGGAGCCGCCGCGATGGACGGGCATGGTGAGGTCGATGCCGCAGCTGTTCGCGTTCTCGCAGCGCGCGGTCTCGATCTGCCGGCAGGCGTCGACGCCCACGGGGTCGTGACCGCAGGCCACGACGCCGGCCACCAGGCCCAGCGCGAGAGCGGCTGCGACCAGCACATGGACCGTCAGGCGCGAGGTCATCTCGGTTCATCTACTACGTGGAGCGGCCGTCGCCAAAAAAGCGGCGGTCCTCGCGCGTCCGGGCGCTCGCCGAGCGACCCGCGCCGATGTGCTAGTCACGAGAGGCGATGAGTGACAGCGCCACCCTCCGCGCGGCGCTGATCCTGTGCGCGGGCCTGGGCGCGCGGCTCCGGCCCCTCACCGATCTGCGCGCCAAGCCCATGATGCCCGTCGGTGATGCGCCGGCGGTGGCGCACGTGGCGCGGCGCGTGCGCCTGGTGCTCGCGTCGGACGCGCGGCTGGCGGTCAACGTGCATCACCGGCCAGAGGATCTTGCCGCGTGGGCAGCGGCCGAACGGATCCTCGTCTCGTACGAGACGGAGCTGCTCGGCACTGCCGGCGGCGTCGCGCGCGCCGCGACGCTGCTCGGTGCGGGCGACGTGCTCGTCTGGAACGGCGACATCCTGAGCGAGCTCGACCCGCGCGCGCTCCTGGCCGCGCACGTCGCGGGCTGCGCCGCGGCGACGCTTGCGGTGTTCCCGCGCCCGGCGAACGAGGGCAACGTGGGCCTCGCGGACGACGGACGCATCGTGCGCCTGCGGCAAGAGAGCTTCGGGCGCGAGACGCGCGGCGGCGATTTCCTGGGCATCCACCTCCTCGGCGAACCGCTGCGCGCTCTGCTGCCGGCGCAGGGCTGCCTCGTCGGTGACGTGTACCTCCCGGCGCTCCGCCGCGAAGAGACGCTGTGGGCGCACGAGACGAGCGAAGGCTTCGTCGACATCGGATCGGTCGCGCAGTACCTGGCGGCGAACGCGGCGTGGCTCGCGGCGCGCGGCGTCGCGTCGTGGGCGCATCCCACGGCGCAGGTGCATGCGTCGATCGTGGGGTCGGTGGTGGGCGAGGGCGCGATCATCGATGCGCCGGCGCTGGATAGCGTGGTGTGGCCTGGCGCACGCGTGCAGAGTGCATGCACCGCGTCGGTCGTCACCGCGTAGGGGTCTACTCCGTGTACTGCTCGATCTCCGGCGCGCCGCCGAGGATCGCCACCGTGTTCTTCACCGGCAGCGCCTGCATGCGTGCCCCACGGCGCGCCACCTTGAGCGTGATCTCCTTCGGCCCCGCGGCCGTTGCGCGGAAGAGGCGCGACGCGCCGCTTGCGTCGTCGCCGAGGACGAGCGCCACGTCCGGCGCGAGCGCGATGGCCTCCGCGCGCACGAGGGGGAGCGTCCCCGTCCAGGGCGCGGGCTTGCAGTCGGTGGTGCAGGCGAGATCGATCACGCGGGCCTGAGCCGCGCCCCCGACGTCCGCGGGTGAGCCGACGCCACCCACCACCAGTACGTGCGAGCCGTCGAGCGCGGTCGCCCCGCAGCCCTTCACCGGATCGGCGGGGAAGGGGAGCTTCGTGCCCACCGCCGCGCCGGTCGCGAGGAGCTCCGCCGCGGAATCCGCGCCAGCGCCGCCGTAAACGAACAGCCCGCGGCCATCGACCCACGCCGCGCACGCACCCTCACGGGCGGTGGCGAGGGCGGCGAACGCGACGCTGCCGTCGGCGGCGATGCGGAACACGCGCGTGCTAGGGCCGCCGCTGCCGGTGGGGCGCGTACCGCCGACCACGCTCACGCCGCCGTCGAGCGCCTCGGTCGACGCGCCGCCTGCGATCTCCGCGAACGTCCCGCCGCTGGGCGCCGCGAGATTCGAGGACTGACCGGTGGAGAGGTCGAAGGTCGAGGCGCCCACGTCGTCGATGATGAGCGCCGCGGTGCCGAACGCGCCGAGCGATTTGGCGGTCCGCGGCAGGACGCCGAGCGAGGGCGCCGGCTTGAGGAGCAGCAGGTCGTAGAGGAACGAGCTGGTGCCGCTGGTCGCGAGGACGTAGCGCGCCACGGCGAGCCCGACGTGCGGCGTATCGAGCGCGACGGGCGCGTTGGGCAGCCTCGCCGTCTCGCCGGTGCGCTGCATGAAGATCTCGAGCGCTGCCTCCTGGAGCGCGCCAAACTGCACGAAGAGGCTCTCGCCCTTCAGCAGCACCTTGCCGGTTGCGTCCGTTGCGGAGAGCCTGAACCCGCCTACTTCGGTACGCCCCTTGTCGCCGAGGCCGATGGTGCCGGCGGGGAGCGCGGTGCGCGAGAGCTCGGTCACGGTGCCGTCGAGCGCGACGTTCTCCACGATCAGCGTGGTGGGCGCCGGAGTCCGCGAGAACGCATCGAGCTCGGGCCCGACGGTGATGGCCACGGTGGCGGTCGGGTCGTCCTTGCAGGAGACCGCTCCCGCCACGAGGACCGCGAGGACGGTGGACAGGGCACGAGGCGCGCGCATGCGTCCCGAGTAGCACGAAGGCCGCGCTAACCGCAGCAAACTTGGCCGGTCCGCAGCATGGACGATAGCCCGGAGGAAGCCGATCAGCCGCTCGGACCACCGAGGAAAGGCGAACCGATGATGGAGCAGGGCAGCGTGAGAAACCTCGAGCAGATCCAGGAGAACGACGGCGAGAGCCGTACACCGCGCGGTGTCACGATCTTGCTCGTCGCGCTCGGCGGTGCGTGCATCGTCTTCGCCGGCCTCGCCATCGGAGGTCGACGCTCGGCGCCGACCTCCGCGAAGGTCGACCCGCTCGGCGAGCTCGTGACGGCGCAGGCGAAGATCGGCGGCGCTGCGGCGCCCAAGGCCACCGACCTCAGCACGCACGACGTCACGTTCCCTGGCATCCTGAGCGACGAGAGCTCGCCTACCACCGCCCTCGCCGCGGTGAAGGGCGGGAGCCCCAAGCCTGCGGGCGCGCTGCCGGGTGTCGACCCGAGCGCCGCGATCACGCTCAACGTGCGCGGCGCGGACCCGGGCCCCGGCGCGCCGGGTGCCGATCGCCTCCAGGTGGTCCCGCTGCCCGCGCAGAACATGCTCGGCGCTTCGCCGGTCGTCACGCGCCCGCGCGACGCGCTCACGCGCGCCGCGAGCGACGCCGTCGAGAACCAGCCGTCTGGTCCGCCGTCGCCGCCGGGACGCGAGGGCGGCTACCAGCTCCAGGTGAGCTCGTTCCGCACGCAGAGCGAGGCCGACACGTTCTCGGGTCAGCTTCGCGCGCGTGGGCACAAGGCCTACGTCGTCGAGGCGCACGTTCCCGGACGTGGCACCTGGTACAGGGTGCGCATCGGACCGTTCCAGAGCCAGCACGCCGCGGCCTCGTACCGCTCGGGCTTCGAAGGACGCGAGCACGTCGTGCCCTTCATCGTCCCGCCCGCGAAGTGAGCGTCGTGGCACGCGCCGCGGCGATGTGCCAGAGTTGTGGCGAAAGATGCAGGCGCTGTTCGGTCTACCGTTATGGGCGATCGCGCTCATCGCGTCTGCATTCGTGCCGTTCGCCGCGCGCGCTTGGGGAGCGACGGTCGAGCGTCGCGTGAAGGAGCGGTCGGCCCGGCTGCTCGCAGGGCTCGGATCGAACGCGCGGGAAGCACGTCGAGCGGGTGAGGGTCAGGCCCAAACCTGAGCCTTGTTCGTGCGTCTTCCCTTCTGGCAACGTCGGGACAATCGGTTTATCGTCGGGTTGTTTCCGGAGCTGTCGCTGTCCTGAGGAGAACCTCCATATGGCTCGTCTGTTCGGCCTGATCGGGAATCGCGCGGACCTCGCGGCCCGTGTCCTCGTATCCGAGGCAGCAGCGCTGCGCGTGCAGTCCAAGGGGACCGCGCTGGGGTGGGGCATCGGCTTCTACCAAGGCGGCGAGGTGCTGATGCGTCGTCGCCCGATCGACGACCACGCCACCACCCATGGCGTCGAGATCGCGAAGGTCGCGGGAGACGTGCGCGCGGATGTGCTCGTCGGTCACGTGCGAAACGCGACCGTGGGCTCGTTGCGCACCGAGAACACCCACCCGTTTCGTTACCGGCAGTGGCTCTTCGCGCAGACCGGCACGCTTCCCGCTTTCGACGCCGTCCGCGATCGCCTGGTGGGTAGCGTGCCCGAGTTCCTGCGCTCGTCGATCCGCGGCGAGAGCGACGCAGAGATCCTCTTCTACGTCTTTCTCTCGTTCCTGCATGACGCCGGGCGCCTCAACGACGGCATCAGCGATCCCTCGCACGTGCGCGATGCGCTCCGCTCGTGCGTGGCGGTGGTCGACGGCATGGCGGCGGAGGTCGGCGGCGGCGCGAGCCAGATCAACCTGCTCGTCTCGAATGGCGAGAACGAGTTTGCGATGCATCGCGGCGCCCAGATGGGCTACCGCGTCTTCGCCGGCAAGGGCGACGCGGAGGCGCTGATCGACGACGACCTCAATCTCCGTCGCAAGACGCCGGAGCTCGAGCAGATGCACTTCGTGCTGCTCGCGAGCGACTTCGACGACGACTGGTCGCTCGCCTCGTCGACGCCAGGCGCCCAGTCGCGCTGGAAGGTGGTCCCGGATCGTGCGATCGTGACGCTCGAGCGTGGCAAGGATCCGCATACCGAGTCGATGTGAAATCGTGCGCGCGGCTGCGCTCGCGATGACGACGGCGCTCGCGCTCGCGAGCGGGGGATGCCTGGGCGCCGGTCCGCTCGAGACGGCGACGGAGCTGCCGAAGACGCCGCGCCGTCCCGACGGCGTGGTGATCGAGCCGCCGCCAGCGCTGCCGGTCGCGGGCGATCGCGCGCCGGCGACGGGCGTGGTTGCGCTGCGCGAGCCGCTGGGCGACAAGGACGTCGAGGAGGTGGTGCGCGCGTACGTGCGAGCGTTCGAGCGCGAGGACATCGACGGGCTGGTGCAGCTGCTCGCGCAGGAGGCGGTGCCGCTGGGCCGCGCGGGGACGAAGGCTCAGCTGATCGAGCTGTGGCGAACGAAGATCAAGAACTTCGAGTACCAGCGGCTCGCGGGCGTGGAGATCGCGCGCTTCGCGCAGATCGAGAGGTTCGGCTACGAGGCGCTGGCGGCGTCGGGCGGCCCGCAGCGTCCGACGGAGATGCGTCCGGGCGACCTCTACGTTCGGGTGCCCATCGCGACGCCCCGGGTCGGCACCGACCAGCTCTTCGGCGACATCCTGGTGCTGCTCCTCCGCCGCGAGGACGGCCACCTCCACATCGCGGGGCAGGCGGACGAGAGCTGAGCGCGGGGCGTCGTGGGGCGTGGCGTCGTGGCGCGGGGGGACGGGACTGCGCGGAGGACGGGTCTGTGCGGCGGGTCCTGTGGCTGCTCGTCGTCGGGCGGACGCGCGTGGGCGCGCTACCGGTACTGCGCGAGATCGATGTTGTACCGCTTCAGCCAGCGGTGCACCTGCATCCGCTCCTTGCCGAGCTCGCGGCCCACCGCCGCGATGTTGCCTTTGTGGCGCTCCAGAAGCGCGCGGAGCTCCTCCTCCGTCGGCGGGCCGCGGCGGGGCGGCGGCGGGGCGGTCGGGGAGGCGCCCTGATGGCTCAGCGGGCTCTGCTCGTACGGGGACGCCGGAAGATGGCTCGGGAGCGAAACACGCTGGCGGTCGCCGTAGCCCTTCATGTGCTCGCTGATCGCGTCGGGGAGGTGCATCGTGTCGAGCTCGCCGCCGTCCGTCAGCGCGACGCCGCGCTTGATGCAGCTCTCCAGCTCGCGGACGTTGAACGGCCAGTCGTAGTGGAAGAGCGCGACGAGGAACGAGAAGGAGAAGGAGAGCCCCGGACGCCCGTAGCGCGCGCAGAAGCTGTTCGCGAGCAGGTAGATGTCCTCCTTGCGCTCGCGCAGCGGCGGCAGCCGCACCACGTGCTCGTTCAGGCGCGCGAGGAGGTCGCCACGGAACTTTTCCTCCTTCACGTACTGGTAGAGATCGCGGTGCGTCGCGCAGACCACGCGGATGTCGACGTGCTCGGGCGTCGTGGCGCCGAGCGGGAACACCTCGCGCGCCTGGAGCACGCGCAGCAGCTTCGCCTGCGCGTCGAGCGGCATGTCGCCGATCTCGTCGAGGAAGAGCGTGCCGTTGTCGGCGAGCTTGATGAGGCCCGGCTTGTCGCGGTCGGCGCCCGAGAATGCGCCGCGGCGGTACCCGAAGAGCTCGCTCTCCAGGAGGTTGTGAGGAATGGCCGCGCAGTTGATGGCCTGGAACGAGCCGCGGCGTCCCGAGAAGCTGTGGATGCCGCGCGCCACGACCTCCTTGCCGGTGCCGGTCTCGCCGAGGACCACCGCCGAGAGCTCGGTGGGCGCGATGCGCTCGATGTCGGCCGCGATCTGGTCCATCTGCGCGCCGCCCACGAGCTCGGTGAAGCTCTTGGCCTTGCGCTCGCCCGCCACCTTGCCGTCGATGCGGTAGGCGACGCACTTCTCGACGCCGGCATCGACGAACTTGAACATCGCGTCACCGACGCGGATCTCGTGGTTCGGCTCGAGCTCCACCTCGGAGACGTACGCACCGTCGACCATGGTGCCGTTGCGGCTGCCCATGTCCTGGAGCATCCAGCGCGCGTCCTGCGCGAAGATGCGCGCGTGCTGCCGGCTCACCGCCTGCTCCGGCACGCAGATCAGGTTCGTGGGATCCCGGCCGATGGTCAGCTCGGGCGAGACGAACACGTACGCCGGCGAGAGCTGGTCGAAGTTCGGCGCGTAGAGCAGGACGAGGCCAGCACGCTCCTTGTGCGACGGGGTGGAGTCGCGCGGCTCGGAGTCGTAACTGGATGAAACGCCGGTGCGGTACCTGCTCATCCCACGTTGGAGCTTATCACTGTCGGTCGCTCGGCGGGGCGACGTCGAGCCGCGCGCGGACGGCCGCGAGGACCTCGTCGGTCCGGCGGTGGAGGTCGGCCAGGGACCCCACATTTTCGATGACGAAATCCGCCACCTTCACCTTCTCCGCCAGGGGCATCTGCGCGCGGATCCGGGCCCGGACCTCCTCCTCGGAGGCCCGATCGCGTGCGCACGCACGCGTCAACTGCGTCGCCTCGGGGGCCGAGACCACCACCAAAGGCCGAAACGCGTCCTGCACGCCGTTCTCGACGATGAGCGCGGCCTCGTAGCACGCCAGCTGGTGCCCTTGGTCGCGGAGCTCGGCGGCGCGCTGGAAGGTCAGCTTGGTGACGATCGGGTGAACGATCGCGTTGAGCGCCGTGCGCTTGGGCTCGTCGCCGAAGACCTGGGCCGCGAGCTTCTTGCGGTCGAGCGTGCCGTCCTCCGCGAGCACGTCCTCGCCGAACGCCGCCACCACGGACGCGAGGCCGGGCGAGCCCTTCGTCACGGCGTCGCGGGCGAGCTGGTCGGCGTCGATGACCGGCACGCCCCGCTCGCGAAGTCGCGCGGCGACCGCGCTCTTGCCGGACGCGATGCCACCGGTGAGCCCGAAGAGATGCACGCGCGGATGCTACCAGGACGTCAGCCGCCGGGCGGCCTGATCGAGCGCGGCGCGAAGCCTTCCTGGGTCGCGGCCTCTTCGAGCTCGGCGGCGAGCGCGTTCGCGTCCTCGTCGTCGAGCGAGGCGACCGCGATGCGCCGCACGAGCGGATCGGCGACATCGTCCGCGACGACGCGCAGGCGCGGCGCGTGCTCCTCCTTCGCCCCGAGCACCACCGCGGCCGCCACGCGCCGCGACGCGGTAGCCGCTGCCGCCCGCTGCCGCGAGCCCGCGCAGGCTCGCGATCCAGTACGTCCGAATCGCGCCGCCCGCGCGCCCGCACGCGCGCGCGCGCGTGTACGCTGCCTCCCCCAACGAGCGCGCAGCTCGAGGAGAGAGACGACATGCCCGACTTCAGCACCCTGTCCATCGCCCAGGATCACGCTCACCCCCGCGTGGCGCGGCTCCTGCTGAACCGCCCGCAGCGACTGAACGCCATCACCGACGTCACGCCCCGCGAGCTCCGGCAGGCGGTCGACTGGGCGAACGCCGAGGACGAGGTCCACGTGATCGTCGTCGAGGGCGCAGGGAAGGGCTTCTGCGGCGGCTACGACCTCGACATGTTCGGCTCGGGGACCGCCGACCATCCTTGCCAGCAGGAGCGGCAGCCGTGGGACCCGATGGACGACTACGCGTTCATGAAGCGCAACACCGAGGACTTCATGAGCCTCTGGCGCAGCCCGAAGCCGACCATCGCCAAGGTGCACGGCTACGCCGCCGCGGGCGGCAGCGACATCGCGCTGTGCTGCGATCTCCTCGTCATGGCCAATGATGCCCGCATCGGCTACATGCCGACGCGCGTGTGGGGCTGTCCGACCACCGCGATGTGGACGTACCGGCTCGGCCCGATGCGCGCGAAGCAGCTCATGTTCACGGGCGACACCATCGACGGCGCCACCGCTGCGCAATGGGGGCTCGCCACCGAGTCGGTGCCGGTGGACCGGCTCGAGGAGGCCACGCTCCGCCTCGCAAACCGCATCGCCGGGGTCCCGCGGAGCCACCTCGCGATGCACAAGATGGTCGTCAACCAGGTGATGCTCGCGATGGGCCTCGAGCAGAGCCAGCAGATGGCCACGCTCTTCGACGGCATCACGCGCCACAACCCCGAGGGCCTCTGGTTCCGCCGCTACGCGCAGGCTGAGGGCTTCAAGGCCGCGGTCGCGTGGCGCGACAGCGGCCGCCCCATCCCCGAAGGCGACGAGGCGCGCGAGCAGATCCGTGCGCTCGAGGCGAAGGCGGACGCCGCCGCGAAGCGCTGAATACTCGGATCGCGCCGTTCGAAACGCGAGAGAGGGACGCTGCAAGCGCAGCATCCCTCTCTTCATTGGGCGCTCACGCGCTCACGCGCGCGTCGTCGTCGCGGTCGTCGTTCAGCCGCCGTCCGCGCCCGCGTCGCCCGCCTTGCACGGGTCCGGCGGAGGCGCCGTGTCGACCGCGATCGTCTTGGGCGCGCCGATCTGCTTGCCGTTGAAGCCGAGGCCGATCGAGATCGCATCACAGTCGACCCCGGCAGAGTTCGTTCCGTCGCTACGGATGTCGCTCGCCTGACGGATCGTCTGCTTGATCGTGTCGAGCGTGCTGCCGCCGCACAGCTGCGGGCTGATGCGTCCCGCGACCTTCTCGATGCCGGTCACGAGCGCCTCGGTGTTGATGACGCCCGAGATGGTACCGTTGGTGATCTCGCCCGGCGCCGTGTGGTCGAACGTGATGTACGCGCGGTTGATGCTGAGGCTGAGGCTGACGCCCTGGATGAGGAGCGAGAGCTCGACGGTCGCGCCGCCGGACCCGTTCACGAACGTGCCGTTGTTGATGTACGCGCCCTCGATCGGGACGATCGGGCTCGCGCGGTACGGCCAGTCGTCGGCGGGCGAGAACGTGGGCTTCTTGCCCGCGCCGAAGTTGCCGCCGACGAGGAGGCGGCCGCCGAGCCCAATGTTCGTCTGCTTCGGGTCGTCGGTGAGGCCCTTGATGTCGAGGAGGATGGTGAAGCTTCCGCCCTGGACCGAGTCGTTGATCGTCTTCGACGGGGTGGGGACGAGGCCGAGGATGAAGCCGAGCACGGTGCGGCCGAACGCGTTGTCGATGCCGCCGTTGCCGTCCTCCTGCTTCGCGGAGTCCGCGCCGGCGACGCGCTTGCAGACGTCCTTCGAGTCCTTGGTCGTGATGAGGCCGTCGATGTTGTAGCCGTAGTCTTTCCAGGCGTCCTTGAGCGGCGCGCCGTTGCGGCCCGTCTCGCCGAGGAACAGCTGGTTCATCGCGAACGTGCGCGCCGGGGTGTCGGACGGCGCGGCGCCGACGGGGGCCGCGGGGGGAACCTTGCCGGCGGCGGCGGGCGTGGTGCCGCTGCTACCGGAGTCGCTGCTGCTGCAGCCCTGGGCGGCGGTGAGTGCGGTTGCGCCGGCCGCGATGGCAAGCAAAGAGAGAGTTTTGAAAAGCTTCATACGTGATGCCTCCTCGTGCGTTCCGTGACTGCGCTCCAGCACATCGAGCAGCCGCCCTGACGGCGCATGCTACGCAAGATGAGCTTTACACTGCAAGCGACGACCAGAGTGTGGCACGCCTCGCGCGCGCTCGCCGACGAGTACTTCCGGGCGCGGCGGTATTGAGACGGCGCAGTGCGTCAAGGCGCAGCGAGCTGCAACGCCCGCGCGGGCGGCGCGGGTTGGCGGGATCGCGTGACCCTGCTAGTCGAGGCCTGACCCATGACCGAGTTCGTTCATCTCCACGTGCACTCCCAGTACTCGATGCTGGATGGCGCCGTGAAGGTGAAGGACCTCGTCAAGCAGGTGGCCAAGCAGGGGATGAGCGCAGTCGCGCTCACCGACCACGGCAACATGTTCGGGGCCATCTCCTTCTACAAGGCAGCGAAGGAGGCGAACGTGAAGGCCATCCTCGGCGCCGAGCTCGAGGTGGTGGTGGGCGGCCACGGCCACCACCTGCCGCTGCTCGCTGCGTCGGAGGAGGGCTACAAGAACCTCGTCTGGCTCGTGTCGCGCGGGTACGTCGAGCCCGATCCGTCGGGCCCCGCGGGCGTGCCGTGCGTGCCGTTCAGCGCGCTCGAGGGCCGCACCAAGGGGCTCATCGGGATGACGGGCTGCATGGGCGGGCTCGTCGCGCAGAGCGTCCTCGAGCAGGGGATCGAGGCGGGCGCGAAGACGCTCGCGCGGCTCAAGGAGATCTTCGAGCCGGGCACGCTCTACGTCGAGCTCCAGGACCACGGCCTGCCGGAGCAGCCGATCCTGAAGGGGATCCTCATCGATCTCGCGAAGCGCTTCGACCTCCCGCTCGTCGCCACGAACGACGTGCACTACGGCCTCAAGGACGACGCCGAGGCGCACATGTACCTCGGATGCATCAAGAGCGGCCGCTCTTACGAGGAGTCGAAGGAGCGCGGCCACGGCTCGAAGGAGATGTACCTGAAGACCGGCGCCGAGATGGCGAGCCTCTTCGGAGACGTCCCCCACGCGATGTCGAACACGCTCGCCATCTCCGAGAAGTGCCAGCTGAAGCTGAAGCTCGGCAACCCGATGCTCCCGAGCTTCGGCGTCCCCGCCGGCATGGACGAGCCGACGTACTTCCGGCAGGTCTCGATCGAGGGCCTCGAGCGGCGCTTCTCCGAGTTCACCGAGATCGGCAAGAAGGTCGACCAGGAGGCGTACCGCAAGCGCCTCGCGATGGAGCTCGACGTCATCTGCGGGATGAAGTTCCCGGGCTACTTCCTCATCGTGTGGGACTTCATCCGCTTCGCGAAGGAGAACAACGTCCCCGTCGGTCCCGGCCGCGGCTCGGGCGCCGGCTCGATCGTGGCGTACGCGCTGCGCATCACCGACCTCGATCCCATCCCTTACAACCTGCTGTTCGAGCGCTTCCTCAATCCCGAGCGCGTGAGCATGCCCGACTTCGACGTCGACTTCTGCATGGACCGGCGCGACCGCGTCATCCAGTACGTGCAGCAGAAGTACGGCGAGACGTCCGTCGGCCAGATCGCCACGTTCGCGGAGCTGAAGGCGAAGAGCGTCATCAAGGACGTCGCGCGCTCGCTCATGATCTCGCCGATCGACGCGCAGCAGATCGCGAGCCTCATCCCCAACAAGACGCCCGCCGAGACGTACACCATCACCGAGAGCCTCGAGATCGAGCCGAAGCTCAAGGCCCGCTACGAGACCGAGCCGAAGATCAAGGAGCTGCTCACGCAGGCCATCAAGCTCGAGGGCCTCACGCGCCACGCCGGCAAGCACGCGGCCGGCATCGTGATCAGCGAGGGGCCGCTGTGGGATCACGTGCCGGTCTTCAAGGACGGCAAGACCGACGGCTACATCACGCAGTACTACAAGGACGACGTCGAGCAGGCCGGCCTCGTCAAGTTCGACTTCCTCGGCCTGAAGACGCTCACCGTGATCGACATCGCGGTGCGCCTCATCCGCGCGCGCCCCGATCTCCAGAAGGTCGAGAGGCCCTTCGACATCGACAAGATCCCGCTCGACGACAAGCCGAGCTACCAGCTCATGGCCTCCGGCGAGACGAAGGGCGTCTTCCAGCTCGAGTCGAGCGGCATGCAGCAGCTCTTCAAGGACCTCGTCCCGAGCCACTTCGAGGACGTCGTCGCCGCCGTGGCGCTCTACCGCCCGGGCCCGCTCGGCAGCGGCATGGTGAAGGACTTCGTCGACTGCAAGCACGGTCGCAAGCCGATCGCGAAGATGCACGATCGCGTCGACCACATCCTCGAGCCGACGTACGGCGTCATCGTCTACCAGGAGCAGGTCATGCAGGTGGCGCAGGCGCTCGCCGGCTACTCGCTGGGCGGCGCCGACCTCCTCCGCCGCGCCATGGGCAAGAAGAAGCCCGAGGAGATGGCGAAGCAGAAGAGCACCTTCCTCGACGGCTCGAAGGCCCAGGGCGTCGACGAGGCCGATGCCGACCGCATCTTCGGGCTCCTCGAGTTCTTCGCGGGCTACGGGTTCAACAAGTCACACAGCGCGGCCTACGCGCTCATCACCTACCAGACCGCGTACCTCAAGGCGCATTACCCCGTCGAGCTGCTCTGCGGGATCATGACCTCCGACAAGGAGAAGATCGACAAGGTCGTCCGCACCATCGCCGATGCGCGCGCCATGGGGGTGACCGTGCTCCCGCCCGACGTCAACGAGTCGGACATCGATTTCAAGGTAGTCTACACGCATCCCGGAGGGAACAAGCGCAACCCCAAGGGCGAGCGCACCGCGGTCGCGAAGGACGCCTGCGGCCCGCAGGTCCGTTTCGGGCTCGGCGCCGTGCGCGGGCTCGGCGAGGGCGCGCTCGAGGCGCTGCTCGACGCCCGGCGCGAGGGCGGCTCGTTCAAGGACCTCTTCGACTTCGCCTCGCGCGTCGATGCGAAGCGGATCAACAAGGGCGTTTTCGAGGCGCTCGTCGAGTGCGGCGCCTTCGACAGCACGCTCGCCGAGCGCGGCATCTCTCGCGCGCAGGCGTTCGCCTCGATCGAGATCGCGCTCGAGCGCAGCCGCGCCGCCAGCCGCGATCGCGAGCGCGGGCAGACGAACATGTTCGGGCTGCTCGATGCCGGCCCCGCTCCTGGCCGCGCCGGTGCGGCGGGCGCCGCGCCCTCCGCGGGCGGGTACGTCACGAGCGTCGAGGCGTGGGACCGTCGCGAGATGCTCGTCCGCGAGCGGAAGGCGCTCGGCTTCTACGTCTCGGGTCACCCGCTCGAGCGCTACCTGAAGGGCGCGGGCGCGCTCTCGAAGCTCCAGGCCGTGCCCGCCGCGTCGCTCGCCACCGCCGAAGCGTGGTCCGTGGTCAGCGTCTGCGGGATGGTCGAGGGCTACCGCGAGCGCATCTTCAAGGACGGCGGCGGCAAGGTGGCGTTCTTCGACCTCGAGGATCTCACGGGGCGCGTCACGGTGAAGGTCCGCGCGAACCAGATCGACACCTACGCCGCCGTGCTCACGTCGGGCGAGCCCGTGCTGGTGACGGGGAAGGTGAGCTTCCCGTTCCGTGACGCGGAGAGCGAGGTCGAGGAGGAGGGGCCCAAGGAGGCCACGCTCTTCCTGAACGAGGCGGTCCGCCTCTCCGATTCGGTGAAGAAGGACACCAAGCAGATCTCGATCCGCCTCCGCGAGGACCGTACCAACCCCGGCCAGCTCGAGAAGATGGCCGAGGTGCTAGCGCGCTCCAGCGGCACGTGCCCCGTCACGCTCGTGCTCGCGATGAAGGACGGCGCCGAAGCCTTCCTTTCCCTGGGCAAGGCCTTCCGCGTCGAGGTCTCGGACGAGGTCCTCTCGGGCCTCGAGCGCGTGTTCGGCGAGCAGGTCGCCGAGCTCCGCTGACCGCCGACGGCATGTGCGCGGGCCGCTCCGCTACACCCACTCCACTGGAGCCCGTGCGAGGTCGAGGGAGACAAGTGCGACTCGACTGATATGCTTGTCGTCCGGAGGGCTTGCGTGCGCGAAGACCTGGAGACGACATCCGTATGAGCTCTGCATCGCGAGCCCCCGGCGACGAGCCGGAGGCAGACGAGCCGATGAGCAAGCGCCCGGCGTCGCCCGGTCGCTACTCCCTCTCCACCGAGGGCTCCACGGAAATGGCTGCAGTGCGCATCGACTCGACGCGCACGATGGCCGCGGTTCGTCCCGAGAACGCCGCTGCTGCCGCTGCCGCCGCCGAAGTGCCGCCGCCGCCGGCCCCTCCCATCACCGTGCCGCCGCCGTCGGGTGCGCCTCCCGCCGCGGGCCGCCGCGCAACGCTCCCGCAAGGCGTCACCGCGATCGTCGCGGATCAGGAGCGCCCGCCGCCGTCGCCCCCGCCTGCGAAGGGCACGGGCGCGGCTGCCCTCGCCGATGCGCGGCTCGATCCCGTGCGCCCGCCGCTCTCCGCGACGCCGAAGCCCACCGCCTCGCGTCGGCCGCCGCCGCCGCCCGCGAAGCGCGAGTCGAAGCACCCCTCGCAGCCGCCGACGTTCGAGGGCTTCGACGAAGGCTCGATCGCCGCCGCCTTCGACGACCTCCTCTCCGAGGGCACGAGCGGTCTCATCGGCACGAACACGCACGTCGACCTCCAGCCCGTGCGCGAGCTCTTCGCCGAGCTCGCGGCGAACCACATGCGCCACGTGCGCGACTTCATGATCGACGTGAAGTGGGGCGAGGCCCCGCGCGAGTGGATCGAGATCTGTATTCCAGCCGTGGCGTCGCTCCGTCGCGCGGCCGAGCGCCTCGAGCTCGAGGAGCTCGCGCTCGGTCTCGATCGCTTCGCGCAGTGCCTGCGTGAGTCGAGCGCCACCAAGGAGGCCGCCGGGCGCACGCGTACGATCGAGGGCGCCGCGAAGGACCAGCTGCTCGACACGTATGGCCAGCTCGTCGCCATCCTGCCCACGGCGTTCGCGCTCGATCGCGACAAGTCGCAGCGCGAGGCGGTGATCATCCAGTCGCTGTGCCTGTCCGTGCCCGACGTTCGCAAGGTGACGATCGACAAGCTGCACGCCGCCGGCCTCACCAGCCTCACGACGCTCTTCGACGCGAAGCCCGACGAGATCGCGCAGGTCGCCGGCATCCCCGAGGCGCTCGCGCTGCGCATCGTGGAGCGCTTCCAGGCCTACCGTCGCGAGCTCCAGAACGCGTCACCGCAGGACGCGCGCGCCGCCGAGCGCGATCGCCTCGCCGCCCTCACCGCCACGCTCCGGGAGCAGCACGACGCGCACGAGGAGGCCTCGCGCGGATGGTCGCCGGAGGCGAAGGCGAAGAAGCGGGAGCTCATCCGCCTCCGGGAGGAGACGTGGCTGGCGATCAGCCTCCTCCTCGCGCGCTTCGGCGAGGTCGACCGCATCACCGGCATCGAGCGCGTTCCGTTCGCGCAGCGCATCGCGCAGCTCACCGAGTACCTCGAGGAAGCGCGCCAGAAATACCGGTCGGAGTGAAGCTGGCAGCTGACAGCTGACCGCTGACAGTTCGAGAGCGAGAGAGACCGGAACGAGGCCGGGAGTGGGTGAGCTGCGCACCCGCGAAATTTTTCTTCGCGTCGTCGAACGCTTCGCTGTCGACTCTTCGCGATCGGCTCGGATACTCTGCCGCTCTGATCCTCACACTGCATCGTTGTCAGGAGAGATACTAGATGGCCGAGCTCACGCCGGAAGCCGTCGTCAGCAAAGTCAAACGCGGCGAGAAGATCGATCGCGCTGATCTGTCCGGGATCAACCTGGCCAATGCCGTCCTCGAAGGCGCGAGCTTTCGTCGGTGCGACATGGTCGGCGCGAACCTGGAGGGCGCACGACTTCGCAACGCGAACCTGAAGAGCGCGAACCTGTGTGAGGCCTTCCTCTCAGGCGCGGATCTTCGGGATGCCAACCTCGACAACGCGGACCTGGAGGGCGCGAACCTCCAGCGAACGTTGCTCACGGGCGCGAATCTCTCGCGCGCGAACCTGGAGGGCGCGAACCTCCAAGGCGCCAACCTCGCGGGCGCGCGGCTGACGCACGCGCAGCTCGATCTCGCGAACCTCGGCGGCGCGGACTGCGCCGGCGCAGTGCTCACGCATGCTGACCTCGGCGAGTGTTACCTCGGCGGCGTCAAGATGATGAAGTCCGAGCTGACGAACGCGAACCTGTCGGACTCGAACCTCGAGGACGCGGACTTCACGGGCGCCGTGCTCGCCGACGCGCAGATGCGCTCGGTGAAGGGCCGGGGCGTGAAGCTGGTCGGCGCCATCCTCACGAAGGTCGACCTCTCGAAGGCGAACCTCACCGGCGCTGACCTCACGAACGCCGACCTCCGCAACGCGACCCTCACCGACGCGAAGCTCGAGGGCGCGAACCTCACCGGCGCGAAGGTCTTCGGGCTCGTCGCCAAGGGCCTGCAGATCAACGGCATCAAGGCCGACTGGCTCGACAACAGCCCCAACGCCGATGGCTCGGTGCGCGTCGTCGCCACGCAGATCGCCGCGGTGCTCACCGGCGCTGCGCCGGCCCGCCCGGCCGACGACCGCTCCGCCAACCGCCGCTACTTCGGCCGCGGCGACGTGCTCCGCAACGCGAGCCTCCAGTTCGACGAGGGCGCGACGGTGGAGATCGAGAGCCTCTTCGAGGCGTGCACGATCGCGCTCGGGCGCGGCACCGAGCTCGTCATCGGCTCGGACGGCGTGCTCACCGGCTGCCAGATCACCGGCGCCGGCAACATCACCATCAACGGCAAGTTCTTCGAGAAGCAGGACGCGAAGAAGAACGGCGGCGGCGCATCGATCGCGGGAGCCCATCAGCTCGTCGTGACGTCCACCGGCGCGCTCGTCGGCGCGGTGCAGCAGCCCAGCGAGCTCACGCGCTTCGCGTTCGAGCCGGGCTGCCAGCTCCGCATGAAGATCTCGACCGCCGGCAACGGCTCGGGCAACGGCAACCAGACCAAGTCGGCGAAGCGCTAGGAAACAGGAGCGACAGCTATGAACGACGCAAAGAATCCGGCCACCGACAAGCGCACGCTCGTCGAGGAGGGAACCACCTTCAAGGGATCGCTCACCTCGACGTGTCCCATTCTCGTGAAGGGCTCGATCCAGGGCGACCTCGAGGCACCGTCGCTCACCGTCGCCTCGACCGGCACGGTCTCGGGCAAGGTGAAGGCCGGCGAGCTGAAGAGCGAGGGCGAGCTCTCGGGCGAGTTCGACGTCGACAGGGTGGTGCTCTCGGGCACCGTCAAGGACAACACGGTCATCCGGGCGAAGGCGCTCGAGGTGAAGCTCGCGGTCACCGGCTCGAAGATGCAGGTCGTCTTCGGGGACGTTCAGCTCGACATCGGCGACGCCCCGTCGCGCGAGAAGTCCGAGCCCGTGAAGATCGAGGGCAACGGCAAATCCATTCCCCCGCCCGCGGACAGCTGATCAGACGAGCTTCGCCAGCTGCGATTCGACCTTCCGTCGATCCTCTTCGTGCTTGAGCAAGACGCCCAGCGTCGAGGCGACAAGCTCCTTGTCGAGCGCGCTCGCTCCGAGGAGGAGCAGCGCGCGGGCCCAGTCGATGGTCTCCGCGATCGAGGGTGCCTTGCGCAGATCGAGCGCCCGCACCGCGTGGACGAGCTCCACGAGCCTGGTCGCCAGATCCTTCGCGATGCCAGGGATGCGGAGCTCGAGGATCGCGAGCTCGCGCGAAGGGGGCGGGTAGTCGAGAAACGCGTGCAGGCAGCGACGGCGGAGCGCGTCCGTCATGTCGCGCGTGGCGTTCGTGGTCAGGATGACGAGCGGCGTGTGCTTCGCCTTGATCGTGCCGAGCTCCGGGATGGTGACCTGACCCTCGGCCAGGATCTCGAGCAAAAAGGCCTCGAACTCGGGATCGGCGCGGTCGACCTCGTCGACGAGCAGGACCGCGGGCCGATCGCTCTCGATGACCTGGAGCAGGGGGCGGGCAATCAGGAAGCGCTTACCGAAGAACGCGCTCTCCGCGCCCGCGAGCTTGTCCACCGCGTCGGCGACGGACGCGGCGCCGCCCGTCTGCGCGGCCACGGTGTCGCGCAGCAGCTGGGTGTAGAGCATCTGCTTCGCGTAGTCCCACTCGTAGAGCGCCTTGCCTTCGTCGAGGCCTTCGTAGCACTGCAGGCGCACGAGGGGCCGGTCGAGGGTCTCGGCGAGCGCGCGCGCGAGGTCGGTCTTGCCCACCCCGGCGGGCCCCTCGAGCAGGAGCGGGCGCCCCAGCTCGATCGCGAGCCAGGCCGCGAGCGCGGTGCGAGGATCGGCGATGTACGTCCGTGCGAGCGCGCCCTCCAGGGCCGCGGCCGAGACGAACCGCGTGGCGAGCGGGACGTGCGTGGAGGCAAGCGGGGAGGCCATCTACGGCCTATTTGTAGCCCGAGCGGCTCGACCATGGAGCGTCAAACTGCGCGCGGGACCGTTCGTCTGGTAGGTTAGAGGCGATGTCCGCGGCCGATCGCGACGACCTGCTGCGCGTCGACAGCACCGGTGCCGTGCACCCGGTCGGACGCGGAGCAAGTCAGCAGCTGCGTCCGAAGGCGGGCGAGTGGCGGCTCATTGCGAGCCCCAAGGAGCTGATCCTCGCCCGCAGCACGACGGGCGGCGATGCCGTGCTCAAGCTCGCCGGCGAGATCCGCACGCCCGGCGCGCTGTGCGACATCGTCGCGCTCGCTTCGCAGTCGGGGTGGCGCGGCGAGCTCATCGTCCTGGCCGAGGCCGGCAACCGCTCGTTCTACTTCGAAGGCGGGATCATCATCGCGGCGTCGACCACGGTTCCGGAGGAGCGGCTGGGCGAGACGCTCTGGCGCTTCGGCGTGATCAGCCGCGAGCAGCTCGAGACCATCGTGCGCGCCACGAACGATACCGGAAAACGCCTCGGCGAGGTCGCGGTCGAGACGGGCATCGTCTCCGCCGAGAAGATCTACGAGATGATGGCGCACCAGGTCGAGGAGGTGTTCTTCGCGGCGGTGCACGTCGCCGAGGGCGCGTTCTATTTCTTCGACCGCTTCGACGAGAAGAACATCCTGCGACGGCACCAGCTGAACGCCGGCGGCCTGCTCATGGAAGCCGCGCGCCGCATGGACGAGATGCGCTTCTTCCGTGAGAAGGTACCGAGCGACGCGTTCGTGCCTTCTCCCGTCCCCGGGAAGAAGCCCGCCGACGACCTCGAGGCGGTCTTTGCCCAGTGCGACGGCCAGAAGAGCCTCGCCGATATCGGCCGGGCGACGGGCAAGCTCGAGTTCGACGTCACGCGCGCGGTGTTCCAGCTCGTCTCGAGCGGCTGCGTGGTCGTGGTCGCGCCCCGGCCCCGCGGACCGGAGGCGATCGTCGAGACGGTCAATCCGGCGCTCGCCGCCATCCACGAGCGCTGCGACCGAGCGCGCAAGGGCGTCGAGCTGCGGGATGGACTCAGTCGCTTCGCGACCGGCGGAGGCGTGTACGATCCGCTCTTCATGGGGGCGGGACCGATGCAGGATGGCACGCTGAAGCCCGACCGGATCCGGCGCAACATCGCGGCGCTCGCGGGGGAAGACCCCGATGCCTGGCTCGTGCAGCTGATGAACGACTACGTCGGCTTTGCGCTGTTCCAGGCGGAATCGATCCTTTCGCGCGAGGCCCAGGCGGCGCTGCTCGCGGGTGTGATGGAGACCATGAAGCCCCTGCGACCGTTGACCGAAGCCGATCCGCGCTCGCGAGGTGCCGCGTGATCACGACCGCGAAGTCGGACAACCCGGCAAAGGTCACGAGCAGCACGCCGCCCTTGCCGCGCAAGCGGAAGCGCCTGCGCAAGGAGGAGATCGTTGCCGAGGCGACGCGCCTCTTCGCCGAGCGTGGCTACGAGGGCGCGAGCATGGGCGATCTCGCGGAGCGCGTCGGCCTGCGCAAGGCCTCGCTGTTCCACCACTTCCCCAGCAAGGACGTGCTCTACGCGACGGTCCTGAGCGAGCTGCTCGAGAACGTGAAGATCGCGATCGTCAGCGCCGCGATGGCGGAGGGCTCGTTCGCCGAGCGGCTCGACGCGCTGACCGACAGCCTCACCGAGGTCCTTGCCGCGCAGCCGTACGTCGCGCGCCTGCTCATCCGCGAGGCGATGGACTGGGGGCCCGTGATGCGCGGAGGTCTCGGCCGCACCGTGAACGACGTGCTCGCGGCGGGCCTCGAGTTCGCGCGCGCCGGCCAGCGGGCGGGGGAGTTCAAGGCGGACCTGGACATGCCGCACGTGATCGTGAGCTTCCTCGGCATCCACTTCATGCCGTTCACGATCTGCGAGGTGATCGAGGGCTTCACCGGCACGTCCCCGTTCGACGCGGCCTTCGTGCGCGACCGCAAGGCCGCGGTGCGCATGCAGAGCCGCGACCTCGCGCTCACCCGGCGCTGAAGCTACGCGAACGAGCCGTGGCGGCCGCTGCCCTTTGCGAACGAAGCGGTGCCGCTCGCGCCCTCGCCGGACGCGAGGGAGCGCAAGCCGTGCTCGAATTCGACCCGCAGCGCGTCGTCGAGCGAGAGCGACTGCGAGGCGTACGCGCTCGCGCGGTCGCCGCGCATCGTGGCCTGCGGGAAGCGCGCGATCGCCGCAGCGAGCGCCTCGGCGGCCTCGCGGGCCGTGCCCTTCGGCACGACGCGGTTCGCCAGGCCCATCGCCAGCGCCTCGGCCGACTCCACCGCGCGGCCGGTGAGGATCAGGTCGAGCGCGCGTGACAGGCCGATGAGCCGCGGCAGGCGCACCGTGCCGCCGTCGATCAGCGGGACGCCGAAGCGGCGGCAGTACACGCCGAACAAGGCGTCCTCCTCGACCACGCGCAGGTCGCAGAGCAGCGCGAGCTCGAGCCCGCCCGCGACCGCGTGGCCGGCGACCGCGGCGATCACCGGCTTCGCGAGCAGCAGGCGGGTGGGCCCCATCGGGCCGTCGCCCTCGGCGTCGATGGTGTTGCCCTCGCCGCGCGCGAACGCGCCGAGATCGGCGCCCGCGCAGAACGTCCCGCCCTCGCCGAAGAGCACGGCCACGGCGGCCTGCTCGTCGGCCTCGAACGCGCGGAACGCGGCGGCCAGCGCGGCGGCGGTCGGACGGTCGACGGCGTTCCGGACCTCGGGGCGCGCGAGGATGATGGTGGTGACGGGCCCGTTCTTCTCGATGCGGACAGTCATGTCATCCTCCTCGTTCAGGTACGGCGGCGCAGCACCGTGTAGAGCGCGATGCCGGCGGCGACGGACGCGTTGAGCGAGCCGATCGGCCCCTTCATCCCGAGCTTGCCGAGCGTGGTGCACGCCTTCTTCACCGGGCCGCGCAGGCCCTTGCCCTCGGCACCGACCACGAGGACCACGGGGCCCTTCAGCTCGAGGTCCTCGATCGCCGCCTCGGCGTGCGCATCGAGGCCGATGACATTCGCCCCCGCCTCCGCGAGGCGCTCCAGCGCGCGCGGTAACGCGGCCACCTTGCACAGCATCGCGTGCTCGACCGCGCCGGCCGACGCGCGGAACGTCGCCGGCGAGAGCGGAGCGGCATGGTGCTCGGGCCACAGGATCCCGGTCGCGCCGAGCGCCACCGCCGAGCGGATGACGGCGCCGAAATTCTGCGGATCCTCGATCTCGTCGAGCGCCACCACGATGGCATTCGGATTCTCGCCGAAGCCCTCGAGGATCGTCTCGAGCGGCACGAGCGCGAGGTCGGGCGCGTGCGCGATCGCGCCCTGGTGGCGCGCGCCGCGCGCCATGCGATCGAGCTCGAGGCGGTCGATGCGCGAGACCACCGAGCCGCGTCCCTCCGCGAAGCGCGCCACCGCGTCGATCTGGGGGCCGCCGTCGCGCACCAGGAAGACCTTCTCGAGCTTGTCGCCGTGGACGCGGATCGCCTCGCGGACCGCCTGGAGACCCGTGATCAGACGCATGGGGAGAAGCTCACGGAAGGGCGGTCATGATGATTCATGGGAGATGGCCTCGGCGATGGCGCGGGCCGCGGCGAGCGGGTCGGCGGCGTCGCGGATGGGCCGTCCTACCACGACCCAGTCGGCGCCGTCGGCGATCGCCTGTTCGGGCGTGGCGACGCGCTTCTGGTCGCCCTTTGCCGCCTGAGCGCCGCCCGCGGGACGGACGCCCGGCGTGACGAGCACGGCGTCCTTGCCGAGGGCATAGCGCAGCGCGCCCACCTCGGTGGGGGAGCACACGAACCAGCGCACGCCCTCGTCGAACGCGAAGCGGGCGAGGCGCACGGCGGCGGCGGTGGGGTCGCCGGTGAGGCCGAGGTCCGCGAGGTCCGCTCCGTCGAGCGAGGTGAGGATGGTGACGGCGCAGATGGCGAGCGAGCCACCCTCGCTGGCCGCCCTCGCGACCGCGCGCTTCAGCATCGTGCGGCCGCCGCTCGCGTGCACGGTGACGAGGCGTACGCCGAGGCTCGAGGCCTGCGCGACGGCGCGCTCCACGGTCTCCGGGATGTCGTGCAGCTTGAGATCGAGGAAGACGGGCAGCCCGACCTCCTTGCCGAGCCCGACCGCGGCCGGCCCCGCCCCGACGAAGAGCTCGAGCCCGACCTTGATCATCCCGATGGCGGGCGCGACGCGCCGCGCCGCCTCCCGCGCCTCCGCCACGCTCGAATAGTCGAGAGCGAAGGCGATCCGCGAGTCGCTCATTCTCGTCTC
>JAYTHX010000493.1:0-23085 GCA_043732195.1 Polyangiaceae bacterium
GCGAGCGCGGTGTTCGGCGAGGGGGCGCGCGTCCCGTCGTCGATCCTGAGGTTCGGCTCATGGGTCGGCGCGGACATGGATGGCAACCCGAACGTGACCCCGGAGGTGGCGCTCGATACCGCGTACGCGCAGGCCACGCGCGTGATCGGCCGCTACCTCGCCTCCCTCGACGCCATCGGTGAGGCCCTCTCGCAGAGCACGCGGCGCGTCACCGTGAGCGACGCGCTGCTCGCGTCGCTCGCGCAGGACGAGGTGGCGCTCCCTTCGTTCGCCGCGCAGCTGGTCGCCATCACCAAGGACGAGCCCTACCGCAAGAAGCTGCGCTTCATGCGCGCGCGCCTCGAGGTCACCCAGCAGACCCTCGTCGAAGGTCGCAGCAGCGCGCGACCGGCGCTCCTCGTCCCCGCGCACGCGTACGGGAGCCCGCAGGCCCTGCTCGCCGATCTCGCGATCATCGCCAGCTCCCTGCGCGAGCACCGCGGCGCGCGCGCCGGGCTGCGCCTGGTGCACGCGCTCATCCGCCAGATCGAGACCTTCGGCTTCCATCTCGCGCGGCTCGACCTCCGCGTTCCTGCCGCGTGGGTGCGCGAGGCGGCGAGCAGCCTCGCGAGCGACGCGCCCGCCGCGCGCGCCATGGAAGCTCTCGCACGGATCCGCGCGGTCACCGCGGGCGGCGGCGCGGAGTCGTTCATCCTCAGCATGGCGCACGGTCACGAGGACATGCGCGCGACCCTCCTGCTCGCGCAGAACGCCGGACTCTACCGGCCCGACGAAGGCATCGCGAATGTCTCCGTGGTCCCGCTCTTCGAGACGCTCGACGATCTCGAGCGCTGCCCGGACGAGATCGAGAAGGCCGCGCAGGATCCGATCTATCGCCGCTACCTCGATCTCCGCGGAGGCCTCCAGGAGATCATGCTCGGGTACTCCGACTCCAACAAGGACGGCGGCATCCTCATGTCGTCGTGGGCGCTCTACCGCGCCCAGCAGCGGCTCACGCGCGTCGGCCGCGCGCACGGCATCCGCTTCGAGATCTTCCACGGGCGGGGCGGCTCGATCGGGCGCGGTGGCGGCCCCTCGCAGCGCGCCATCGAGAGCCTGCCACGTGGCTCGATCGACGGTCGCTTCAAGCTCACCGAGCAAGGAGAGGTCCTCGGCTGGAAGTATCTGCTCGAGGAGATCGCCGAGCGCAACCTCGAGACCACGGCCAGCGGCGTGATCCGCGCCTCGCTCGAGGACGCCGGCGTCATTGCCGATCCCCACGCCGATGTCACGCGCTACGAGGAGGCGTTCGCCGAGGTGGCGCAGACGAGCCTGACCGCCTACCGCGAGCTCGTCCAGGATCCGCAATTCATCGACTACTACGAGCAGTCGACGCCGCTCGCCGAGATCGCGCTGCTCAACATCGGCTCGCGACCCGCCCGCCGGACCGACGATCAGAAGCGCACGCTCGATGATCTCCGCGCCATCCCGTGGGTCTTCGCCTGGACGCAATCACGCCAGATGGTTCCGGGCTGGTTCGGCGCCGGGCGCGCGCTCGTTCGCCTCCTCGCCACGCGCGGGCTGGCCTTCGCGCGCGAGATGCGCGAGGCGTGGCCCTTCTTCGCGTCGACGCTCGATGCCGTCGCTGTCTCGCTCGCCACCGCCGACCTGGATATCGCCGGTCGCTACGCTGCGCTCGTCGAGGACGACGAGGTCGCGCGCCGGCTCTTTCGCAAGATCGCGCTCGACCACGGGCGCGCCGCGCGCGCCGTCCGGCAGATCCTCGATCAGCCGAGCGTGCTCGCGCCCGACGCGACGCTCGCGCGGTCCATCGAGCTGCGGAACCCGTACGTCGATCCGCTGAGCTTCATCCAGCTCGACCTGCTCCGGCGGAAGCGGAAGCTCGTCGCAGCCGGCGAGCCCGTGCCCCACGAGCTCGATCGTGCTCTTCTCCTCACCATCAACGGGATCGCGGCGGGGCTGCGCAATACCGGCTGACCGGGGCTTGGTTCCGGGCGGCGATTGGGTTACGGAAGGATGCAAGATGCACATCTTCGGCGGTTCCAAGGGCCCGGCGGCTCCCCCCGGCAAGCCCGGCGCTAAGACCACCAGCCTGGTCACGGTCACCGAACGCGAGTTCGAGCAGGAGGTCCTGCTCAGCGAGCTGCCGGTGCTCGTCGAGTTCATGCTCGAGAGCGCCGCGCAATGCCATGCGATGATCCCGGTGCTCGAGGAGCTCCAGAAGGACCTGACCGGCAAGCTGAAGGTCGTGCTCTGCGACATGGAAAAGTCGCCGAGCCTGGGGCGGCAGCTCCGCCTCCAGTCCGTCCCGACGTTCATGCTGTTCGTCGACCAGAAGCTCGGTGATGCGCAGGTCGGCGCGCTTTCGAAGAAGCAGCTCCGCGCCATGGTCGAGCCCTTTTTACCGCGCCAGCAAGGCGCGCTGAAGGCCCTCGAGGTGGCGCAGCTGATCAAGGAGGGGCAGATCGTCGCCGTCGACGTGCGTGACGCCTCGGCCTACGGCCGCGCGCACCTACCGCAGGCGAAGAGCCTCCCGGCCGACGAGATCGAGACGCGCCTCGCCGAGCTCTTCATGCTGCCCGGGCAGCCGGTCCTCTACGATCGCGCCGGCGAGAAGGCGAAGGACCTCGTCGCGAAGCTGGCCGAGGCCGGCACCGAGCTCGCGTTCATGGAGGGCGGCATCCTCGCGTGGGAAGCCGAGGGGCTGCCCGTGGAGCGGAAAAGCGTCGTTCCGACTTGACGGCGTGAGGTGGGGGCGCGACACCTTTTCCTCAATGCGGTGGCATCTAGCGAGCCGGAGGGGGTCGTGATGGCAAAGACTCGCGAAGGCTCCTCCACCCATCACGGCCACGGCCACGACCACGACGGCAAGGACATGCCGAACCTCGATCACTTCCGCGAGATGCTCCAGAGCCACATGGATCGGCGCGGACTGCGTTCGACGGATCAGCGCAAGCTCATCGTCGAGTCGTTCTTCCAGTCGCCGAACCACATCAGCATCGAGGAGTTGCTCGCGCAGGTCCGCCAGCAGGACCCGAAGGTCGGATACGCGACCGTGTACCGGACGCTGAAGCTCCTCACCGAGTGCGGCGTGGCGTTCGAGCGGAAGTTCGGGGACGGGCTCACGCGCTACGAGCTCGCCGACGAGGCGTCGCACCACGACCACCTCATCTGCACGTCGTGCTCCCAGATCATCGAGTTCGAGGAGCCGAAGATCGAGGAGCTCCAGGAGAAGATCGCCACGCGCTACGGCTTCGAGCTCCTCAGCCACAAGCACGAGATGTACGGCACCTGCGCCGACTGCCAGGCCAAGGGCCGCGGCCCCCGCCGCAACTAGCTCTCCGTCGCGTCGATCGTGCGCGTGTCCGTGACCACCGCTGCGCAGCGGATGTCGTCCGGCATCGCCGGGACCTCCGCGACCAGCTGCCAGTCGAAGGCGACGGCGATCGAGACCGCGGGCGGGGCGAAGCGCGGCAGCGTGCGGTCGTAGTAGCCGGCGCCGTAGCCGATGCGGTGGCCCGTGGGGTCGACCGCGATCGCGGGGACGACCACGACGTCGAGCGCGGTGGCCTCGGGCGCATCGAGCGCGGGCTCGGAGAAGCCGAAGCCCTTCTCCGCCAGCTGCGAGGCGTCGTCGACGAAGCGGAACGTCATCACGTTCGTGCCCGCGTCGATCGCGGGGTAGGCGATGCGCACGCCGCGCGACCGCAGGCTCGCATCGAGGGCGCGGAGATCCACCTCGTGCTTCGAGACGATGGGCCAGAACAGCGCGATGCTCCGCGCGCTCATCACCGCCGGGTGGGCCTCGAGCCGCGCGACGAGCGCCGCCGAGCGCCGCTCGCAGGCCTCGAGCGGGGTCGTCTTGCGCACGCCGCGCAGGCGCTTGCGGAGCTCGGCCTTCACCTTGAGGCGGATGAAGTCGTCGGGCGCGAGCTTGTGCGAGTGCTCGCTCATCCGGCGCTCCGGCGGCGGACGGGGCGCGCCGGGACCGTTTGCTTGCTCTGCTCGGTCTCTCCGTAGGTCGTCACCACGAGCTCCTTCACCGTGCCGCGCTTCGACGGATCGGAGTTGATCACTCGCGCCGCGTCGATGCCGTACACGTGGAAGTCGTGACGCTCGTAGAGAGCGACCATCTCGGCTGCGGCCGCGTTCGAGAGCATGCAGCGCACGCCCTTCCGCTGGAGCCTCGCGGCCTCCTTCGCGAGGCGCGCCTGATCCTCGGTGCCGAACGGCGACGAGTACGCCGTGAAGTTCGCGGTCTTCGAGACCGGCATGTACGGCGGGTCGAAGTAGGCGAAGTCGCCCTTCTTGAGGTCCTTCGTGACCTCCGCGAAGTCGAGGTCGTGGATCTCGGCGACCGCCAGCGCCTGGTGCGCGGCCGTCAGCACCGAGGAGTCGAGGATGCGCGGCTTGTCGTAGCGCCCGAACGGGACGTTGAAGATCCCCTTCGAGTTCACGCGCCAGAGGCCGTTGAAGCAGGTCTTGTTGAGAAACAGCAGGCGCGCGCCGCGCTCGACGTCGGTCACGAACGTCTGCTCGCGCACCTGGTAGAAGTAGGCGCTGCGGCTGGCTTCGTCCCGCGCGTCGTACTCGCGCTGGTACGCGCGCAGGCGCTCGATCAGCGGCTCGACGTCGGTCTTGATGGCGCGGTACATCGCCACCAGCTCCGCGTTCTTGTCCGCCAGGATGGCGTGCTTGAACAGCTTCGGCTTGTACGATGACAGGCGGAAGAACATCGCCGCGCCGCCGCAGAACGGCTCCGCGTACGTCGTGAACTTCCCCTCGGGCAGCCGCGCGAGCAGGAGATCGAGGAGGCGGGCCTTCCCTCCCGCCCACTTGACGACCGGACACGGCTCCACGCTCGTCTCGTTATCGCGCCCCGCCGTCGCGCGCAATGGGGAGTAGCGGCGCGAGCCGTGAAACGGCCAGCCCGAACGTCGCGTCGACGCCCGAGACGGTGCACAACGCCTCCGCGCCGGCGGACCGGCAGCCGATCCGGCGCGGGGGCCCGCCCTCCGCGAGCGCGACCTCGAGGACCAGGTCCGCGGTCCCGGCGGCCTTCGTGCCGAGCGCCACCACCCGGTCGGCGTAGAGCGTCGCCACCGCATCGCGCAGCGCCGTGGCCTCGCGCACCACGGGCTGGCCCTCGAACGTCACGCGCACGCGCTCGATCCGCGCCCCCTCGGTGCGCAGCGCGCCGCGGCTCACGTAGATGCGGCCGGCGAGCTCCCGCAGCGCCTTGGGGGCCACGAAGACCCCGGCGCGCGCATCGACGCGGCCGTACACGCCCCCCTCGCCATCCGCGCCGAACCACACCGTCAGCGGCGCCTTGTCGTCCGCGAACGCGAGCACGACGCGGCAGCTGTCAGGCGTGAAGCCGAACGTCCCGTCGTCGGTATCCGCGATCCATGGGTCGACGCGCCCGCGCAGGATCGCGTCGACGAGCTGGACGATCGAGCTGTCGGCCTCGTAGCCGGCAGGCGTGACGAGGCGGTAGCCCTCGCCGCGATCGACGAGCTCCTGGTCGACACCGCAGCGCAGGACGACCCGCGTCGCGCGCCGCGTCTCGCTCGCCACGATGGCGTGCGTCCGGAGCGAGGTCTCGCGCGGCAGCAGCAGACGCACCAGGACCGGGCCCGCGTCGAGGCGCGCGTCGTCGAGCGCGCGCCGCACGACGGCGTGACCGCGCGCATCGATCGCGCCGACCTCCACGATCTGATCGCGCTCACCCGCATGGAGGCGCGCCCGCGCGATGGCCACGAACGGGGCGCCGCCCGCGGTGACGGTCTCGACCTCCGCGCCGGTGAGCCGCGTGAGCAGCTCGGTCGCGGCCTCCGCCTCCTCCGGTGAGAGATCACGATCGGCAGGCGCGCGCTGGTGGAACGTCGCGCCCTTGCGCGCGATCTCGATGGCAGGCGGGGCGCCGCCGGCGTCCGCGCCGTCGAGCCGCTCGAGGCGCAGCTCCTCGATCTCGTCCATGCGCCACGTGAACGGATGGCGTTCGACGAGCGCCGGCCCGGTCACGAGCAGCGCATCCACGATGTCCTTCGGCGCGCACGCCGCGATGCGCGTGGGCGCCTTGCGCAGCACCACCACGTCCGCCGGGTGGCCCGGACAGGCCTCGCCGATCACGATCTCGGCGGGCGGGCCCTGGCCATCCTTCGGCGTCAGCGTGAGCGTCAGCACCGGCTGCGCCGTCAGGCGGTCGACGTCGGCGTCCTTGGGGAACGCCTCGGCCCGCATCTCCGCCAGCGCGTTCCACATGCGCTCCACCGCGGCGCGCGAGGCCAGCACGCCCGAGCCTTCGATCTCGAACGCGCGCTCGTCGCGCCGCGTGAGCACGAAGACGCCCCCCGGATGCGCGACCTGGAAGCGCGAGAGCTCGGTCGCGAGGTACGGCACCACCGCGCGATCGCGGTACACGTCGGAAGAGGCGAGCAGCGCCTCCGCGAGCTCCTTGCCGACGACGATCGGCGCATGATCGTCGACGCGCAGATAGCTGGAACCCTCGGGCCGCGGCGACGGTCCGCCGAGCGCGACCTTCACGACGAGGCTGCCCATGCGCACCGCGGCGCTCGCGCGCGGCGCCTCGAGCCCCAGCGTCGTCGACTCGCTCGCCCGGCGCGCGACGGTCGCGAACTCGAGCGTCGTCAGCA
This sequence comes from Polyangiaceae bacterium, assembly GCA_043732195.1. Taxonomy (GTDB): domain Bacteria; phylum Myxococcota_A; class Polyangia; order Polyangiales; family Polyangiaceae; genus Labilithrix. The sequence continues at coordinate 6,657 of JAYTHX010000493.1, forward strand.
GCCGGTCGACCGCGGCGGGGTCCGCGCGCTCCTTCCGCGGCGACGTCAGCCGCCACGCTCCGCCGTCGCGCACGAGCACGATGGCCTCGCCCTCGTGCACGACCGAGATCTCGGCGATCTCCTCCTTGCGCCACACGGTGAACACGTTGTTCTCGCGCTGCTTGCGCTCGCCCGACGTCGCGTGGTCCCGATCGAGCCACAGCCAGAGCCCGAGAGCGGCAGCGAGCACGACCATGATCACGGTCGTCGCGTACTTCCTCATCCGCGCTTCTTCTTCTTGGTCTTGCGCGCGGGCTTCCTCGCCGCGCCCTCGCCGGCCCTGCGAAACAGTGCGATCGCCACGCCCAGCAGCGCCACCGTCGCGGGCATGAAGAGCACCACGTAGCGGCGGATGGTGCCGCGCGAGTCCTCGTCGATCTTGATCCCGGCGCCGACCGACGCCTTCTCCGGCACGTCGAGCACCTGCGGCTGCGAGGCGAGCCACGAGATCGCGCTCTCCGCGAAGAGCGCCCCGCCGCGGTATGGCTGCGGCTCACGGAACGCCGCGGACGTCGTGACGCTCTCGGTACCGACCACCACCGCGCGCGGACCGTGCGCCGCGGAGGCCGAGGTCTTGGGGCGCTCGGCGGCGAGGGCGATCGTGAACGGGCCCGCGAAGTCGCCGGGGCGCTTCTGCGGCGGCTCCTTCCAGCGTGCCGCGCCCTCGATGCTGCGGAGGCCGAACGCCTGCGCCGACGTCACGAGCAGCTGCTGCGCATTCGCCGCGCCCGCCTCCTCGATGCGCCGTACCGAGCGCGCGCGATGCAGCACCACGCGCGGGACGTCGCGCGCGCCGCTCGTGCGCACGAGCGCGGTGGTGACCGGATGCGCGCGCGGCTGCGCGACGAAGCGGAGACCCTCGTCCTCGGGGAAGATCAGCTCCGGGTCCTGCTCGGCGATCACGTCGTCCTCGAGCGCGATCCCGAACGGGCCGAGCACGCGCTCGAGGCCCGCCGGCACGAGCGGCGCCGCGGCGTCACCCCCGAAGATCGGCCCCGCCGCGACGAAGAGGTTGCCGTCGGCGAGCACCCACGACCGCAGGCGCTCCGCCTCCTCGCGGGTGAACGCCGCGTGCAGCCCCGCGACGATCGCCACGCCGCAGCCCTCCAGGGGCTTCGCCTTGCCCGGCGCGGCGAGGTCGACGATCGCGGTCTCGTAGTTGTCCTTGTCGAGCACGTCCTTGAGGACGCCGGCGCCGTGCTCGCTGGGATCGAGCGGGCTCGCCTCACCGTGGCCGGTGGTGAAGCACACCTTGGTCTTCGTCGCGCCGAGCACGTTGCGGATGGCGCCGGTGAGCGCGCGCTCCTCGCGGGGCTTCACGCGCGTGTCGTCGGTGCTCGCGACCTCCACCATCTCGCTGCTGGTGACGAACCAGTGCTTCGCGCCGCGCGCCACCACCACCACCGCATCGGCGGCGACGTGGCCCTGCTCGGTGCGGCCCGTCTCGATCTTGAAGCGCTTCTTCACGTCCTCGAGGGCGAGGAGATCGCGCTCGGGATCGATGTAGTGGATCTCGAGCTTCTGCGTCTCCGCTTGGTACGCGACCAGCAGCTGCTTGACGCTCTGCTCCAGGGGGTCGGCGCCCCCCAGGAGCACCCAGATCTCGGTGGTCTCCGCGAGCTCGTGCAACGTCTGCACGGTGGCCGGGCTGAGCGTGTAGCGCCGGCTCTGCGTCCAGTCCCAGCGCGTGAAGCGACGCGCGAACACCACGTTGAGAAGCACGACGATCGCCATGAAAGCGACCACCCCCACGAGCTGTGAGAGCTGCGCGGGATCGATCGCGGGAAGGCGGAGCTTCCTCTTCGCCATCAGCCCCACCTCCAGGCGTCGACGGCGCGCACCGTGACGAAGAGCGGCAGCACCACGAGCGAGCCGTAGAAGACGAGCCGGCGGCTGTCGACGATGCCCGAGGCGAAGTCGTTCATGTGCGCCCACACCGAGACGTGCGAGCAGATCTCGTGCATGAGCGTGCCCTCGCGCGTCACGAACTCACCGACGCCGAGGATGAAGAGCCCGAGCACCACCAGCGCGGTGAGCACCAGCGCGAGGAACTGGCTGGTGGTGATGGCGCTCATGAGGAGGCCGAGCGCGAGATAGCCCGCGCCCACGAGGAACACGCCGAGGTACGCCGACGCCGCGACGCCCCAGTCGATCTCGCCCGTTCGCTGGAGAATGACGAGATAGAAGACCGTGGGCGCCCACATCGCGACGTACGTGGTGAGCACCGACGCGTACTTCGCCAGCACCACCGACCAGCTCGAGACCGGCGCGGTCATGAGCGTCTCGATGGTGCCGCTGCGGCGCTCCTCGGCGAAGAGCCGCATCGTCATCGGCGGGACGAGCAGGAACAGCACCAGATAGAGGAGGATGGTGTTGCCGAAGAACGCCTGGATAGGCGTCTGATCGCTCGCGCCCCCCGCGGGATTCGAGAAGTGATCGACGAGCAGGAAGAAGTGCATGCCCTGCACGAAGAGGAAGACCGTGATGAGCACCCAGGCAAGGGGCGTCACGAAGAAGGCGAAGAGCTCGCGCTTGTAGATCGGCCAGAAGCTCCTCACGAGGCCTCCTCGATCGCAGGAGGCGCGGTCTCGCTCCCGGGGAGAGGCGCGCCGCCGGTCAGCTCGGCGAAGAGCTCCTCCAGCGAGCTACGCAGCGGCCGCACCTCGCGCACGTGGCAGCTCGCCGCGAGCAGCGCGGCGACGATGGCCTCGGTGGCGCGCGCCGCGCCGGCGTCGTCGATCGATTTCTCCCACGTGCAGCGGACCGAGCACGTGTCCGCGGCGCCGGGCTCGAGCCCGGCCTTCTCGACGCCGGCGGCGGCGCTCACCGAAGCGAGCGCGGCGTTCGCGTCGCCGCGCACCACGATGAAGAGGCCGGCGGCGCGGCGCTTGCGCGACAGCTCGTCCATCGTGCCCTCGGCGACCAGCTTGCCCTTGGCGATGACCACCACGCGGCTACAGCTCGCCTCGACCTCGCTCAGGATGTGCGTCGAGAGGAGCACCGTGTGCTCCTTGCCGAGCTCGCGGATGACGTCGCGCACCTCGCGGATCTGGTTCGGATCGAGGCCGGCGGTGGGCTCGTCGAGGATGAGGAGCGGCGGGCGCGCCACGAGAGCGTCGGCGAGCCCCACGCGCTGCCGGTAGCCCTTGGAGAGGCTGCCGATGAGGACGTTCGCGACGTCGTCGACGTTCGCCTTCGCCATCGCGTCGTCGACGAAGGCCGGACGGTCCTTGCGCGGTACGCGCTTCAGCTCGGCGCGGAACGCGAGGTACTCGGCGACGCGCATCTCGGGATACAGCGGGACCGCCTCGGGCATGTACCCGATCTTCTGGCGCGCCTCGAAGCTCTGGGCGCGGATGTCGTGGCCGGCGACCGAGACCTGCCCGCTCGTCATGCCCAGGAAGCCGGCCAGGATCCGCAGCGTGGTGCTCTTCCCGGCGCCGTTCGGGCCGAGGAAGCCGACCACCTCGCCCTTGTCGACCTCGAAGGACAGATCGTCGACCGCGACCCGGGATCCGGCCCCCGTGCCGTAGCGCTTGACCAGCTTCTTCACGGAGATCATCGGGCGCGCCTGCTCCGTACCACGAGAAGTTTCCCTCGGAACCCGCGAAGAGGCACATTTTGGGGGTGAGCCTGCGTGGTGTGGTGCTGGGGATCGCGATGGTGATGGCGTTTGCGGCGTGTCGGTCGGTGACGACGACGGCGCCGGCGGGGCCCGCGAGCGCGAGCGCTTCGACGCCGGAGGCCAACGCGGAGGTGGTCGCTTCGAGCGCGAGCGCCGACACGGGAACCGAGGCGAGCCCCACCCCAGACGCCGCGAGCGCGGTTGCGGCGCCAGCGGACATGCTCCTCGTGCCCGGCGGGACGTTCACGATGGGAAACGACGTCGGAGGCGAGGGCGACGAGAAGCCCGCGCATGCGGTCACGCTCGCGCCGTTCTGGCTCGACAAGACCGAGGTGACGCAGGCGGCGTGGGACGCGTGCGTCGAGGCGAAGGCCTGCCCTCCGCCGGACAACAGCATCCTCATGTCGTTCGGCGGACTCTTCAAGGGGCCGAACAGGCCCGTCATCGGGATCTCGTGGTTCGCCGCCCGCGACTACTGCAAGTGGAAGGGCAATCGTCTCCCGCGCGAGGCCGAGTACGAACGCGCGGTCCGCGGTGATGACGGTCGCCGCTTCTCATGGGGCGCCGAGCCGCCCACGCGCGAGCGCACCGTGTTCTCCGCAAACGCGACGGAGGACGTCGCCACGCACCCCACCGGCCGCGGTCCCTACGGGCACGACGATCTCTCGGGCAACGTGTGGGAGTGGATCGAGGACGACTACGATCCGTTCGCGTACTCCCGGCCCGGCGCGGCCGAGGGCAAGCCGGGCACCTGCGACGAGATCATCGCCGCGCAGAACAAGCTACGCGCCGAGAACAAGCAGGGATTCACGGGCTCGAATCCGATCCCCACCGAGTGCGAGAAGTCGATCCGCGGCGGCGCCTACAACTACCCGGCGAACGGTCTGCGCAGCACGAACCGCATCCACCATCCGCCGCGCTTCAAGCTGCGCATGACCGGCGCGCGCTGCGCGAAGGACGCCTCATGAGGAACCTGCGCTACGGCGGCGGCGCGGCGCACGCCTTCGTGTAGCGCGCGAGGTGCTCGGCGTGGGGGAGGGCCTCGCCTCGCCTCGGCTCGCCGTCTCGGCGACGAGATCGAGCGCGCGCCGCTGCGCGGCCTCCTGCTTGGCCTCGGCCCGCATCTCGGGCCGGAAGCTCCCGACCGCCGCGCCTCCTCCGCCGCAAGATCCGTCGAGAGATCGAAGTGGCGACCGGCTGCGGGGCGCTGCTCGCGAGGAGCAGTCACTGCAGTGCCATGGCGCTCGCCCAGCGCAGCGGCGTCAGCGAGGTGCTCCGTCCGTCGTCACGGGCGCCCCGTCGAGCCTCTTCCACGGCGGCGTCCCTCGCTCGAGGAATGCGCGCCGCTCGAGCTCCGGGTCCTCGCTGTCGACGACGATATCGGCAGGACGCGAGGGATCGAAGCGAACGCCCAGCTCCCCGACCTCGGCCTGATCCACGAGCGCATCGGTGAGCCGGGCCAGCCCGCGGAAGCGAGCGCGCTCGGGGACGGTCCGGTAGGCGTCGGCCTTCAGCTCGACGGAGAGCACCAGCAGGAAGTCACCCGCCGCCGTCACGCGCTCGTGCGACTCCACGGTCGCCAGCGCGGGCACCAGCGCTTGCCTCCTTGCCCACTCCTTCTGCCAGCGCATGGCGCGCAGGCCGCGCAGGCAGAAGAGCAGCGCGAAGAAGAGGGGCACCCCGAGGATCCCGGCGCACCAGATGACGATCCCGGGAGCCCAGTTGATCGGGTAGTCGCGCACGCGCCCGCCTCAGCCCGCCATCAAGCTCGCCATGTCCTCTTCCAGCGTGCCGAGGATGTGGGCGATGGTCTTGCCGCGGAGGCGCGCCTTCGTGGCGGTGAATGCGGTGCGCGCCAGGCCGGAGAGGCGTGTGGCCTCCGCCATCGCGCGCGGGAGCACCGCCTCGGGCGTGAGCGCGACGTCGAGGTAGCCCACGCGCGCGGCGTCCTCGGGGCTGTAGATCGTCGCCTCGAGCGTGGCGCGACCGAGGTCGCTGCTGCTGATCCGGTCACGCGCGAGCTCCATCGCGAGGACCGGGACCGGCATCCCGATCGACACCTCGTTCAGCCCGATGCGGTACGCGCCGGTACTGCCCACGCGCACGTCACCCGTGAGGAGCACGAGCGCGCCGCCCGCGAGCGCATGCCCGGTGCACGCGATGACGAGCGGGATCGACACGCCGTACAGCTTCATCAGGAGCGCCGCCCCGCGACGCAGCAGCGCCTTCGCGTTGTCGGGGCCGCTCATCATGATCTTGAGATCGAAGCCGGCGCAGAAGCGGTCGGGCCGGCCCACGAGCACGATGGCGCTCGCCTCCTTCTCCGCGCGATCGAGGGCCGCGACCAGCGCGTCGATCATGGCGTCGGAGAGCGCGTTCGCCTTCCCGTCGTCCATGCGGAGAACGGCGATGGTGCCTTCGAGGGTGTAGCTGAGGGGCTCGGTGGTGCTCACGCGAGCACTCTACCAAAAGAGCTACCCGCGGACGCGCCAGTTGCCGACGAACGTCTTGGAGACCTCGTCACACGTGGGGTCGGTGACGATCAGCTCGGGGCGACCGTTCTTGTTCACCACGATGGTGTTCTGCCGGAACACGCGGCCGAACGCGATGGCCTCGTCGCGGTCCATGTCGTGCACGAGCCACGAGGGCTCGCGCCACGTGCCCTCGGGGTCCTCCTCGTAGCCGACGCACGCTTCGACGCGGTAACAGCCGAGGATGAGCATGTCGCGCAGGACCGAGTGACGCGACTCGTTCACCTTGCGCGGGAGCAGCATCGAGCGCGGGTTGAACGCGGTCAGCACCGTGAACCGGCGCAGCAGCAGCTCCGGCAAGGTCGAAGCGTCCTGCACGACGTCGCCGTCGAGCGAGACGCGGAGCGGACCATTCGCGGTCGGCAGGTCGTAGACGGTGGCCAAGTACTGGCGGAGCAGGTTGTTGTCCATGAACGAGGCTCTCCTCTACTCCAACTTCGTCAGCCGTCGAAGCGGTACCCGACGCCGCGCACCGTCTGGATGTGGGCCGGCTCCTGCGGATCTGCCTCGAGCTTGGCCCTGAGCTGCTGGATGAAGTTGTCGACGGTCCGCGGCGTTCCGTGGTGCTTCGGGCCCCAGACGCGGCGAAAGATGTCGTCCCGCGAGAGCACCCGACCGCGCTCGTTGATGAGGCAGACGAGCACGTCGAACTCGCGCGCCGTCATCTCGACGGGCTCGCCGCGACGCTTGACGTTGCGCGCATCGACGTCCACCTCGACCTCGCCGAAGAGGATGGCGCGCCGGAGCGAGGCGGCGGGGGCATGACCTCGACGCAGCGCCGCACGGACGCGCGCGAGGAGCTCGGCGAGGCTGAACGGCTTCGCGACGTAGTCCTCGGCGCCGAGCTCGAGGCCCGCCACCTTGTCCATCTCGGCGGCTTTTGCCGAGAGGATGATGATGGGCATGGTGCGGCCCTCCGCGCGGAGGTCGTGGAGCACCTCGAGGCCGTTGCGCCGCGGGAGCATGACGTCGAGCACGATGAGGTCGGGTGCGATGGTCCGTGCGAGGGTGAGGCCGTCCTCGCCGTCCTCGGCGACGTGCACCACGTAGCCTTCGCTCTCGAGGTTGATCCGCAGACCGATGGCGATGCTCGGATCGTCCTCGACGACCAGCACGCGCTTGCCCGAGAGATCGGCGGTCTTGCGCTTCGGTTCCAGCATCACGTCCGGGCCTCGGCTCTACCCCGATCGAGGCGCGGCGGCCATCGCAGCGCGCCACCGTGGGCCGATGCATCGCGAACCAGCGGCTCCAGCGGCCCCTCTTCACCCTGGAAAAGACCCTGGTCAGGGTCTCGAGCTGATCAGCCGGGGCCGGGGGCAGGCGGCAGAACGATCGTGAACGTGCTGCCGTGCCCGGGCTCGCTGTCGACGGTGACGTGTCCCTTGTGGGCGCGCACCACGTGGTTCACGATCGCGAGGCCGAGGCCCGAGCCCTCCTTGCTGCGCGAGAGCCGGTCGTCGATCCGGTAGAACTTCTCGAAGATGCGACGCTGCTCGGGGCGCGGGATGCCGATGCCGTTGTCGCTGACGGCGATGCCGACCTCGCCATCGGAGGTGACGAGCGCGCGCACGCGGACCACCGCAGGGCTGCCGCCGTACTTGTGCGCGTTCGCCACGAGGTTCACGAGCGCGTCGACCATCGCGTGGCGATCGACCGCGACGTCGGGCAGCTCGGTGGGCACGTCGACCTCGAGATCGATGGCGCCGCCGAGACCGCGACGCGGGGCGTAGGCGCGCACGACGTCGTCCACGATGTCGCCCACGTGCTCGGCGCGTAGCTCGTAGATCTTGCGGCCCGCCTCCATGCGTCCCCAGTCGAGGAGGCGCTCGATGAGCCGGGAGAGGCGCTCCGACTCGGAGACGAGGAGCGAGGTACACTTGAGGCGCGTCGCCTCGTCGGCGCCGGAGCGCTCGATGGTCTCGGCGAAGAGGCGGATGGCGGTGAGCGGCGTGCGGAGCTCGTGACTGACCTTCGAGACGAAGTCGGCCTGGAGCTCGCTGAGGTTCGCCTCGCGCCGCACGAACACGATGATGAGCACCACGCCCGTGACGACGACGGCGACGAACGACACCGAGAGAATCCCGAAGAGCAGGTTGATGGTCGCCTCCAGGAAAAGCTGGAGGATCCCGATGGCGAGGAGGAGCGCGCTCGGGATGATGACGAGATAGACGAGGAGCTGGACGATGCGCCGGTACCCCATCCGCTGGAGGTTCTTGGCCGCGACCTGCCGGATGGTCTTTCCGCCCGCGCCGGTTGCCGCCGTGGAGGGTCGTTCGCTGCTCATCCCGGGGAGGTGTTAGCACCGCTGTCACGAATCGTCGTGGTCGGCCGATGGGTTCCCGTGAGCAAGTCGCGGATGGCCGGGGGACATCCTGAAGCGGCCTGACGCGTACAAGACCGTCGTGCGTCCCGACCGCAACATCGATCATCGCCGCGTGCGGCCGATGCTCACGTACCTCCGCATGTACGCGACCACGCTCCCGAAGACCTTCGAGGCCGAGGCCGAGGCCGAGGGCGTCGCGCTCGCGAGCTGGGAGCCGGGGACATCGTGGTGTGGGGCTTCCGCGCGTGCCCGGCGTGCACGCCGGACCACGTGGGGATCGTGAGCGATCGCCGGGGTCCGCGCGGCGTACCGCTCGTCATCCACGACGTCGGCCCGAAGCCGAGCGAGGACGACCGCCTCGACACGTGGACGGTCCTCGGTCACTTCCGGCTGAAGTGATGGGACGCGCTACGACGTGGATTCGTCGATCGCGGCGCGCATGACGCCGAGCGGGGGACGGACGCCGAGCCACAGCTCGAACGCCAGCGCACCTTGCCTCGCCAGCATGCCGAGGCCGTGATCGCACGCGAGGCCACGCGCGCGCGCGGCCTCGAGGAACGGCGTGTCGGGCGGCGCATACACCACGTCCAGCGCGACGGCGTTCGCCGGCACGCGCTCCCAGCGCACCGCCTCCGCCACCACCTCGCCCGGCGGACCGCCGCGCATTCCGCAGCTCGTCGCCTGCACGATGGCGACGATGCGGCTCTCTTCCTTCTGTTCCTTCTCCGGCGCATGCAGGCCGTCCGCCCCCAGCGCCACCGCCACGCCTCGCCCGCCCGCCGCCGCGAGCAGCCGGTCGATCTGCCGAACGTACGCCACCGCGTTCGACGTCTCGGCCAGTGAACGGCCACGGATCAGCACGCGCTTCACGCCGAGATGGGACGCCAGCGCCACGATCGCCGCGCGCGCTGCGCCGCCCGTGCCGATGACGAGACCGGTGCCGCCGGCGAAGCGGGAGCGACACTCGCCCGCGAGGCGCGCGAGCTCGTCGGCGATGGCCGGCGTGTCGGTGTTGTGCGCGCGGATGCGGCCGTTCGCGAGGCGCACCAGCGTGTTCGCGGCGCCGGTGGCGCGAGCGCTCGCGTCGAGCTCGTCGACCAGCGTGAGGACCTTCTGCTTGTGCGGGACGGTGACGTTGAGCCCCGCCAGCTCGCCGCAGCGCAGCGCTTCCACGCGCGCGGGGAGCTCCGCGGCGCTGGTCTCGAGCTTCTCGTACGTGTGTGGCAGGCCGAGCGCGCGGAACGCCGCGCAGTGCATCGCCGGGCTCTTCGAGTGCGCCACGGGCGAGCCGATCACCGCGAAACGAAGCGGATCCGTCATCGCGCCCCCTGCTGGCGACGCGACCGACGCGACGTGGGACCGCCCGACGACGGCTCGACCTCCGCCGGCGCCTCGCCGATCTCGATGCGCGTGACGGCCGCGTCGAAGGCGCCGCGTCCCACCCGCACGTGGACGAGGTCCCCCGCCTGCACCTCTCTCGCCTCGCGAACCGCGCGGCCGTCCTCGGCGCGCGTCGCGATGGCGTAGCCGCGCGCGAGCACCTTGAGCGGGCTCATGGCGTCGAGGCGGCCGGCGAGATCCGAGAGGTCGGCGCGCTCGTCGTGGAGGCGCGCGCTGCTTGCCGTCTCGAGGCGTCGTGCAGCCTCGCGGACCGCGCCCTGCTCGACGGCCACACGCGCCCGGACCGAGGCGGCGAGGCGGACCTGCAATGCGTGTACTTTACCCGCGTCACGGGTGATGCGAGAGCGAGGATGGGCCGCGCCGAGGCGTGCGTCGAGGCGGGTGTGAACGTCCCGCTCCTGCGCGAAGCGCTTCGCGACGATCCGGGAGAGGCGGGCGAGGTGCTCGTCGATGCTCTGCTGGGCGCTCGCGATGAGCAGCCGCGGGTCGCGGAACGCGCTCGCCACCCGCGCCGTGCGCGCCCGCTCGTTCGTGATGCGTCCGTGCATCGCGCGCCGCAAGCGCAGCGCACGCTCCTCGAGCAAGCGGCGGCGCGCGTTCGCATCGGGTACGACGAGCTCCGCCGCCTGCGACGGCGTCGACGCGCGCGCATCGGCCGCGAAGTCGACGAGCGTGATGTCGGTCTCGTGGCCCACCGCGCTCACCACCGGGACGCGGCAGGCCGCGACGTCGCGCACGAGCTGCTCGTCGTGGAAGGCGAGGAGGTCGTCCTGCGAGCCCCCACCGCGGCCCACGATGATGACGTCGACCTCGGGCACCCGCTGGAGGTGATCGAGCGCACGCCGCACCGCCTCCGCCGCCCCGACGCCCTGCACCTGCGCGGGCGCGAGCAGGATCCGCGCGCCGCCGCGCCGGAACGCCACCTTGCAGATGTCGTGGATCACCGCGCCGCCCGCGCTCGTCACCACGCCGATGATGCGCGGCTCGTGCGGGAGCGGCCGCTTGCGTTCCTGCGCGAAGAGGCCCTCGGCCTGGAGCTTGGCCTTCAGTTTCTCGAGCGCCTCGAGGAGCGCGCCCTTGCCGGTGGGCTCGATGCGGTCTCCGATGAACTGGAGCTTGCCGCGCGGCGACCAGAACGTGGGCTTGCCTCGAAGGCGTATGCGCACGCCGTCCTTCACGAGGGCGCGCGCGCGCGGCGTGACCTGCGCGCGGTAGACGACGACGTCGACGACGGCGTCCTCCTCCTCGTCCTTGAGCGAGAAGTAGAGATGCCCGCTCGGCGCGGGACGCGCGCCGCTGACCTCGCCTTCGACCCAGAGGGAGTCGGGGAAGGAGCGCTCGAGGCTGCGGCTGACGATGCGGCCGAGCTGGGCGACGGTGAAGGTCTTCGGGGGCTCCACGGCGGGCTTCGGTGGAGGCGGCGCGGGCGGAGGTGGAGGTGGAGGTGGAGGTGGAGGTGGAGGTGGAGGTGGAGGTGGAGGTGGAGGCGGAAGTGCAGGCGCCGCCGCGCGCGCGGGAGCGGCCGGTGCGAAGACGCCGAAGTCGAACGGTAGGGTCTCGCCCGGCTTCGGGCGTCGGTCGCTCATCCCGCCGGCTCGACGTCGAGGACGCGCACGCCGCGCTTCTTCTTCTCCTGCTCGGTCGCGTAACGGAGCTTCTCGTAGAGGCTGACCACGTTCGTCTTGATGGCGACGATGCGGATCTCCGGCGTCGTCTTGTCCATCGCCTCGAGGATGATGTTGCCGGTGCCCATGATGCGCTGCCCGAACGGCCGCTCCACGACGTAATCGACGACGCGATAGAGATCGAGCTGCTCCATACGCTTCGAGAACACGCCCTGCTCGATGATCACGCGCTGGCTCGTGATCCTGTAGTGGATGCCGCGCGTGCGGAACCAGGCCACCAGCACGGAGATCCCGAGCGTGAGGACGGCGAGCACCAGGGAGCCGACCCCGGGAATGAGCGCCGGACGCCCCGAGAAGAGGAGCTCCTCCGCCGCGCCGGGCATCAGACCGTCACGAGGTACCTGAAGGTTCGCCATCGCTCACAACGCTATCAGGGGCGAGGCGTGCGGGCCGCCTCGATCAGCGCGTCCAGCGAGGGGCAGGACAGGACCTTGCGCACGAGCGCCGCGAGCTCCCGCATCGACTGCGCGTAGAGATCGGTGCGCTCGCGCGCCGTCCGCCCCGTCGCGGCGCGCGCGGCCGCAGCGTGCACCGCCGCTTTCCCGGCCGCGTTCGTGTACTCCGCGCTCACCGCCGCGGCCTGCGCCGCCCACGCGATCGCCTCGGCGGAGGCCCGGATCGGTCCGCGCGCATGCTCGGCCGCTGCGCGTCGATCCCAGGCGCGATCCATCGACTCGGTGGCGACGGAATCGGCGATCTCGCCGCGCGTCCAGCCCTCGGCGACCTCGAGCGCCGAGAGCGCATCCTGGTTCTCGGCCGACAGGAGCTCCACGACGGTGCGCGCGCACGAGCACGCCGCCGTCGCCAGCAGGCGACGCGAGTAGAGCAGCTCGCCGAGCAGCAGCAGCGAGCTCGGATTCTGCGACGCCCGCCACACCGGGCTGAGCTCGCGACCCGGGGCGTGCGCCGCGAGCCAGGCCGCCGAGGGGGCGCCCTGGGCTCGCAGGTCGCCGAGCAGGTCGTCGAGGGGGTCCACGTCCTCCGGAAGGTCGGCCATTGCAACCGTCTAGCAGGCCTCGGCCATCCGAGGTATCGATCGCCGACATGCCCCGCTCATTCACGAAGGTCCTCGTCGCGAACCGAGGCGAGATCGCAGTCCGCGTGATCCGGACCCTCCACGAGATGGGCATCCGCGCCGTGGCCGTCCATTCCGACGTGGACCGCGCCGCCCTGCACGTGCGCATGGCCGACGAGGCGTACCTCCTCGGCCCCGCCGCGGCCTCCGAGAGCTACCTGCGCATCGACAAGGTGATCGACACCGCGAAGCGCGCCGGCTGCGACGCCATCCATCCCGGCTACGGCTTCCTCAGCGAGAATGCCGAGTTCGCGGACGCGTGCGAGCGCGCCGGCATCACCTTCATCGGGCCGCCCGCGAGCGCGATGCGCGCGATGGGCTCGAAGACCGCCGCGCGAACCAAGATGGCAGAGGCTGGCGTGCCCATCGTGCCGGGCGCGATGTGCAGCACCACCGACGAGGCGGTCGCGGCGGCGAAGAAGATCGGCTTCCCCGTGATGCTCAAGGCCTCCGCCGGCGGCGGCGGCAAGGGCATTCGCCTCGTCCACGAGGAGAGCGAGATGGCGAACGCCTGGGAGCGCGCGCGCTCCGAGGCGAAGAAGTTCTTCGGCGACGACACCGTCTATCTCGAGAAGGCGCTCATCAAGCCGCGCCACGTCGAGATCCAGGTGCTCGGCGATCGCGACGGCAACATGGTCCACGTCTTCGAGCGCGACTGCTCGATCCAGCGCCGCAACCAGAAGGTCGTCGAGGAGACGCCGTCGCCCGCCGCCTCGCGCGAGCTCGTGGCCCGGATGGGCGCGATCGCGGTGCAGGGCGCAAAGGCCGTCGGCTACCACAGCGCTGGCACGTTCGAGTTCCTCCTCGCAGACGACGGGAGCTTCTACTTCCTGGAGATGAACACCCGTCTCCAGGTGGAGCATCCCGTGACCGAGCTGGTCTCGGGCCACGACCTGGTGCGCGAGATGGTGACCATCGCGCAGGGCGAGAAGCTCGCCTTCACGCAGACCGACCTGGTCTCGCGCGGCGCGGCCATCCAGTGCCGCATCTACGCCGAGGATCCGTCGAACGGCTTCCTGCCGTCGCCGGGCCGCATCGAGCGGCTGGTCACGCCGGCGGGCCCGGGCATCCGCGACGACGGCGGCGCGTATCCCGGCTGCGAGATCTCGAGCTATTACGATCCGCTGATCTCGAAGCTCTGCGTGTGGGCCCCCACGCGCGAGCGTGCCGTCGCGCGCATGCGGCGCGCGCTCTCCGAGTACATCGTGACGGGCATCCGCACGAACCTCGCGTTCCACGAGAAGTTGTTCCAGCACCCGGACTTCGTGGCAGGCAACTACGACACGAGCTTCATCGAGCGCCACAAGGACCAGCTGCTCGGCTACCCCGAGGTCCCAGCGGCGAACCGCCAGGCGGTCGCGGTGGCCGTCGCGATCGCGGCGGCGCGCATCGAGGGCACGGCGGGCGCGACGAGCGCGAAGGACGGTGAGAGCGGCTCGACGCTGTCGCCGTGGGTGGCGAGCCAGCGCGCGCAGATGCGGCTGCGCTGAGCGCGGTCGCACGCGGGCGGCGGCTCCGGCGTCACGATCCCCCTTCTACGCCCGAGCTGCCGCACGCCGCCCGCGCCACGCACGCCGCCAGCTCGAGCGGCCCGGCCACGAGCAGGGCGCCCGGCGCGATCGCGATCAGCTTCCGGAGGCGCTAGGCGATCAGGATTGCACGCCGCAGCCCCAGGAGATGGAACGCAGAAGGACCGCGCGTCGCCGCGTGGTCCTTTCGTGGGCAGTCGACGCCGCGCCTCGAGCGAGGAGCGGCGGCGGGGTGGCGCCTCCCCGCTACTTGGTGTTCGTGCTGCCCGTGTTGCTCCTGCCGCCGCTCGGGTTGACGATGATCTCGACGCGGCGGTTGTTCGCGCGGCCCTCGGGCGAGGCGTTGTCCGCGATCGGGCTCGCCGGGCCCATGCCCTTGGCGGTGATGCGGTCGGAGGCGATGCCTCGCGAGACGAGGTACGTACGGACCGAGTCCGCGCGCTTCTGCGACAGCTCGTTGTTCATCGCGAGCGCGCCCTGCGAGTCCGTGTAGCCCTCGACGACCATCGACGAGTCCTTGTCCTGCTTCGTCAGCGCGTCGGCGACGTCGTTGAGCTTCGTCTGCGCGGTGCCGATGAGCGTCCACTTCGCGGTCTCGAAGAGCACCGCGCCCGAGAGCGTGATGACCATGCCGCGCGCCTCCTGCTTGACGCTCGCGATCTTCGCGAGGTCGGCAGCGGCCTGAGCCGCGCGCTTCTCGGCGTCCATGCGGCGCTGCTGCTCGTCCTGGAGCGCCTGCCCCTGGGTGCTGAGCGCCTGCTTCGCGCCGGCCAGCTGCGCGCTGGTCGTCTGGAGCGCCTGGGCCTGGTTCGCCTGCGCCTGCGCCGCGATCTCGGCCTTCTGCTTGTCGGCGGTGATCACGCGAGCGCGGCTCTCGGCGAGCTCCGAGCGGCGGAGCGCGATGTACGAGGTGTCCTTCGTGCCCTGCGAGTCGGACTCGTCGGCGAACTGACGCTCGGCGGCGTCGAGGGACTCCTTCGCGGTGTGGAGATCGGCCGGGTCGAGCTGCGCGGCGGGGCCGGCGGCAGCGCGCGAGTACGCGGCGCGCGCATCGACGAGCTCCGACGGCGGGGCGGTGGTGCCGCACGCGATCATGGAGAAGGCCGAGACGGAGATGACGGAAAGAAGCCCGAGCTTGATGGAGGTTTTCACTTGCCTGCTCCCTGGATGACCTGGTTCTGGAGATTGGACTTCTCAGCCGCTTGGCCGACCTCGCCCTTTGCCTTTTGCTCCTTGGCGAGCGAGAGCGCGAGCTCCGCGTCCGCCTTCGCGCGGAGGAGCATGGCCTCGGCGCGCTTGTTCTCGCCGTCCTTCATCAGCTTACGCGCGCTCGTCGTCTGCTCCTGCGCGAGCTTCAGATGCAGCTGCGCGGCGGGGACGTTGTTCGCACCGAGCTCCTGTGCGCTGCGGTCCGCAGCCTCGGCGTCGGCGAGGGGCTGGGTCGGCGCCGGGTAGCTGCCTCCACATCCCACGGCAAACACGACGGCGGCACCAGCAACGGCGCCAAACAGGCTTCGATATACGATTCGATCCGAGATCATTGGAGTGCTCCTCGAGCAATGCCGCTTCGACTCCAGTGTCGCGCAGCGTGCCTGCCCTAAGCACGGACCGGACCAGTTCCCCCTGCGACAAGCAAAACGCCCTCCCCTCGCGGTGTTACCGCATGGGAAGGGCGTTCCAAGACCGCCGCACGGCGAGGCGCATCGTGCCGAACGGTCCCAAAGAGGCCGCGCTGTGGCAGGATGCGCAGTCGGTCAGCCGCCGTCACCGCCGTCGACGAAAGCCGCTGCGGCACATTCGTCCTTGCAAGACTTCTGGACGCAGGTGAAGAGCCCGATGCCGATCGTCTGCGTCGCCTTCGGGACCGCGATGAGCGACGAGGCGCATTTGACGATGTCCTGGCTCTTCGCATAGCAGTCGAGCGCACCGCCGGCGACGCCCTGACACACGCAGTCGGCCGCGCACTTGGCGACGTTCGCGCTGCACTGCGCCTTGACGCACGCGATGCAGACGCCGGTGCTCGACGCGCCGTCCGCGATCGACGCGTCCGGGATGTCGGCGAGGAAGTCTTTCTTCGGGTCGCACGGAGGCGCGGCGTCGGCCGCGTCCGTGGTCGCGTCCTTCGCGCCGGTCTCGGTGGAGGTCTCGGCGATGCTCGCGTCGGGCTTCGCCGCGGCAGGCCCGTCGTCGGAGGAGCCGCCGCACGCCTGGACGCTCGCGG
>JAYTHX010000494.1:0-23016 GCA_043732195.1 Polyangiaceae bacterium
GGGAGCAACCTCGTCCTCCGGAGCCTCTGGCGCGACCGCGAGCAGCTGCGCGCCGCGCTGCGAGGCGAAGTTCACGACCTGCGGCGCCGCCGCTGCGCAGGCCAAGTCCGAGTGCGGCTCGCAGATCTGCTCGGGCACCGTGACGACCGATCAGCTCACCTGCCTCGAGGGGAAATCGTGCGCCGAAATCTCCGCCGCGTCATCGTTCGCGGCGCTCTGTCCGTCCCCTGGCGGCAGCAGCGGCAGCTCGGGCAGCTCGGGCAGCAGCGGCGGCTCCGGGTGCACGCTCTTCAAGTGCCAGAAGCAGGCCGACTGCGGGATCGTCGCGCCGTGCATGTCCGACGGCGCGGGCGGCGGCAAGTGCTACGAGCAGGAGGGCAGCGCGGCGCAATGCTCGGCGGGCACCACGGCGAGCATGGGCAAGGTGAACGGAGGGACGGTCACGATCTGCACCCCCGCGGGCTGTCCGGCGCCGGGTGCGTGGCGGCCGTAGCCGCCGCCGCCGTCCGAGGTCCGCGCTCGGCTCACGGCCTCGGGCAGGCGACGGGCTTCGTGTCGACGACCAGGTCGTCGATCCAGACGTCGAGGGGGGCGTTCATCGGGTGGAAGCTCCACGCGCCCACGAACAGCTCCGTGACGGCGGGGCCGTACCAAGGAGAGGTCACGGAGGTCGGGGCGACGCAGCCGTTTCCGTGATCGTCGACCGCGAGGATCGGCGCCGTCGCGCCGTCCTTGAACATGCGCAGCTTGCGGGTGTCCGAGTCCATCTCGAAGGAGACGCACGACCAGGTCGAAGGCATCGCGGTGGCGCTCTGCGAGGAGCAGTCGTGGAAGCCGTCGCCCGGGGTGGACGCGAGGCCGTACACGAAGCTGTACGTGTTGACGTTGTTCTTCGGCAGCGAGCTCAGGATGTACGACGCATTGCGGTTCGCGCCGGCCGCAGGCGTGCCGGCCGCGGTCGTGCCGTCCACGCCGAAGAAGGTCCAGTGCACGCTGGTGCCGTTCGGGTCGATGTACATCATCATCCGCCCGTAGAGATGCGTCGGCTTGGTGGTGAAGAGCGGCTGGGCGCCGTTCGCGAAGAGCCGCCCGCCCGCGGTCGCCGCGTTGTCGACGTGCACGTGGAGGGCATTGGCACCCGACGTCTTGTGCGTGCCATCGAGCTTCATCGTGGCGCCGGCCTTGAGCGTTGCACTCCACGGACCGAGCTTCTGCTTGTCGGCGATGGAGGTGACGCCGGCATAGCTGTCGAACGTCTCGCAGAAGAGCGCGCTGCCGCAAGGATCCGGAGGGCCCGAGTCCGCGTCGGCCGTGCCGGCATCACCGCTGGACCCGCTGGATCCGCTGGATCCGCCACTCGACCCACTCGACCCACTCGACCCGCCACTCGACCCGCCGCTCGATCCGCCTGCGGCGCCATCCGGCGCGTCGGCGCCGGGAGACGCGTCGCCGCCGCAGCTCGCCATCGCCATCGCGCCCAACAGCGCCAGTGCACCCACCGCGTACGCCCCGGTTCGATGCATGGTCATGAGAGACAGTACATCCTTCACGACGGAGGTGAAACGCCTGGACCTCCTCATCGCGGGGGTGGATCTTTCGATGGCGCCATAGCGTCCCACAATCAGCGGGTGTGCACGTCCGTTTTGGATCATTTGCCTCGTTGCAAGGCAGCCTGCCCGAGAGCACCGTCCATCTGCACTCTGCCAACGGTCGACCTGACGGACGCCGGTAGAGAACGCGGTCAGCCCCTCCCCTCGGACGGTGCGTGGCCCGACCCACCTGAACACGAGACGCGACGCGTCTCTGAAAGCGATTCCCATTACGCACCCCACGGCCATGATGTCGAAGTCCGCTCTTCTTCTTCTTTTGGTCTCGCTCGGCGCCGCGTGCGCAAGCTCGGACGGAGCAACCCCTGACGACAGCGCGAATCCGATCGACGATGTGACGACCAAGGCGGTCGCCAGCCCGCTGGCACGCGGCGCAGTCGATCTCGGAGCCGCCGGCAACTACGTCATTCTCTCCAAGGCGGGAGTCTCGACCGTCCCGCCCTCCGCCATCACCGGAAACCTCGGCGTCAGCCCCATCGCCGCCACGGCAGTCACCGGCTTCTCGCTAATCACGAATCCCCAGAACGTGTTCTCGAGCTCCGCCCAGGTTACCGGGAGGATCTACGCTGCCGATTACGCAGTCCCCAGTCCGTCCAACCTCACCACTGCAGTGGGTGACATGCAGACGGCGTTCACCGATGCGGCGGGCCGCGCCCCCAGGGTCACCGAGCTGGGCGCCGGCAACATCGGCGGCCAGACGCTGACGGCAGGCGTCTACAAGTGGGGCACCGGTGTCCTCATCCCGGCCGACGTCACGCTGAGCGGTAGCTCGACGGACATCTGGATCTTCCAGATCGCTCAGAATCTGACGGTGTCGAGCGGGAAGAAGATCATCCTGAAGGGCGGCGCGCTGGCCAAGAACATCTTCTGGCAGGTCTCCGGTCTGGTCGATGCCGGCACGACCGCGCACCTCGAGGGCACCATCCTGAGTCAGACGTCAATCGCCTTTCACACCGGCGCTTCGATCAACGGCCGCCTGTTCGCGCAGACCGCAGTCACCCTCGACAGCTGCGCGGTCGTACAGCCCGCGCCCTGATCCCATCGACGCGCCCCGTGAGCGGCCTTCTCGGCACCGGGCAGACGACCGTTGGCCGAAGGCCGCGTCGCGGTAGACTCGACATGTGAAGAGCGTGAGAACCGCGGCCCGTCACTCGCTTCGTTTCGTGTTCGTCGTGGCATGTCTGGCCGTGGCCAGCTGCTCTCGTCGACGTCGACGGGCTGGCTGGCGTTGTGGCGCCGGCAGACGGATCCACCACCGCCGCTGACCGTCAGACCACCGACGGCCCGACGGTGGAGGAGGGCGGAGGCGACAGCGGAAAGGACGCCGGGCCCCCCGCGCCGTTCTGCGCGAACGTTGGACGCCGCCTTCTGCGACGACTTCGACGATCCCGGGCGCGCGTTCCTGGTGGGGAGCTGGGAATTCGCCGAGGCGTCGGAGGGCGGCGCTGCGGTCCTGGATACCGAGAACCCGCGCTCGCCGCCGCGGGCCCCGCGCTTCACCTACGCGGCCAACTCCCCGCCTGCGAATTCGGGCTGCAACCACGAGCGCCTCTTTCGCTCGGTCGCGCTGCAGCCGAAGAGCCACCTGACCCTTTCGTTCAGCGCGTGGCTGGGTGATGCGAATGGCGAGCTCGAGCCGGCAGACATCCTGGCCCACCTCGACTGGCTCGACGGAGCGGTGGATTGCCTCCTGCTCTGGAGCCCGACGCGTCCCACCGGCGCTCTTCGCGAGCGACGCCCTGCCGCTGCGGAGGTCGTGCACTCCATCGCGGCAGGGCCCCCCGCCGGCGGATGGCACCGATACGCCATCGACGTCGACCTCGCGAGCCGCGACCTGCGCTTCGAGATCGACGGGGCGAACGCGTTGAACGCCGGCGAGAAGGTGGCCGCGGCGTGCCCGGCGGCTCCGACCCGGGTCAGCATCAGCCTCGGCTTCTTCTGTGCCGAGAATCGCCTCGTCTCGTCGGAAGTCCGCTTCGACGACGTGAGGCTCGACGTCCGGTGAGGGCGAAAGAGGGCCTGCGGGGCGCGCTAGAAGCGGCCCTGGAGCCCGCCGCCGGCTCCCGAGACGTACGGGGCGATCGCGGCGCTGGTCGACGCCTTCGCCGATGACCCGCCCGTGACGAGGAAGTAGGTGCCGAGCACGGCGCCGAGCACGCCGACGCCGAGCCCGATGGTCGAGATCGTCGCCTGCGTCGACAGCGCATCGCCCTTGTCCCGAGCATCGGCGGGGCACACCCGGTCGGGACAGCGCGCGTCGAGATCGGACTTCGTGCCCAGCGCGAGGATCCCGAACGTGGTGCCGACCCCGATGCCCACCACCGCGACGCCGAACCCGACGAACGCGATCGGCGAGACTCCGCTGGGCGGAGGCGGCTCCTCGCGCTTCGGTGGTGACGGGGTCGACGCCGCCGCGGGCGCAGGGAAGTCCAGCTTGACCACCGCCTTGTCACCACCGGCCAGCTCGACGGCGCGGGTCACGGAGGGCAAGCCCTCCTTGGTCGCGGTGAACTTGCGCGGTCCGGTGCTCACCGTGATCGGACCGGGCAGCGGCGACTTGCCGACCGCAACGTCGTCGACGCTGATGCTCGCGCCCGGCACCGACGTCTCGATCGTCACCTTCGCGACGCGGCCTCGGAGGTCGTCGAGGTCCTTTTCCACGTCCTGGCGCCGCGCCGCCGCGATCTGGGCGCCGCCGGCTCCCAGGTACTTCTCGAAGGAAGCGAGCGCGGCGGCGTAGTCACGCAGCTGGAAACTCGTCTGCCCGAGGTTGTAGAGGATGACGTAGTTGTTGGAGAGCTCGTAGGCGCGCTTGAACTCCACGAGCGCGCCGCGATAATCCTCCTCCGCGTACAGCTTCACGGCGCGCTGGAAGTGCAGCTTCGTCTCCGCGCTGCTCGCGGCGGGCTGCGCCTGCGCGCGTGTGGAGGGCGCGACCATGGCGAGCGCGGCGGCGAGGGCCAGCGCGGAGCGGAGGTGCGCGGTCCTCATGGCTCGCAGTATCCGACGCCGTTGAAGACGTTGCAGTTCGGCGCCGACCCGCTGCACTCGGAGGAGGCGCTGCACGTCTTGCACGAGCTCTGTCCGGTGGTGAGAAAATCGAAGTAGCAGCTGCACGAGACGTCCGGCTTGAACGCCTTCAGGCCTCCGCCATCCTTCGTGCGCGCGACGTGCATGGCGCACTGCGGGACGAGGGCCTTCTGGGCATAGAGCGTGAGGAGGTCGACGCCCGCGACGCTGATATTTCCTGCAGCCGCGTTCACGACCTGTTGCGTGCTCGGCTTGGCCGGCGGGTTGCGCGTGAAGAAGTGATAAGGGCCCCACAGCGGGTAGCGGCCCTCGCGGACGTTGTTGCGGTCACGCGCGGTGGCGGTGGAGTCCGGCCAGAAGCCGCAGGTCTGGTCGGCGGCCTGGAATGCGAGCAGGCGCAGCTGATCGGGGCGCTGCTGCGCGACGTCGGACGAGACGATGCCGAGCGTGCTGTCCGCGACGGACCCGGCCATGCTGCCCTGCTGGAGGAGCGTGGTCGTGAGCTCGGCGGTCGACGCCTGGAATCTCCCGCGCCAGGCCGCTGCGGGTAGACCGATCGCGGCCGCGATCAGGTTCTGCGTGCCCGACGAGCCGCCGCGATGGAGGAGCGCGGTCTCGTCCGTCCACGGCGCGACGCCCGATTGCGCGCCGAAGCCGTAGACGTCGTACGCCGCGGAAGCGCTGATGGAGCGCTGCTTCGACTGGGAGGGCACGGCGAACCCGAGCGCCTGCACCGGACCGAAGCTGTCCGTGATGCTCGAAGGCAGCGCGCCCTGCGGGAAATCCTGGCAGGTCGTGCCGAAGACGTCGGAGACCGCGATGTCGGGCGCCGTCCCGGGGTCGATGCTGCACGGCACCTGGCTCGATGCGAGCGCGGGATCGAGCGTGACGTCGGCCGTCCAGTGCACGGCGCTGCCCTCGATCGTGGTGCCCTCCAGGACCGAGCGAAACGCGGTGCAGGAGGCGGCGCCGAGGAAGACGAGCGTGGTGTTCTTCTGCGCGAGCGACTGCGCGATCTTGCCGAGGAAAATGGTGGAGAAGGTCGCTCCCGTGACGTAGACGGGGCTGGGAAGGCCGCTGCACGACGGGATGCCGCCGGCGTCGGAGCTCGACACGCCGCCGTCGGGCGGGGGCGGCGCGGCGGGCAGGGGACGCGCGCCAGGAGCGGTGACGCTGCGGGCGCGGTTGTCGAACGGCGAGCACTCGGCCGCGGTGCAGCTGTTCAGGTAGTCGAGCGTGGTGACCGGCGGGCAGCGCGTGCAGCCGCGGCCGCCGTTGCCGGTGGGATCGATGCAGCCGGTCTCACCGCCGCCGTCGACGCTCGCCTCGCCGCTCCCGCCCTCCGCGCTGTCGCGGTACTCGTAGCTGCCGACGACCAGGTTGCAACCGAACGCGATCAGCGCAGCGACGAGGACGAGGAGCGTCGCGCGGGCGCGTACGCGGGTGGCACGGGTCATTTCGGATCCAGATCGGTATCGATGGGGCGGGCAGGGCGGCCGGGCTTCGCCGGCACGTCGGGCTTGCTGGTCGTCTCGGGCGGAACGCTGGGCGGGCCGGGGCGGACGGGTCGGACGGGCAGCGCAGGCGCACCGACGCGCTCGAGCTGCAGCACCACCTCCGCGCTCTGCTCGAACGTCACGAGATCGGTCTTCGTCACATACCCCGGGGCCTCCGCGCGGAGCCGATGCGTGACGGTGTCTCGCTTGAAGGTCGCGTTCTGCGCGTTCTTCGGCAGCGCCGCGCCATCGACGTAGACCCGCGCGTTCGGGGGCGACACGCGAAACGTGAGATCGACGGTCGACGCTTCGCTGCTACCGGCAGCAGACGCCGAGCGCATGCCCGCCGCTCCTGCCGTCGTCGTCGTCGTCGTCGCGGAAGCAGTCGCCGCGACGCTCGAGTCGGCGCTGGTCGCGGTGGTGGGCGCTCGCGTGCGCGCGAGGAGGACCACGAGCCCGAGCGCGAGGGAGGCCGCCGTGAGCACCGCGATGGCGATGGCCGCGCCGTACGCTGGACGCATGTGCGGGGCCGGCGCCGAGACCAGCGGCGGCCGCGAGGTCGCGACCGCCATCGACACCGTGGCATTCGAGCTGTAGTCGACGACGCGCTCCGCCACCGAAGGCGTGAGTCCGGAGTGCGATCCCGACGCGACCGCAGGATCGCCGTGCATCACGATCGGTGATGCCATCGCGCCGGTCCCCGAGTGGCCGACATGCCCGTCCGCGCTCCCTGCCGACATGCTGGAATGCGAGCCGGTCGCGGCAAAGGGGAGACGCACGAGCCCGACGCTCGGCGCGCCGGCCTGCCCGCTCCCGAGCCGGCGGAGCTGATCGGAGACGGACGCGCTCACCTGGGCGCGCTCCTTCGCAAAGGCGCGCATCATCTCCGCACCCACCACCGCGACGGCGCGATAGTCGCCGCCCTCCACGGTTGCGAGCCATGACTCGAGGTCGGCCCGCAGCGCGTCGGCCGTCGGATAGCGATGCTCCGGCGCGAAGGCCATCGCACGCTCGACGACGGCGACGAGCCGGGGGTCGGCGTCCGGCGCGGCCTCCACGAGCCGCGGGATGTCCGATGACATCATGCGCGCGATGATGGTCTCGGGACGCAGGCCGTCCCAGATGCGACGTCCGGCGACCGCCTCCCAGAGGATGACGCCGAGCGCGAAGATGTCGGAGCGTCGGTCCATGGGCGAGCCCATGACCTGCTCGGGCGCCATGTACGGCACCTTGCCCTTCAGGACGCCGATGGTGCTCTCGTGATTGGAGCTCAGCGCCTTCGCGACGCCGAAATCGACGATCTTCACCTGGCCGTCGTACGTCACGAAGATGTTGTGGGGGCTGACGTCGCGGTGGACGACACCGAGCGGCGTACCGTCGAAGTCGCGCAGCTCGTGCGCGTAATGCAGGCCGGCGCACGCGTGGGCGACGATGCGCACGTCGGCAGCGAGCGGCAGCGAGCGGCTCTTGCCGAGTCGTGACCGGACTCGATTGAGCGACTGTCCGTCGAGGTACTCCATGGCGAGGAAGGCGCGGCCTTGCTCGACGGAGACCTCGTTCGTCTGCACGACGTTAGGATGACTGAGGCGCGCGGAGAGCCGCGCCTCGTCGAGGAACATCTCGAGAAATCCCGGCTCCTCGAGCAGGGAAGGCTTGAGCTCCTTGACGACCGCCAGCTTGTTGAAGCCCGCAGGCCCCTGCGCAACGGCAAGATAAACGAAGCCCATGCCGCCCTGCGCGAGCTCGATGATGAGCCGATACTTGCCGAGCTCCAGAGGGACGGCGCTGGCGTTATGCTGAGTCTGACTCATGCGGCGCGTGTGCGGGGATCGTACGCCCAACCGGAGGCGACCGGAAGTCTCGTGCGAGCGCAAATGCGCCGGGCGCCGCCGGGGCCCTCGTGCTCGCCTACCTCGTCGCCTAGCCTCGCCGTATGGGCAGCGTGCCTCTCGTCTTCGACCCCGATCGCTACGTCGCGCGCATCCGCGCCTTCGACGGGGAGCGCTTCCAGGTCGCGACCGAGGCGACGGTGCCGTTTCACGACCGCGCGCATCCCATCCTCTCGGTGCGCTCGCGGGCCTCCGCGGCGAAGACGCTGCTCGTGCTGGCCGGTGTCCACGGTGACGAGCGCGCGGGCCTGCTGGCGGTGCCATCGATCCTCGAGGCGTGGAGCGCGGACGAGGTTCGGCTGGTGGTGATCACGCCGGTGAATCCCGTGGGGGCGGCGGAGCACTCACGGCGCAATGCCGGCGGCCACGACATCAATCGCGACTTCGTACGTTTCGCGACCCCCGAGGCACGCGTGGTGCGCGACGTCTACGAACGCGAACGACCGGACTTCGTGATCTCGCTCCACGAAGGACCGCAGAGCGGCACGTTCATGTTCGCGAACCGCTGCGTCGACCGCGCGCTGGCGCATGCGTTCTGCGCCGCGCTCGCCGCGGGCGGGACGGTGCTCGCGCAGCGAGACTACTTCGGCCTGCGGCTGCGCCCTCCTGGCCTCTCGCCGTCGACGCCGACCATGCGCGCGGTGTGGAAGCTGGGGGCGCTCGCGCTGCGGCAGCAGGCTTCCATCGCGTACTCCGAGGACCGCGGCGTGCCCGAGATCGTGCTCGAGGGCCCATCGCGGATGGCCGACGAGGCCGTGCGCGTCCGCCCGCACGTGGATCTCGTGGCGGCAGTGGCCGCCGCGCTCGGAACCCGGTAGCCCCGATTCGAGAGGCGCGTTGCGCCGTGGTTTTGCGTCGTAAAATAATGGGTCGCGGCCCGTTGGAGGGTCACTCCGACGCTCTCGCCCCTTCCGTGCCCGCCCTGCGCGCCGCGTGCGGCGCACCCTCTGCGACGTGCTGGGCCTCGAGGCCGAACGCACTCGGGCGACCGGGGGCTGAACACGAAGGTGGCATTGGCGACGAGGTTCTAGAGCGCCTCGACGAGCGAGCGCTCGTCACCCTCCATCAACCCGCCCCCGCAACGGACATGCAGCTCGACTCCTGCGCGCTCCGCGTGGTCGGCGCGCCGGACAGCTCCCGATCGAGCAGATGAGAGATGGCGAGGATGACGCTCAGGCATTTGCTCGACCGCCTCGCCGCGGCGCGCTAAATCAGCACTGGTCCTCATGAGCGCCCCGAGATTCATCGCCGTCGCGACCGGGGCCGTCCTGCTCCTCGGGGGCGGCTGCGGCCTGCATCCCGGCGAGGCCTGGAACCGCACCGACGGCGAGTACGCCAGCGGCGGAGCGATCGGCGGCGGCGCGAGCACGACCACGGCCGGCGGTGACGACGCGACCGAGCAGTCGGCGCAGGGCCTGTGCCCGGCCTCCTCCACGCTCCTGGCCGGCCGCCACGCCGCCGGGGATGTGTGCGCGGTGCCCGCCGATTGCGTGTCCACCTGCTGCGATTGCGGCACCGGCTCGCAGAGCTGGCTCGCGGCGTCGTGCGTCGCGGGGCGCTGCGTCGACAGCCTGACCTCGTGCAATCGAACGAACGCTCGCTACTGCGGCGGCGGCAGCGGCGTGATCGTCGCGCCCGGTGCCGCGAGCGGTCCGTGTGGTCGCGGCCCGGCGACCACGGTCTGCGAGACCTGCATCGACACGAGCTGCTGCTCCGAGTCGCGAGGGTGCAGCACCAACGCCGCGTGCTCGGCGCTCGAGAGCTGCGATGCCTCGTGCGCGGGCGACCAGGACTGCCGCGAGCGCTGCTACGAGTCGGGGTCCGGCGGCGCGCTCGCGCTCCAGGCGCTCGACACGTGCGTGGCGCGCGCGTGCGGCGCCGCCTGCGAGCCGTGATGCCGGTGCGTCGGGCGCTGGTCGGAGCAAGATGAACGCCGCCCGCGCGACCATCCGTCGTGGGATGGGATCGACGCCCGCAGGGTCGCCCCGGTGCGACTGGACAGACCCCGTGCTGCGTGTCATGAAGTGGCCGCTTCGATGAGCCACCTCCACCCACGCGTGATGATCGACGTCTCCGGCGAGCGCTGCTCGCAGAGTGTCCGCGCGCTTGCGTCGATGTCGCGCCGCGAGCTGGACGCGTTTCTCGAGGCCACCGCGCGCGCGTCGGGCGCGGTGGTGGTGCAGCGCGCGATGCGGCCGAAGGCGCTCCCGATCCGCCGCACGCCGCGACACCTGCTCGATCGTCGCTGACTGCTTTCACCCAGGACGGGCCGGAGGCCCCGGCGCCTCCGGGAGCGGTCGGTTCGCCCTGCCCCGCGGCGAGGCGACCGCGGTATCACGACTTGCGCGGCGCTCGGGATCGCGGAAGGCTGCAGGATGCTTCTCTCTTGGCGGCGACCGCGCATGCACCGAGATAGGCGAGATGGGCTGCGCAAATGCCTTCGAGCTGCAATTTGCCTATCGCGAACGCGGCGCCTACATGTTCGAGCTCGACGTGGCGTGCCTCGCGCGACGGCGCTCCGCTCGTGGACACGACCCTCACGCCGAACTATCGCGTGACCCCCGGCCCCAACGGCCGGGCTGCGAGCCGAAGGAGTGCCGCTCGGCGACCGCGACGCCGCCGTGACCGCGCGCTGCGCGGGCGCGTCGTCACGCCTCGACGGGCACGTTCCACCGGGCGCGGCAGTCGGCGTGGGCGGCGCCGAGGAAGCGGTCGCTCGTGAGGGTGGGAAGCGCGACGTCGCTGCCCTCCTCGTAGATCTCGTCGCACACGGCGCAGCGCCCGGAGCGCCTCGCGCGGCCGATCTCGCAGGGAACCGCGCGCCGCGGCCGCACGTCGGGGGCGGGGCGACGCGGCGGCGGCGGGCGCGGGGCGGCGGTCCACCCGGGAGGCACGAAGTCGTCGAGCCACGGCGGAGCCTCCGGCGCAGCCGCGACCACGCGAAAGCCGCCTTCCCGGATCAGCTTGCAGGCGAGATAAGCGGCGGAGCGCGCCTCGTGCTCGTTCTCCGATCCCGAGAGGGCGATCAGCTTCTCGATCCGCTCGGTGGTGCTCACGGCTCGGAGATACCACGCGCCGAGCCACGATTTCGACCCGAAGGCGCGGGCCTGAGCCGCGCACTACTTCTTGCGCACGCCGCCCGGGGCCGCGCAGATCGCGTCGACCTCGACCTTCAGCGCCGGGACCTTCGGCTCGCCGTCGAGGTGATCGGCAGCGAGCGCCTCGAGCTGCTGCCGAACCGATGCGCAGCCGTCCCTCACGGTCGCCGCGTACATCTGCTCGGTCGTGCGGTCCTTCTTCTTGATGGCGGCCGTGAGCTTCTCGTTGTCGGTCTTCAACGTCGCGACGGCGCCTTCGAGGGTCACGTCGATCCCACAGAAGACGTCGATCTCGCGGCGCGTCTTCCCGGCCTCCGGCGAGGGATCCTTCGCGAAGTCGGCCTCGAGGCTCTTGATGGGCGCACACTCCGCGTCCACCACCTCGTGCTTCGCATACTTCGCCTTCGCGGTGACGAGCGCGGCCTTCGCGAGGTCGAGGTTCTTCGGCGCCGCCGGCGCGACCGCGGCATCGACGGTCTTCGCCGCCGCCGAGCTGGTCGTTTCCTCCTTCGAGCACGCGGCAAGCGCGGTCGCCGCGAGCAAGCCGATCACGAGCGCCGTCGAGTCCATCATCGGCGCATCATGCTCCGGGACGGGGGCGCGACGCACGAAGATCATGTCGTGGACCCCACGCGCCGTCTACCCGAGCTCGCCATGCCCCGATCGCGCGGAGTCGGCGACCCAGCCGCGCTCGCTCTGCAATCCGTTGTAGCCTGCGGCCCATGACTCGCGCTCTACCGCCTCCCAACGTCATCGAAGTGGCCGACGGATTCTGGAACATCCGCGGCTCGTTCATGATCGCCGGGATCTACGATCTCGGCACCCACGCCTCGCTCGTGCGCCGCGCGAGCGGCAAGTTCTTGCTCCTCGATGCCTGCGCCATCGACGACGAGACCCTGCGCTGGATCCGCGAGCGGACCAACGACGGCGAGGACCTCGAGGCCATCCTCCACCTGCATCCGTTTCACACCCTCCACGTGCGTTCGGTGCACGAGGCGTTCTCGCGCGCCAAGCTGTACGGCACGGCGCGCCATCGAGAGAAGGCCGCCGACCTTCCCTGGGAGCCGCTCCTCATCGACGACGCCGCGTGCCACGCGCTCTTCCGCGACGACCTCGGCTTCTCGGTGCCCCGCGGCGTCGACTTCATTCCGAAGAACGAGAACCTCCACTTCGCCTCGGTGCTCGCGTTCCATCACGCGTCGAAGACGCTCCACGTCGACGACACGCTCCTCTACGTGCGCGTGCCGTGGCCGTTTCGCCTCTTCAAGGCCGACGTCACGCGCCTGCACCCCTCGCTGAGCTCCGTCCTCGAGCACCGCGCCGGCGCCGTCGCCGACTTCCGCGCCTGGTGCCGAGAGCTCGTCGAGCAGGCCCGCGACATCCAGAACCTGTGCGCGGCACACTCGACGGCGCTGCTCGCCTCGACGAACGACGGCGCCTCGGTCGGCGCGCGGGTCGAGGCTGCGGTGCAGCGCGTCGAGGGCAAGCTCGCGGCCCACGAGCGAAAGTTCGGCTAGTGGTTTGGCGCGACGTGGTGTGCACCGCCGTCACCGGGCGGCGGCGGCGGCGGCGGGGCGGTACGCTTCCAGGCGTCGAGCTCCTGCACGCGGCCGAGCCACGCCTGGAGGTTCGCGTAGCCGCCGATCGGCAGGCGCGCCGGACCGGCGAGCGCGAAGCCGGCGGCGAGCGAGTAGTCGGCGAGCGTCACGCGGTCCTCCGCGACCCACGTCCTGTCCGCGAGGTGCGCATCGAGGACCGGCGCGTACTGCGCGACGAGCGCCTCGCCGCGCGCGAGCTCGACGGGGTCCGTAGGGCCGCGGCCCGTGAGCGGCTTCACGAAGTTCTCCTGCACCACGATCGTGTTCGCCGGCGCCATGTGGGCCGCGCACCAGAACAGCCAGCGATTCACCTCCGCGCGGCCGCGCGCGCCGGTCGGGAGCAGCGTCTGGCCCGGCGTCTTGTCGCAGAGGTACTCCATGATGGCGCGCGACTCCCAGAGCACGAAGCCGTCGTCGTCGAGGACGGGCACGCGCCCGTTAGGGTTGCGCGCGAGGTGGGGTGCGCCACGCTGCTCGCCCTTCGTCAGATCGACGAGGACGCGCTCCAGCGGCACCTCGAGGTGGGTGGCGACGAGCAGCACGCGCCGCGAGTTTCCGGACATGGGGTGGAAATAGAGCTTCACGGCGTCCTCCTGGGTCGCAACGGCGACCGAAGACCAGTCTACCCGGACATGCTGACAGGTATATGTCAGCTTTTTTCTGACGCGTGATCGAGGAGCTCGCGAGCCGAACCGGCGGAGCGTCCCACGAAGTAGATCTCGGCGTGCTGCGTGACGTTGCAGGGTTGTCCGGCGGTGCTCGTTCGTCTCGGCAAGATCGGCGCGAGCGAGCTCCGGGCGCTGCTCGCCGAGGGCTGCGCGGCGTACCGGCCGAAGCCCCGGGCGCGAAGAAGGGAGAGCAGAAGAAGGACACGCAGACGGGCTCCTAGCCGCGCAGATCTTGCGACCCGATGCAGGTTCTGCGCACCGTGCAGCGCGCCGCCGCCGCGGGGTGCGCGCCGGACGAGGGCATGGCTCATCGTGGCCTGGTGCTTCCCGACGCGCACACGGTAGCTCGTCTTGAGGCAGCGGAGAGTCTGGCCGCCGAGGAGCACGTTCGCGGACTCGGTGCCGAGCTGGTCCTCGTTCTGATCGGCGGCGAGGACGGTCTTCGCCATCATCGCCTCGTAAACGTCGACGGGGCGTGCACGAGTACTAGACTCTGCCACCGAGAGGTGGAGCCCATGTCGATCGTTCTGTATCACCATCCTTTTTCGCGAGCCGCCACTGCCGTCTGGATGCTGGAGGAGGTCGGGGTTCCCTACGAGCTCCGCTTCGTCGACATGATGAAGGGCGGGACGAAGGCGCCGGAGATCGTCGCGCTGAACCCGATGGGCAAGCTGCCCATCCTCACCGACGGCGACGCGGTGGTGACGGAGTCGGCGGCGATCGCCCTCTACCTCGCGGATCGCCATGCCTACGGGCGCCTCGCGCCCAAGGTCGACGACCCGAAGCGCGCCGCCTACCTGCGCTGGTCGTTCTTCGCGCCGTCCGTCATCGAGCCCGGCTTGATGGCGAAGAGCTCCGAGTGGACCTACAAGGACTCGCAGGCGGGCTGGGGTTCGTACGACGCGATGATCACCGCGATGGAGGAGGCCGTGACCGGGCGCGAGTATCTGCTCGGCGACACGTTCACCATGGCGGACGTCGTCTTCGGCGGCACGCTCCGCTTCATGCTGATGTTCAAGATGATCGCGCCGCGTCCCTCCTTCAACGCTTACGCCGAGCGCCTCGGAGCGCGCCCGGCGCTGAAGCGCGCGGAGGAGATCAACGCGAAGTCCTGCGCCGATCACGGCCTGAAGATGCCCTAGCTGCATGATGAACTGATCGCCGCGGTAGGCCAGCACGCCGCCGCGATGGGGAGCTCGATGCTGGTGGGCGGCGGCGAACGTCCTCGCGTCGCGAGCCGCATCGAAGGCAAAGGGTGGAAGCTCGGGATCACGTTGCGCCCCGCGATGTTCGAGTCGCTGCTCGGGGCCTCGATGACGCGCATCACGTACCGGATCTTGCCGCTCGGCGACCTGCTCGGTCCCCGCGGCGCGGTGGCGGCGTGGATGCGCGCCATCGCCGAGACGCGCGAGCTCGACGCGCGGATCGCGATCGCCGAGGCGTTCCTCGAGCCGCTCCTCGGCGCGCGCTCCAGCGCGCCTTCCGCACGTTGGTCGGCGCGAGCCAGGAGTGGGTCATCCAGCGCTCTCGCCTGCACGAGGCCGCAGCGCAGCTCGCGAGCCGCCACCCGCCCGAGCTCGCCCCGCTCGGCTACGCCGACCAGGCGCACTTCACCCGTGACTTCAAGCGCATGGTCGGGGAGACGCCGCGCTCGTTCAGGATCTGCGCTACGCATCGGACATGAAACCGAAGGTCATCGCCACCTGGCACGAGGCCGTGCTGAAGCACGATCTCTCCGCCTTCGAAGCGCTCGTCGCCGACGATGCGGTCTTCGAGTCGCCCGCGCTCCACAAGCCGCAGGTGGGCAAGGCGCTGGTCTCGATGTACCTGCGCGGCGCGCTGCTGGTGCTCGACAACGGCACGTTCCGCTACGTCGACGAATGGCTCTCCGAACGCTCCGCCGTGCTCGAGTTCGAGGCGGTCGTCGATGGGCTCGAGGTCAACGGCGTCGACATCCTTCGCTGGAACGACCACGACCGCGTGACGGGCTTCAAGGTGATGATGCGCCCGTTCAAGGGCCTCACCGCCGTGATGGCGGCGATGAGGAAGCTCCTCGAGGCGTGAGGGGCTCGCTGTTGCTACGACGCGACGCGACATTGGTCAGCGCGCGGGCGAGCAGAACATCATCGAGTCCGAGTCGCTGCCGGGCGCGGTCCTGTTCGAGCCGACCGGCTGCACGCTCGAAGGGGGGGTGACGAAGCCCGAGACCTGGCGCGGCGCGCTGAGGCGCTCCTCGCCGAGCAAGGCCTCGAGCCGGAGAAGCTTCAGGACCAGCCGCGGTTGATCGCAGGCGCCGACCAGGACGACCTCGCGTCCCTCGGCCTTCATCCGCGTCGAGAGCTCCCGAAGCGCGCGGGCCCCGACGCTGTCCAGCATGGTGACGTACTGGAGGTCGATGGTGATGCGGGCGCAGTGCTCGGCCACGGCGCTCTCGAAGACGCGGGTGACGCGGGGGAGCGTCGCTGCATCGAGCGCGCCGCAGAGCTTCAGGCGTGACTCGCCACGTTCGTCCATACCCCACCGTGGTTCAGCGCTCGCCCGGCTACAACGTCTTCAAACGGACGTCACCCGTTCGGACGATACGTTTGCCCTGCGAAATTGATGGTGACGCTCCAGCTCCACGGCACGCCGCTCTCGCACTTCACGCGCCCGCGCGCCCCACGTACGGTCACAATCCACTCCTGCGCGTGCCCACGCTCGTGCACGGTGACGTCACGCTCGTGGACCCGGATCACATCGCGCGCTACCTCGTGGCCGCGTTCGACCCGAGCGGCTCGACGACCCCGACATCACGAAGGTCTGCATGTGGCAACACCTCGTCCACCATGAGCGTCCGATGATCGCGCCGCTCGAGCGCGAACTGTTTTCGTCCTCGAGCGCGAGGGAAGCCTCCAGGATCGCGTCGACGGTCTCGTCGAGCGGGCGGTCGAGACGGCCCTGACACGACTCGGGACGACGCTCATTCTCGGCACGGGCGCGCGACCCGGCACGCTCGCGGAGTGGACGTACGAGGGCCCCTCGCTGCCGATCAGCGCGGTCGCCACCGTCGTCACCCCGACGCAGGTGCCCTGGGTCGACATGGAGTCGTCGGGCGCCTTCGGCACGCGCTCCACCATCCGCGCGGCGCAGGGCACCTGACCGCCGTCAGGGCGCTCGCCGTCACAGCGAGCGAAAGAACGACCAGCTCGCCTCGGCGGCCTTGGCCCAGATCTGGTGACCCATGCCGGGCACGGTGCACGCGACGACGGGGTGGCCCTCGGTGCAGCCGTTCAGCGTTATGCACGGCGCAGGCTCGCGCGGCGCGCTCTCGTTCGCGCAGGCGTTCTGCACCCGCCAGTGGCGAATGCACTTCTCGCCGGCGATGGGCGGGACCGTGCTGTCGCCGTCTCCGTGGATGATCATCGCTGCCGGCGGCTTCGTCGTGCAGCCGGTGAAGATGCCGCGACCGTCGAAGTCGCTCCGGGAGTTCGAATACGGCCCGCCGCCGGAGTTCGAGGCGATGCCGCGGACCAGGTTGCCGCGGTGGCAGGCCAGCTGATTGGCAAAGAAGCCGCCGCGGCTGAAGCCGAAGAGGAAGATGCGCTTCGGGTCGATGCAGGCCTTCCGCGCGACGTCGGCGACGAGCTCGTCGAAGAACACGTAGTCCTCGTTGTCGGCCGGCAAGGTCTCGAGGTCCCACTCTCGATTCTTGCCGTCGGGATAGACGAGGATGGCGCCGTTGTCCGTCACACGCTCGAAGCCCGCCGAGCGCATGCTCGCGCCGCTGCCGCCGTCGCCGTGGAACGAGACGACGACCGGGAGGGGAGCGCTGGGCGTGGCCGTCGCCGGGACGTGCAGCAGGTAGGTGCGCTTGCCGTGCGATCCAGCGAAGCCTTGCTCCGAGTCCCCGCCCGGCCCGTCGGCCTTCGCTCCGCACGTGGCGAGGCTCTCGGCCTTCGCGGTTGCGCCGCCCACCGCTACCGGCGGTGGACGCGGGGCCTCGCTGCGGCACCCGTTGCAGCCTAGCGGCGTCAGCAGGCCAAAGGCGGCGACCGCGAGGAGACGGTCAGGAATACCGATCATTGCGCCACGGATAAGCGGTATTCGAATAACCACGTTCCTCCCAGAATCCCGGGCGATCGACGATCATCAGCTCGATACGGTTGACCCAGTTCGCTCCCTTCCACGCGTAAAGCTGAGGCGTGACGACGCGCACCGGGCCGCCGTGCTCGACGGGAAGCGGCTGACCGTCGGCGGTGTGCACGAGGAGCACGTCGGTCTTCCAGTCGAGCGCGAGCGGGCGGCGGCACGCGCCGTCGACGGTGAGCTTCCAGCGCGCCTTGGCGATCTCGGGCTTCTGGCCGAGGTCGAGCACGGGCCACTTCGTGGTGGCGATCTGGTCGGGCGGGAGCTGCGGCATCCCGTGCCGGTTCGGGGGACCGGACCCCAGAGGGGTGGCATCGGCCATCGACGGCGTCTCGTGCGATCGAAAGCGCTCGCGCAGCTTCATGCGCGCCTCGATGACACGCGCGCGCTTCGCCTCATCCATGCCGCCGAGTATAGCCCGCGCAGCGGGAGACGGCCGACTGTCGCGAATGTCCACGCGAACGCCG
Organism: Polyangiaceae bacterium; assembly: GCA_043732195.1. Taxonomy (GTDB): domain Bacteria; phylum Myxococcota_A; class Polyangia; order Polyangiales; family Polyangiaceae; genus Labilithrix. Next base: position 17,979 of record JAYTHX010000494.1, read on the forward strand.
CCGGAAGCCGGACTAGCCTAGGAGCGCATGGAAGCCCTCGTCCCGCTCTTCACGCTCACGCTCATGGAGGTGGTGCTCGGGATCGACAACATCGTCTTCCTCTCGATCCTCGTCAGCGCGCTGCCCCCCGAGAAGCAGCGGAAGGCGCGCTTGCTGGGCCTCGCGCTGGCGCTCGTCGCGCGGCTGGGTCTGCTGCTCGGGATCAAGTGGGTGATGGGGCTCGAGGCGCCGCTCTTCCACTGGTCGTCGCTGGGGTGGGTCCCGCCCGGCTGGGTCGAGAGCCACCACGTCGACATCGTCACCGGCCGCGACATCGTCCTCATCGTCGGCGGAATCTTCCTGCTCGGGAAGAGCGTCACCGAGATCCACAAGAAGACGATGGGCGGCGAGCGCGGCGAGGTCGCCTCGAAGGCGAAGGGCGCGTCCTTCGCCTCGATCCTCGCGCAGATCGTGGGGCTCGACCTCGTCTTCTCGCTCGACTCCGTGGTCTCGGCGATCGGGATGGCAAAGGACGTCTGGGTCATGGTCGTCGCGATGGTGATCGCGGTCGCGTTCATGGGCGCGTTCGCGGGCAAGGTCTCACGGTTCATCGATGCCAATCCCACCTTCAAGATGCTTGGCCTGAGCTTCCTCATGATGATTGGCATTCTCCTCTTCGCCGAGGGGGTGGGGACGCCCATCAACAAGAACTACGTGTACGCGGCGATGGTGTTCTCGCTGCTGGTGGAGATCCTCAACACGCGCGCGCGCAAGAAGCCGAGCGCGACGCTCTAGCGGAAGGCTTCGCGGAGGGAGGCGTCGCACTCGCGCGCGTCGCAGCGCGAGGGTCTCCGACGGCTCCTCCGGGAGCTGCGCGAGGATTGGCGTCGTCTTCCGAGGTGCGCTACCGGCCGCCGCCCTTGCGAGCCGCGAGCGCGGCGAGCGCCTGGATCTTCGCCTCCTTCGCCGGCGATTCGTACTCGCGATCGGAGAGCTCCGTGAGGCGATACGCGCGCGTCTGGTAGCTGCCAGGCCACATCGCCAGCTCGGCGCGGTCCGGCTCGTTCGCCTCGGGGAGCCGCTGGCCGGTCAGCGTCCGGAAGACGAACGGGCCGCTGGCTCCCGCGTCGTGGAAGAGCAATCCAAAGTAGAGGAGCGGCACCGTCGCGCGACCCCTCGCGAGCGTCGGCCGGGCGACCGCGAAGCCGATCGGCGCGTCGTGCGCGTCGAAGAGCAGGCCCTGGATGAAGTAGTGACCTGGCTCGTCGACGTCGAGATCGACCGAGAGCTCGAGGCCCTCCGCGGTGAGCCGCTCGTTCGAGACGCCGATGAACGCCGCCGGCGCGCTGCCGATCACGCGAAAATCGAGCGTCGCGTGCGCGGGGCGCCGGTCGCCTTCGCGGGCCACGAAGCCCACGTCGAGCCGCGCGAGGCCACGGTACGCGGCGAGCGCAGGGATCGCCGAGGGCACGATGGTGGTGCCGTAGATCCGGTCGCCCGCGACCGCGTCGCCCGCGCGGCCCTCGTCGTTCAGCGCGAGCGTCGTGGCGACGGGGCGCGTCCCGCCGGGCTCGACGGTCACCAGCGCGAGGTCGGTGACGTCGATGGCGACCCGCTCACGCTCACTGCCGGGCGTGGTCTCGCGGAACACCTCGAGCGTCGGGCTCAGGCTGCCGCGCCCGACCACCGTGTAGACGTCCCCCGTGAGCTGGAACGAGAGCTCGCCCGAGGTCGGCGCGCCGCCGGTCCCGCCGGTCGCGAGCGCGAGCGGCAGCGCGGTCTCGTGACGCGCGTTCGGCTTCAGCACATCTCGCATGTCGCGCGAGAGCGGCTGCGAGCCGGGCGGGTAGCGCAGGAGCGCGATCGCGTGCGAGACGCGCTCGGCCCGCTGCGTGAGCCGCGCCTGGTGGTCCTCGCCGGCGCCCGGAGCCACCGATGGTGCGGACGCCGTCATCCACGGAGGAGCCGTGGCGAGCGCGATCGCCTCGGGCGCGTGATCGGTCTCGATCGTCGTCGCCGTCTCCGCGGGGCCGCGCCGAAGCTCGGCGGACCGCCCCCTCCCGAGCGAGAGCACGCCGAGCAGTGCGAGCGCGAGGCTGGAGGCCGCCACCAGCAGGCCGCCGCGTCGCATGTCAGTACGCCCAGTACGCAGCGCGATCGTCCATCCCGAAATGATCGACGGAGCCGCACTCCGCGTTCGCGCAGCGCCGGCTGTTGCCCCGCGCGCCGGCGCCGAGGTCGAGCTGGTGGCCCGTGTACTTTGCACACGAGCTCGACTGCTTTCCCGGGGACGAGCAACCGAACGCGGAGGCGAAGGACACGACGCCGTCGTCGTCGCCGGGCAGGAACGCCGCGGTCGCGTACCACAGGCCGTTGTGCCAGTCGGTGTTGCCGCCGAGGTGATAGGTGGCGACGCCGGCGGTGAGCTCGTGGTTGTACGCATTGCGCGCGCCGGACACGGAGAGCGTCGCGTCGACGCCGCTCGGGTACGTGATGCCGAGGACCTGCCCGGCGAGGCTCGTGAAGCCGTTGAGCAGCTCGGTGCCGCCCGCGGCCGAGGCGCCGGCCTCGACGTAGAGCGCGTTCTCCAGCGCCTCCGGGTAATACGCCTGCGTGTAGCCGACCTGGAGGCCGCCGTTGCTGTACGCGACGACGATGCACGCGTTGGTGCCGCTGCAATACCGGCCGAGCTGCGCGCGCACGTCGACGTTCGCCTGCGCGAGCGTCGCGGTGGTCGCGTTGTACTCGACGAACGCCGGCGCGAAGCCGTCGATGGGATGGACCGCCGACGCATTCCAGGTGGTCTGCGAGCGTCCGTGCACATAGACGACGTAGTTGTCGGCCTGCGCGGCGCTCGCGGCGAGCGTCGAGCCGAGGGCCGCGAGGAGTCCAACCACGGTACGAAGCGAGATCGAGATCATGAAGAACCTCTCGTTCGTGATCGCTCGAGCGGACGTCGCGCGCGACGACGCGCCGGCGTCAGACGGAGAACGATGCCACGCGAGAACGAGGCTCGCGCGTCGATCCGGTTCGCGCGATCACGATTGGTGAGAGCCGCCCATAGGTCCGTCGCTCCGGTGGGACGACCACTCTGCCGCGCCGAGTCATCGCGAGAATTGCGGACGCGCGTCACCCTTCAGAAGACCGGACGCCCATGCCTTCCCTACGGCGCCGATGAGTTTTCCTCGTTCCGGTGCAGTCGCGCTGCTCCTCTCCTCGCTGCTCGGCATGGCCTGCGCGCAGCCCGCCAGGCCACCGGCCGTACGCGAGCCCGCGCTTCGAGGCGTGCAGCCCACGGCCGCACCGCTGGAGATCCAGGGGCCGCGCCTCGAGATCTCTGGAGCCACCACGGCCAGCCTCGTGCGCACCGACAAGGAGCAGGACGTCGTCGTGCGCGTGCGACTCCATGGCCTGCCTCTCGCCGGGGACAGGGCGCTCGGCCAGAAGGTCATCGAGCTCACGAAGCTGCGCAAGACGCTCGCGTCGCTCGCGCTGCCGCGCGAGGAGGCGCTCTCGAGCAACGGCGCGCCCGCGCCGACGAAGGCGATGAAGCCTGCCGCCGCCTCTCCCGAAGAGGCGATGGCGCTCCGCGCGGTGCACGGCGAGGCGATGAAGGAGATGCAGGGAAACTGAGCGCTCAGGTCTCGTACGAGAGCTTCGGATACCTGTCCTTCCCCCGGCCCGCGGTAGTCGCGCGCGAACGCGAGCTGGCGCTCGACCGGTGAGCGGCCGATGATCGCCAGCGCGACGTGCTGCGATAGATCGCGCTCCGGCGTGTCGAGCGCGCCGACGAACGAGGCGCGCTGGGATACGGCTTGCTGGCCTCCGCGGCGAGCTTCGTCCTCGGTCGCAACCTCGTCGACCCGCGCGAGCCGCGGAAAGATGCCGCGCACGATGCTACAATCGGGTCGATGGCGGAGATCCCCGGCGCGCCAGACTGGTTCTTCTTCGATGACGCCGAGCGCGCGCTCGTGGAGCGGGCGCTCCCGGCCGTCGGCGCGAGCAATCCCATGCAGCGGGCGGAGCTCGAAGGGATGATCGCGCGCCTGGGGACCCTCGCGACGCTCATCCGCGATGCGCCGTCGATGGCGTCCTCGTGGGATGCCGCCACCCGGCGCACGTTCTCCGCCGAGAGCCTCGTCGAGGAGCTGTGCCGCGTGCACGAGTACGATCTCGATCTGCACATCCCGACGAAGGCGGTCGTTGGCCAAGCGTACCTCGTTGCCAAGATCAACATGCTGAAGGCGCTCGGCTACATGCTCGAGGCCGCGCAGGCGCCGCGCCACCTCATCGAACAGATCGATCACGAAGTCGCGCAGTCGATCTACACGAAGCTCGCTGAGGAGCTCTTCGTCGCGCTCGTCACCGAGCCCGAGGTGCCGCGCCGGGTGAGGAGCGGCGCCGCGCGGTTCCTCTACCGGATCTGGGAGCACCGCGTGCTCATCGAGATCGACGACTTCGCGCCGCTCCTCGAGTCGGCCTGGGCGGCGCGCTCCAAGCTTTTGCCGGTGCTCGGCACGATGCTCGGCACCCACGAGGTCTTCCGCCTCTTCCAGGAGGCGCACGACCAGCGTTTCCTCGATTACTTCGGCGGCGAGGACGTCGAGGAGGAGCCGCTCCTCGCATTCGAGGAGTTCCTGTTCGGGCTCTCGTACGAGGAGATCGCGCGCATTCGTGCGTCGATGGCGAAGGAGGGAAAGGCCTGCATTTCCCTCGAGCAGGCCCGCGCGTTGCTCGGGCACGTGGGGTCCTCGCCGATCGACGAGAGCGGCGCCGCGGCGCTGTACACGAGCTACAAGAAGCGTCGTCTCAACGCCGGGCACCGCGCGCTCATCGGGGCGCCCGGTCCGAAGAAGACTGCGGAGGAGTACGTGATGATCGCGTTCCTCCAGGCGGGCGCGTCACCGTCGACGTTCGCGATGAAGGCGGTGAGGCCGGTGACGTGAGCGGCGGTCAGCCGTCGGCCGGCTCCTTGGCCTGGCGCGCGGCATCGCCCGCGAGCTCCTGGAGCCAGCGCTTGTCCTCCGGATCCTTGGTCAGGGAGGCGGCCGTCTTGAAG
>JAYTHX010000495.1:0-8421 GCA_043732195.1 Polyangiaceae bacterium
GCCGAAGTGCGCCCAGTCGACCTGCGCTTCCTGGCCCGCGAGCACCGAGCGGCGGAGGAAGGCCTCGGCGGGACGCCGCGGGCGCATCCGGCTGATGACGGCGCGAAAGCCGCTCCTCGAGCCCGCGTACCCGCGCTCCCTCACCATCGCCCAGAGACGGCTCGCGCGCAGCCGCGGGTGCTTCGCGAGCGTTGCCGCGATGAAGGGCAGGTACGCGTCCACGAGGCGCGGCCGCGGCAACTGCTTCGTCACCGGCAAGCCGCTCTGCGCGAGAACGCGCTCGATCGTGTCGTGGTGCCGTCCGAGCTCGGCGGCGATCGTGCCCACAGGCCACTGCTCGGCGTGATGGAGACGGAGGATCTTCGCGCTCTCTTCCTCGGTGACCGCGCGGTGACGCCCGATCATCGCGAGACCTCACGGCGCTCGGGAGAGCCGCGGCGCTCGCGAACGCCGGCACCGTCTCTTTGGGCTGCGTTCGCTCGGCCGTACGCAGCGCGGCAAGATCGAGCCGAACGAGAACAAGGCCTCCTTCCAGAAGGCCAGCTGGGAGCTCTTCACCGTCGGCGCGGGCTACGGCGTTGGTGACCTCGGCCCGCTCCAGGACGTCTCCGTGCGCGGCGAATTCACGGGGTACCAGTCGCCTGCCGAGGTCAACGACCTCGCCAACGGTCCGGTCGCCGCGAGCAGCTGCCGGGGGATCGTCGTCAGGCCTGGCCTCTGCCAGTTCCACCCCTCGAACAAGGGAAGCTTCATCACCCCCAGCGTGTCGGCGAACCTCGTGCACACGGCCGCGTTCTCGTTCGGCGTCTTCCTGGTCGGGAACATCCCGATCGGCGTCGACTACTCGAAGTTCGTGCTGCCTCGGATCGACTACTTCGGTGGCGGTTTCCGCGCCGGTGTCGAGATGACCTCCTGATTCGCGCTCGAGACGAGCTTCTACGTCGGCTCGGGGTCCGCGGGCGCGGTCGCGAAGCAGAACGGGACGTTCGCGGCGACGCAGCTGCTGCACGTCCGCACCGCACGCATCGGCGCGGGCGCCCCGTTCTTCCGCTTCGGAGTGAAGGTCGGTCCCTATGTCGACGGCGACCTCATCGGAGAGCGCACCGACCCGGCCTACGATCAGGCCTACACCGCGGGCTACCCGGATCGCACCGATCGGATCCGCATGTTTCGCTTCGCCGCCACCGTCCTGCCCTCCGTGCAGATGTCGGACAAGATCTCGCTGGAGCTCGGCTACCTGCAGAAGCTCTTCGGCTACGACACCCCGGCGACGCAGCTCTACACGGCCACGCTTCGCTACGTGTTCTGAGCCTGCGGCGGGCGCGGCGACGCGCCGGGGCTCAAGCGCCCGCCGAGAGGCGTGCCCGGACCGCCGCCACCAGCGCCGTCGCCTGGGGGGTCCCACCGTCGTCGAGCGCACGGCGAACGATGGCGCTGACCGGCATCCGGGACACGGGACCGCCGAGACGAGTGAACGTCGGCGAGGCGAGCGTGACCGGAAGGAGCGCCAGGAGATGACCGCTGCCGGCGAGGATCTCCGCGACGTCGACCGACGCGACGGTGGCGACGATGTTGCGGACTTCCCCTTCCCCTTCGGCTCCCGTGAGCACGATGATGCCCTCCTGCGCGGGGTCGTCGGCGGGCGTGTGACCCGGCGGCGCGTGGAGCGCGAACACGAGATCGCCGAGAGGCTCGTGCGCGAGCTCGTCGGGCAGGTCGGGCACCGGGTTGCCCTCGACGAACGCGAGATCGAGGTTGCCTCGGAGTAGCTCTTCGACGACGCGCTCCTCGTTCAACGCGACCAGGCGGAAGCGCACGCCCCCCGTCACCGTGAGAGGGGCCGCCGACAGTCCGACGAGCCGCGCCAGCACCGAGCCCTGCGCGCCCGTGACGAGCGTGGTGCCGCGCAGCTGGGTGGCGCCGCCGCTCTCCAGAGCGTCGTCGACGCGGCGCATGGCCTCTCTCGTGCCTTTCAGGAGATCACTACCGAACGCAGTGAGCGTGAGGCCCGACGGGTTGCGAAGGAAGAGCGGCGTTCCGGTCACCTCCTCGATCAGCTTGATCGTGCGCGAGAGCGACGACGGGCTGACGTGGAGCACCAGCGCCGCCTTCTGAATGCTCCCATACTCCGCGACCACGCGGAACGCAGGCAGCCAGTTCCAGAGCGCCGCCACACGGCGGGCGCGGTCCATCGACTCGTTGCTGCGCGGGTTCTGCATGCCGGGTCATGCTGAACGTAGCGCGGCTTCTCGACGCGGTCACCTCGGGCTCACCGCGCATTCCTCGAGGCTGGAGCCGAGGAGCGCGCGGCTCGCAGCCGACATGCGCGCGGCGAGGGCCTGTCGAGACGCGCAGACGCGCGCCACGTGGGGATCGCCGGCCGCGCGACCGGCGCGCACGTCGAGCCAGCCGCCCGGCCGCCGTCCGTCCGGACAGAGGCTCGTCTGTCGGTCGACCGCGACGCCGGCGCACCGGACCTGGGTGAAACGATCTTCCCGGCTCGCGTTCCGGGGCCGGTAGCGCTCGAAGGGCCCCTCGTCCGCGAAGACCGCCGAGAGGAGGTAGAGGCCCTGCGCATCGGTGCCTCGCTGCACCCGCGAGCCTGCGCTGCGGTCCTCGGGTCGCCACGCGCCGTGGCACGAGGCGCAGTCGTTGAGCCGCACGAGGCGCGCGGCCGCGTCCCGCCTCGCTTGCGGCGCGCGCGGTCCGTCGAGCAGGTCGGCCTCGAAGAGCGCGCCGATCGCGGCCTCGGCCTGGCGGGCGCCGTCGTCGGTCCGAGGCCAGGAGAGCCCGGTGAGGGCGCCGTTGCGCGCGGGCCTGAGCAGACGGAAGCGTTCGGCGCGCGCAGGCTCGAAGCGGGTCTCGCGAACGTCGAGCACCCGCCAGGTCGCGTGCGGCGCCCCCTCGTCGCCCACCGCCTCGACGCGCGCGGCGCGCGTGCCCTCGGGGACGGCGATCGACGGCACGCCGTCGCGCATCGTGACCTCGAGCTGCGCGCCCGTGGGCAGCGCGAGGAGCGCGAGGATGCGCAGGCGGCCGTCGTCGGACGTGGGCGCGCGGATCGCAGGGGTCAGCTCGATGGCGCCCGCGGCGAGGATTTCGAGGTCCGCCGAGGCCTCGGCGGCGCTGACCAGCGTGCCCAGCGCGAGGCGCGGGGGCCGCTCCTCGCAGGCGACCAGGCCGGCGAGGAGAACGATGCCGATCGTCGCGGCGACGCGGCTCACGCGAGCCGCTCGCGTACGAGCTTCGCCGCACCGTCCGGGAACAGCCCCCGCGCCTCGAGCGCGCGCGCCTCTTCCTCCACCATCGCCGCGCTGAGCCCCGCGGGGATCGCGGGACGTCGCCCCGAGGCGACGGCCATGGCGATGAGCGCCGCCAGCGACGGGGTCAGCACCACCAGCGTGGAGAGGCTGCGGTGCCGGCCGAGCAGGAGCGTCCGAGGCGTGGCGCGGAGCTCGACGTCCTCCGCGCCGCGCTCCACGGCCTCCGAGTAGGTCGCGACGTCCCAGTCGTAGTGTCGGACGAGGATCGCCGCTTCGACCCCGAGATCGCCGGGGCAATGCGCGGCGTGCATGACCGAGAAGCGCGCCCACGCGTAGTCGGCGAGCGAGACCAGCTGCGGGTCGACCACCGGCTGCTCTGCGAGGAAGCCCGGGAACGCGCGCGCGGCCTCGTTCGGCGTCCAGTGCGCCGGCGGGTGCTGCACCAGGTACGCATCGCGCAAGCGGCCGAAGAGCCCGGTCTCCTTCGCCTCGGCGGCCGCGGCGACCGGTCGGTAGAAGTGGTCGATGATCCCGCGACGCTGCCGCCGTACGAGCTCGGCGTAGAGCGCGAAGCGGCGAACGCCCGACGGAGAAGGACCGAGCCGCGCGAGCACCTCCTCGGCCGATCGCTCGCCGCGCAGGAACGGATCCATCTCCGCGAAGAAGTCGGCGAGGCAGCTCACGCGGCCTCGAGGATCGCGCGCGCGCGATCGGCCTCGTCGAGGACCGCGTCGACGTTCGGGATGTGCTGATCCCACTCGACGAGCGTGGGTAGCGGACCGGTGCGGCGAAGGACCTCGCGATAGAGCGCCCACACCTCCGGGGCGACCGGCGCGGAGTGCGTATCGAGCAGGACGTCACCCTCGCGCGTGTGGCCTGCAAGGTGCAGCTGCCGCACCGAAGCGAGCGGGAACGCCTCGAGATCGGCGAGCGGGTCGCGACCGTGATTGACGGCGTTCACGTAGAGGTTGTTCACGTCGAGCAAGACTCCGACCTCCGGGCCCGCGGCGCAGAGGACCGCGCCCATGAACTCCGGCTCGCGGAGCACGCTGCCCGGCATCGACGCGTAGTACGTCACGTTCTCGAGCAGCAGCGGCCGGCCCACCGCGAGCGCCGCGCTCCGTGCGTTCGCGGCCGCGACCGCCACGGCTTCTTCGTGGAACGGGAGCGGCAGCAGGTCGTGGAAGGCGTGCGCGCCGATCGACGCGTAGCAGAGGTGATCGCTGAAGAACGGCGCATCGAGGTCGTGGATCAGGGCGCGCACCACCTCGAGGTAGCCTGCCGGCGCCGTGGTCCCGACCGAGAGCGCCACGCCGTGAGGCACGACGGTCCAGCGGTCCCGCGCGCGACGCAGGACGTCGCGCGGGCGGCCCGCGAGTCCCGCGAAGTTCTCGGTCACCACCTCGACCCAGTCGAGGTGGCGACGAGTCCCGAGGAGCGCCTCCGCGATCTCGCGGCGGAGGCCGATGCCCACGCCGGCGAGCTTCGTCATTTGACCTGGGTATAGACCTGGTCGTGACCCGAGTGCATGGCATCGCTGCCCGCGCCGGCGTGGCAACCCACGCAGACCGACTTGGCGGTGCCGAGGTCGCCCGTGTCGTTCGCGACGTTCGACCCGGCGAGCTCCTCGTACCAGTACCAGGCCTCGCCGCCGCCGGCCTTCAGCTTGCGGTACATCGCGTAGCCCGTGATGGTCGCGCCGTCGTAGATCTCCTTGACCCCCGCCGCCCCGACCGGGAACTCGCCGGCGCCGTGCTCGCTGAGGGTGGCGTTCGAGCAGATCCGGTTCGTGCCGTGGGGTGACGGCGAGCGGGCGGCGTGCGGCGCGGCCTCGCACTTCCAGTTGCCCTTCTTGTACTCGCCGAGCGAGAGCCACGCCTTGATGTCGCCCTCGGCTCCGGTCGCCGGGAGGTCTGCGGTGCCGGCGTTGACCGGCCCGCTCGTGGTGCCGCCGTCTCCGGACGCCGGACAGCCGCCATCCTTCGCCGGACAACCTCCGTCCTTCGCGGGGCAACCGCCTTCCTCGGCAGGACAGCCGGCATCCTTGCCAGGCGTGGCGGTGTCGGCGGTCTTGTCCGAGCTGCAACCGGCCAAGGAGAGCGAGGCGACGATGAGGGTCGCATGGAGAAGCGAATCGAGACTCTTGTACATTTGAAGCTCCTGGAGGGCGTGGGCGCAGGGCTCCGCGCGGCCGCTACGCTGTCGGCAGTACGACGAGGCGTGGGCCGCGTATCGCGGACGGTGTGCGAGAGATTCGCAGGGGGCATTCGAGCGAGTGCCCTGGGCGCCGGGGGTGTGCGCGCTCCTCGATCACGTCGACGACTTCCGTGCCGTGCACCACCTGGCGAGCCTCGATCAGCTGGCCGAGGCCCTCCGCGCGCGAGCGCCCTGAAGCCCCGGACGCGCCGGCCGTCGAGTCGCTCGGATGGACGACGTGGAGGGCTCGAACGCCTGGTAGCGGAGCAGCGGGTTGAGCCAGATCAGCCGGCGGCACGACCGGTGCAGGCGATCGGCCTCGGTACGCAGGAGCGCAGGGTCGCCGCGCTCCAGGCCGTCCGTCACGAGCAGCACCGTGGCCGCGCCATGAGCCAGCACGCGCCGTGACCACACCTTGTTGAACGTGCGCAGGCTCTCCCCGATGCGCGTTCCCCCGGCCCAGTCCGTCACCTCGCGGCCCACCGCCGCCAGCACCTCGTCGACGTCGCGCTCGCGCAGCCAGCGAGTCACGTTGGTGAGCCGCGTGCCGAAGACGAAGGAGCTGACGCGCGGGCGGTCCCGCGTGAGCGCGTGCAGGAAGTGGAGCACCATGCGGCTGTAGCGATCCATCGAGCCCGAGACGTCGCAGAGCGCGACGATCGCCGGCGGCCTCGTCCGGTGACCGCGGAACCGGAGCGGGATCGCGTCGCGCCCCGCGCGGGTCCGGACCGAGGCGGCGCGTGCGTTCGGTCTGCTCGGCGCCCCGGAGGTTCATGCGACGGATCGCGTCGTGCGCCGCGCGCACCTCGTCGGCGCTCATCTTCTCGAAGTCGCGCGTCCGCAGCGTCTCCTCGGTGGACGCGGCCATCGTGACGTCGAAGTCGAGGCGTTCCTGCGGCATGGGCGGTGTCTTCGGCTCGTCGCCCGGGCGCGCCAGCGCATCACGCACGCGGCGCGAGCCGAGATCGCGAGGACGCGGCGAGCGCGGGATCTGCGAGGCGTCGACCATCGCCCGCAGGTACTCTCCCTTGTCGGCGTGATCGCGGAAGAAGAGCGAGAACGCCTCGTCGAACGACGCGAGCTCCTCGCGGCGCTTCACGAAGCAGGCGGCGAGCGCCCAGTAGATCCCCTCTCGCGTCTCGACGCCCACCGCGTCGACCGCGCGCACCGCGTCGAGGATCTGCCCTGTCCCCACCGGCAGCCCGGCCGCGCGTAACACGCGGCCGAAGTGCAGGAGGTTACCCTCGAGCGCGCCGCTCATCGCGGCGGCGCGTCGGCTTCGGCGATCTCGCGCAGGATCGTCGCCACCTCGACGCCGCGCACCTTCGCGATGTCGTCCTGGTACTTCAGCACCACGCCGAGCGTGGGGTCGACGGCCTCCGGCGAGAGGCTGGCGTGGTCGAGCGCCACGAGCGCCTGCACCCCGTCGATCGACTCGGCCACGCCCGGCGCCTTGAAGAGATCCCGCGTGCGCAGGCGCTGCACGAACGCCACCACCTGGTTCGAGAGCGAGGCGTCGACGCCCGGCACGCGGGCCTTCAGGATCGCGCGCTCGCGCGCTCGCGGGCGGCGTCGGGGTAGTCGATCCAGTGGTAGAAGCAGCGCCGCTTCAGCGCGTCGTGGATCTCGCGCGTGCGGTTCGAGGTGAGCACGACGATCGGCCGCTCGGTCGCGCGCCGCGTCCCGAGCTCGGGGATGGTGACCTGGAAGTCGGAGAGCACCTCGAGGAGAAAGGCCTCGAACGGCTCGTCGGTGCGGTCGATCTCGTCGATGAGCAACACCGGCGGCGCGCCGGGGGTGTCGCCCTCGATGGCCTGGAGGATCGGTCGCTTGATCAAGAACTTCTCGCTGAAGATGCTCTTCTCAATGGCGGCGCGATCACGATCGCCGGAGGCCTCGGCGAGGCGCACCTCGAGCATCTGCTGCGCGTAGTTCCACTCGTAGACCGCGCTCGCGACGTCGAGGCCCTCGTAGCACTAGAGGCGAATGAGCTTCCGGCCCAGCTGCTCGGCGAGGACCTTCGCCACCTCGGTCTTGCCGACGCCCGCCTCGCCCTCGAGGAGCAGCGGTCGGCCCAGCGTGAGCGCGAGGAAGACCGACGTCGCGAGCCCGCCGTCGGCGACGTAGTGCCCCCGCGCGAGCAAGGCCGTGACCTCGTCGACCGAGGAGCAACCTCTGGCGCGCTCGCTTGGCGGCTTGGCGACTTGGCGGTCCATCTCTCGTCTCTCGGTGCGACGAGGCTAGCGCGCGCTCTCGACGGCGCGCTTGGCCATGACGGCGCCCAGATGCGCGCGGTAATCGGGGCTCGCGTCGCGCTCGTTGATGAGGTCGTCCTGCGGCACCTCGATCCCCGCCAGCGCGGCGCCCGCGAACGTCGGCGTGCGTGGTGAGGGCGCCGACCACGAGCTGGTTGCCTTCGAGCGTGATGCCCGTGAGCTCCTTGCGGAGGCCCGCGAGGCTCACGAGATCGCTGGGCTGCGCGAGATCGAGCTTGAGCACGGGCAGTAGGCTCTGGCCGCCCGCGAGGAACTTGCCGCCGGGCGAGCCCGCCCTGGATCTGCCGCTCGACGATCATCGGGTTGATGATCACGCCGACGTCGTCCGCGACGGCGACATCGACCACCTTCACGACGCCGGTCTCGGGGTCGATCTCGACCTCGACGATGTGGGTGCCGCCCGGGAACGTGAAGTTTCCGGGATCGTAGAACGCGGACTCCTCGAGGCCGGGCTCCATGGTCGCGTGCGGGAAGTTGTGCGGCACGTACGCCGCGAACGCGACCTCGGCGAACGCCTTCGCGCGATCGGTGCCCTTCACCACGAAGCGGCCGTCGGTGAACTCGATGTCGCCGACGTCGGCCTCGAGGCCCCAGGAGCTGGCGCGACACGTCGCGCATCGGCGGAGCTGCGCCCGCGGCCGCCCTGACCGAACCATCTATCCAGTGCCGCTGGAAATTGGCCGCGC
>JAYTHX010000496.1:0-22924 GCA_043732195.1 Polyangiaceae bacterium
CGAGGCCACCGCGCGGGTGACCGCCGACGCCGAGAGCGTCAGGCGCCGCGCCGCGGGCGCGAACCCGCGGAGGTCGGCGACCGCGACGAAGACCGCCATCGAATCCAGGCGGTCCATGATTCTTTCATTCTACGCAATGATAAACCGCCAGGAGCGATCATTGTTGCATTGTTGAGCGAGCCTCATCCTGGAGGCATGTACTCCAGTGCACCTCTTCCTCATCGACTACGCCGACCGCTGGCGCGTTTGGATCTGGGGCGAGGTGCGTTCGTCATCCACGTGACGGCCGGGGACGCGAACCGCCCGGCTCGAGGCCGAGATCGCGCGGCTACTAGAAGAGAACGCCCAGCGAGCCGCCGACGAACGGCCCTGACACGTGCAGAACGTCGCGGTCGTCGGCGAGGAGGACGAGGCCACGGGAGACGCCGGCCTCGCCCGCGACCAGCACCGCCACCGGCCCGAGCTTCGCGCGCAGCTCGACGGCCCAGGCGCCGGCGATGGTGAAGGCGCTGCGCGACGTCCCGTTCGCGCCGTCACCGCTGCTGGCGACCGCGCCGAGCTCGAGGCGCGGGCCGGTGCCGATCGTGAACGGTCCGCGCGCGAGGAGCGTGTCGGTCACCGCGAGCCGCGACTCGTAGCGCTTCGCCGCGCGCGCGCCAAGGACTCGACGGCGCGCGCCTGCGCCTCCTCGTCGAGACCGGCGAGCAATCCGAGCATGATCGCTTGCTCGAAGCTGCGCGCGGCCTCCGCGGGGTCACGCAGATCCTCGGCGTGGATCTACGCTCAGGGTCTGGCAGTACGGCTGGAAGTACCTCGACATCACGGAGCGGTGGAACGGCGAGAAGGCAACCTTCAACGCGCGCCAGGTGAGCGATGGTCTACTTCGACTCATGGCTGTCGCATCGGTCCCGGAATGGGACACGCCGCCGAGCATCGTGCTGCTCAACGAGGTCGAGAACGGCCTTCACCCACGACTCATCGGCGGCATAGCAGCATTGCTCGACGAGGTTTCGGCCACCACCCAGGTGGCAGTGACTACCCACAGTCCGACTACGCTGAACTACGTCCCGGCCGAGTCGACCCGGCTGGTCACGCGCGGCCGCGGAGGCGCGGTCACCGTCACGCCGCTCGACGAGACCAAGAACTACTCGAAGCTGCGTGAGCATTTTCAGCCAGGTGAGCTCTGGTACAACGCGGGCGAAGAGCGGCTCGTGAGGTCCGGGCGCTGATGGCGCGCACCAAAGTGTTCGTGGTGGCCGAGGGACCGTCGGAGATCGGTGACCTCGACCAGCTCGCCGGTGGCGGGCGCGGAGCTCGATCTGCAGAAGGTTACATTCCTCCGATTCTGAGGAAGTGCCTTGGTGAGCGCGTGGAGATAACGACCCAGCGGGTCAGCAGGTTCGACCGCGGCGACAAGCCAGTCCGCGTGAAAGGCCACGGTGTTCGCGCAGCGATGGCGCTCGCGCTCGCTCTGGTCGACGGCTGTAACGTGCTGGTCTTCGTGAAGGACGTGGACCGGCAGCCCGGACGCAAGAAGTCAGCGCTCGAGCGAAGGAACAAGATTGCGACGATGCACGAGCAGATCGAAGAAGGCTTCGCCTCCGTCGATGGTGCGGAGAACGTCGTTCGGGCGAAGGCGACGCCGTGCCGCACGATTGAGGCCTGGGCCCTCGGGGACGCGACGGCGCTCGCGGCGGTGGCTAGAACATCGGTTCGAGCGGCGAAGCTCACGAGGCGCCCAGAGGAGCTCTGGGGCGCCGACTCCGATCCCGCCTCCGACCATCCGAAGTGCGTTCTGGAGCGCTCACTCGGCGCCAGGCCGACGTCCCGAGTCTTCGAAGATCTCGCAAGAGAGAGCTCGCCCAAGCGCCCAAGACTCTGCGCAAGACATGCCCGGAAAGCTTCGAACCGGTTCGCGCGTGAGATGGACAGCGTGGTCCGTCGACTGAAGCGACGCAGCGCATGATTGGCGTTGTCCTCGGCCGGCGCGGCGCGTGAAACGGGGGCTGCGACAACTTTTGGCTGGTCCGCAGGCCCTCGCAGGACCACCATCGGGCCCATGCCCGACGTGACGCGCCCCCCGGTCCTCATCGCCACCGACCTCACGCCGAACGCGGAGCCCGCGCTCGTTCGCGGACGCGCGCACGCCGAGGCGATCGGCGCGCCCTACCTCGTCGTGCACGTCATCCCCGACGTGCTGCGCCACCACCCGCTCGCGCCCACGCCCGCCGACAACGATGCGTCGCCGATGATGGACATCACGAAGAAGGCCGCCGAGCTCGTCACCGAGCAGGTGCGGCGCGTGCTCGGCGCCTCGGCCGACGACTTCCGCGTGCGCATCGAGATCGGCGACGCCGAGGACGAGATCGTGCGCATCGCCGAGGAGGAGCACGCCACGCTCATCGTCGTCGGCGCCCGTGCGCGCGAGGGCGCGGAGCGAGTCCTCGGTCACATCGCCGAGCGCGTCGTTCGCTATGCGCACGCCACTGTGCTCGTGGCCCGCGCCGGCACGGCGACGGGCAAGGTGGTCGTCGCCACCGACTTCACCGACGGCTCGGGCCCCGCGCTCGCCTACGCGGCGATGCTCGTCGACAAGGTCGGCGCCCAGGTCACCGTGGTGCACGCCGCGCAGCAGCCGCAGTCCACGGCGCTCACCGCGCTCTTCTCGACGCTCGGCAGCCCCTGGACGCCCCCCGCCGCCGCCGCGGTGGAGCAGCTCGAGGCGCTCGGACGCGAGATGATCGAGAACCTCGCCAAGGAGCACCGCTTCGTGAATGCGGTGCAGGTCGAGGGCTCTGCCGCCGAGGTGATCCTCGGGCAGGCCGACGCCATCGACGCGGAGATGATCGTGGTCGGCAGCCACGGCCGCACCGGCCTCCGCCGGCTCGTGCTGGGCAGCACCGCCGAGGAGGTCATCCGCCTCACGAGTCGCTCGGTGCTCGTCGTCCGCGCGAAGGCGTAGCGATCCACGCGGCGATCAGCGCGCGGCGATCGCGCTGCCGCGCTTCCACGTCTCGAACGCCGCCACCAGGTCGTCGGCCAGCGCCTCGCCCACGACCGCGTACCCCGAGCGCGTGAGGTGCACGAGGTCGCGCTGCGCGCGCCGCGGCGACTCCGCGGCCCAGCGGCCCATCGCGCCGGCGCCGCCCATCGCGCCCTGCTGGTCGAAGTAGGCGCATCCCGCCGCGTCGGCCGCGCTGCGCTGCACGGCGATCACGAGGTCGAGCTTCGGGAGCGTGCGCGCGCCGCGATCGGGCGGGCCCAGCACGAGGCACGAGCCGCCGGCGGTCTGCGTGCGCGCGAGGAGCGAGCGCAGCGCCGCCGCGTGGTCGTCAGGCGTGGTGGTGGAGTCGCCAGCCTCGTTCGTGCCGTAAGCGACGATGACGAGCGCGGGCGCGAGATGCGCGAGCTGCTCGGCGAAGTGCGCCTCGTCGGTGGCGAGCGGCGTGGTCGCCTTCGCGCCGTTGATCCCGAGCGCCTCCCACGTCACGCCGGCCGCGTCGTCGTCGAGGCGGACGCCGAAGAGGCGCACCGGCCCGTCCCCCACCGCGCGCGTCTCCAGGCTGTGCGCGCCGCGCGTGACCGCGATCTCGCTCCAGGCCCCGGCGCTGGTCGGCCGGGCGGTGGCGACGCGCCCGCGATTCTGCCGGTCGACGAGGATATCGAAGCTCCCGCCGTCCGGCTGCGCCAGATAGGCAATCTCGAAGTGATCGGCATTCGCCGAGAGCTCGGCGCCGAGCATCGCGCCCCGCGCGCGCCCCTCGAAGGCGATCCCCGTCGGGCCGAACAGGCCCCCGGGCGATGTCCCCAGCACCGGGTCGAAGCCGATCCCCCGCGAGACGAGCTCGCCGACCTGGAACTGCCGGAGGTGCGGCGGCCCGAGCGGGATGAATCCGCGCCCGCCGTCACCGAATCGCCGCGCGAGCCGGGCGCGCGCCATGCTCACGCCGTAGTCGCTCGCGGTATGGGAGTCGCCGAGCTGCACGACGCGCACGTCGGCCCCGGCGCGCCGTCCCTCGAGCGATCGCAGGCGCTCGAAGAGCGTCGCCAGCCGCGCGGGGTGCTCGAGATGGCCCTCCGTCGCATCGCGCGGCGCCTTCTGCGCAACGCGCGCCGCGCTCGTGGCCCGCGACGTCTCCGCCTTGCGCGCTGCACGCGGCGCGGCCTGCGCGACGCCCGGGCTCGAATGCAGCACCGCCGCGGCGATCAAGAGACCGCCGACCGCCAAACCCGCGAGGAGGCCACGGCGCTGCACGCAACGGCTACGGTGACATCCCCGCCCGCGATTGGCGAATAGCTGGTGCCGATTCGTGAGGAGACGTCGGCGCGGCACTCACCCCAGGCCGCGTTTGACCTCGGAGGGCACGTTGCGGTGCTTCAACAGCTGCTTCTTGAGGCCGATGTTCTGGCGCACGATGGGCTGCTTCAACAGGTGCGTGAGCAGCGCCGGCGGCGTGGCGGACCAGCGCGCGAGGTTCTGGATGAACAGGATGGTGTAGGACGTCTTCGACGTCAGCATCTGCGTGGTCCGCGCGTCGAGCGCGCAGTTCACCAGCAGGACCAGGCAGCGGCCCTCGGTGCGGATCAGCAGCGCCGCCCGCTCGTCGGGCGAGGCCAGCATGAACTTCTTCTGGAGGAGCTCGCGGGTCATCACGCGCGAGCGCTCGGGGATCTCGCGATTGACCGCGATCTTGTGGACGTCGGTGAGGAGCTTCGGGCTGATGATCTTGCGCAGCAGGTTGTCCGGCAGCTGCGGATTGGCGAGCAGCCGCCGCTGGCACTGCGCGTCGGCCACGTACTCGCTGCGCCGGCCGACGAGGTCGAGGCCCACGTGCGTGCGGTGGTGCACGGCGATCATCCGGGCGTGCTCGAGCGTCGCCTTCGGGTTCGTGAGCACCGAGTTGATGACCTGGGGGTCGGGGTCGAAGCAGAGCGCGAGGAGGTTCGCCCCGGTGGCGGTGAGCGCCGCGGCGACGCGCTCGTCCTTGCCGAGCGGGTGGTACTGTGTCTCGTAGATCTTCTGGTACTCGCGCGTGCCCTGCGCGCGCCTCTCGCTCTCCTCGGGCGTCTCGTCCTCCGCCTCGCCCTCCTCGAGCTCGGGCTCGGGCTCGGGCTCGGCCGCCGCGTCGCGCGCGTCGTCGTCGCGATCGACGTCCACCGCGCCCTGCGACGCGAGACAATTCACGATCTCGACGATGCGCTCCTCGCCGAGCCCCGTCAGCGCGACGAGCTCGCGCATGGTCAGCGGCCCATCGAGCCGGGAGAGCACGAAGCCTTCCTCGGCCGAGAGCCGCAGTGCTTTGAGGTCAAAGGACTTGCGACGGATGTTCTTCACCGGCTGCCTTTCGGGAGAATAGCATCACGGCGTATGCTGCTGGCCATGACCACGAGGCGCGCCTCCTGCACCTGCGGCCAGCTCCATCTCGAGACCACGGGGGAGCCCGTGCGCGTCTCCGTGTGTCACTGCCTCGACTGCCAGCGGCGCACGGGCAGCGCGTTCGCCGCGCAGGCGCGATTTCACCGGGATCAGGTGAAGGGTCCGGAGGGCCAGGCCACCACCTTCACGCGGGTCGGCGAGAGCGGCGGCGCCACCGTCCACTCGTTCTGCCCGGTCTGCGGAACGACCGTCTTCTACACGGCGGACGACAACGATCCGCCGTACACGAAGGACTTCCTCGCCATCACCCTCGGCTCGTTCGCCGACCCCACCTTCCCCGCGCCGACCGTCTCGGTCTACGAGGTGCGCCGCCATCCGTGGGTGAAGGTGCTCGAAGGAATGGACGCCGAGCACTGGGATTGAGCTCGCGCGTCACCGCACGTCACCTGGATGACCGAGCGTCATCGGCCTGACGCGGATCCGCGCCCATTCATGCGTGTGCCCAGCTCGAGCAGGGCCCTGACGATGGACCGCTCGATGCACAGACATCGTGGCATGAGTCTCAACGGTCATTGCTTCGACGCCAGGTTCTGGGGGCCCTTGCTCCTTGCCCTCCTTCTCACTGCAACCTTCGGATGCTTCGGCCTTGCGGCTGCGGCTCAGACCGCGACCGCGGAGACGGGCGGGATCATCTCGATCAGCGATGCGCTTCGCCAGATGGAACAGCGCAACAAGATGCGCGAGGCCATCATGAACGAGCGGCACCGCGCCGAGACGCCCCGGCCGGACCCGATCGTCATGACCGACGTGCCCCGCTGAGCCGCTCGTTCCTCACGGCGCGTCGAGGCCGCAGGCTTCGGCGCGTCGCTGATCTCGCGCTATGATGCGCCCGCGATGAACGTCAGCGGCCGCCTTGCTCCCGGACAGCGGTTCGGTGCGTACCTCGTCGACGGCTGCGTCGGCGAAGGCGGTATGGGCGCGGTCTACCGGGCCACCGATACGAAGCTCGGTCGCGTCGTCGCGCTCAAGGTGATTCGCGCCGACCTCGCGGACGGACCCAGCGCCGATGCGATCGCGCGCTTTCTTCGCGAGTCGCGCGTGGGCGCGGCGCTCGCGCACCCCAACATCGTCGTCGTGTTCGAGGCGAGCGCGATCGGCGACTGCCCGTACCTCGCGATGGAGTGGGTCGACGGGGCCTCGCTCGCCTCGCTCATGGAGCGCCCCGGCGCGCTGCCTCCCGCGCAGCGCGTCGATATCCTGGAGAGCGTCGCCGATGCGCTCGCCTATGCCCACACGCAGGGCGTGATCCACCGCGACGTGAAGCCGAACGACGTGATGATCGACGGCCGCGGCCGCGCGCGCCTCGTCGACTTCGGCATCGCGAAGCGCATGAACGGAGGCGGCCCGGGTACGCAGATGCTGCCCACGCACGCGCGCGCGCTCCTCGGGACGCCCGCGTACATGGCGCCGGAGCAGATGCTCTCGCCCGCGGTCGATGCACGCGCCGATCAGTTCTCGTGGGGCGTCATGGCCTACGAGCTCCTCGGCGGGGTCCATCCCAACGCCACCGTGCCGCCCGAGGGCCCGCCGTTTCCCGTGGCCAAGCCCACGCCGCTCACGTGGCAGCGGGCCGACGTGCCCGAGGCGCTCGCCGCGGTGGTGCATCGCGCGGTGAGCTACGAGCCCGGCGCGCGCTTCGCCTCGATGGACGAGACCATCCGCGCGTTCCGCGCCGCACGCGCCGCACGCGCCGGCGCATCGTGGACGCCCCCGCCGTACGCCCCGCCACAGATCTCGCGCAGCGACCTCCCGACCGTGGCCCACGCCAGCGCCACGCTGCCGCCCATGGTCGCGTACACGCAGAGCCCGCCGTTCGCGGCACCGGCGAAGCGCTTCCCGTGGCTGCCGGTCAGCCTGGTCGTCGCGGCGCTCGTGGTCGTCACCGGCGGCGTGCGCGTCGCGCTGGTGCTCACCGGCCACACGCCGATCGCCGCCGCCGGAACGCCGAGCGCAGGAGGGCCGAAGAGCGGCGGACCACGCACCGCGTTCCTCGAGCCGCTCGATTCGCTCGAGTTCGCGGTGCCGCACGCCGAGGTCGCCAAGGCCAAGCTCGCGCTCGAGACGAAGACCACCGCGTGCTTCGACGCGCACGTGGAGAAGGATCAGATGTTCTCTGGGCGCATCTTCGTCGCCGCCGACGGGCGCATCACGAAGGCCATCGAGCTCCAGATCTGCCGCGAGCAGCACCCGAGCTACTACCTCTGCACGGAGCGCGTCAACGCGGCGAACCCGAAGAAGGGCTTCCCCACCGTGCCCGAGCCGGTGTTCGCGTGCGTGGAGCGTGCGCTTCTCTCGTCACGCCTCCCGCGCATCACGCTCGACAAGGGCGAGGATGCGGCGACGCACGACTTCCCTATCGACGTGCACTGATCCGCGCGCTCAGCGCGTGAAGTAGACGAGGAACGGCTCGGTCTCGGTCGCCGCGCGGTGGCCACGGCCGGCAGCGGCGGGCCCGCCCGGCGCAGAGCGGCAAGCGGACGCGGACAAAGGCGCGCCGCGGATCCATCCTTTTTTTCTCCCTGGCCTGTGCGATCCGGCAAGGCCCTGGACAAGCGCGCAGCAAAGAAGACGCCGCGCTCAGGGCGCCGCGGCGGGCGCCGTCATCGCGAGGCGGAGCTTCGCGGGCGGCGCGTGGTCGTCGAAGACCACCGTTTCGCCCAGTCGGGAGACTCCGAGCTTCTTCCAGACTCCACCACGTCTCCCCGGACCTCGGCCACGGACCGCTCCGCGCTGGCCGTCCCCGCCGCCCGCAGCGCGAACGTGTAGGTCACGACGCACCCGGCGGCACACGCCGCGAGCGACCACACGCCACGCTGCCCGGTCACCGCGACGGGCGCCGGCGCATCGCCGCATCCCGCCACCACCGCCGCGAGCACCAGCGTAGCTGCCGCTCTCTTCATCGCGCGATCCTACGCTAGACGGCCGGGCGCATGGTCGCGGGACAGAGCGCGAGCGGGGGAGCGGCGCGTTGGCAGGGCCCTGGAGCACTGCGCCGGTGAGCAAGAATCGCACGCCGTGCACGAGGCCGGCGAGCCGGCGACGGGACAGCCCGGCGACGGCGCGGCATCGACCGGCTCCTCGCCGCGTCGAGACCGGGGAGCGGCCTGCCACATCGCTCCGCGGCTCGGAAGCAAGGCATTCGAGCCCCGGGGGAGAGGTCCCCGCGGCGCTCTCCGACCCGCCCGAGCTGCCGTGACCTCCCAAGGCGAAGCGAACCATGAACGCGCGGTGACGCCTGGCCGTTCGTACGATGGAGATGGTCCTGAGCAGCCGCCGCATCGTCCTCATCGACCCGGACACGGAGACCCGTGAGGTGTACGCGTCGCGCCTCCGCTCCCACGACTTCGCGGTCGACGAGGCGAAGGACGCCGTCAGCGGCGCCGAGATGGCGCTCGCCGCGCCTCCCGCCGCGGTGGTCAGCGACCTGTGGATGCCGGGCGTCTCGGGTGTGCAGCTCTGCCGGCTCCTCAAGGCCGAGCCCGGTACCGCCGACGTTCCCGTCATCCTGCGCGCCGAGCAGGAGGACCCGTACAGCCGATTCTGGGCCACCCGCGCCGGCGCCTCGTCCCTCGTATCGAAGGAGCGCATGGGCGATCTGATGCGCGCCCTCGCCGTCGCCACCACCGCGCCCGTCACCGACAACGCCTTCTTCTTCCAGATGAGCGGCGGCATGGACGTTCGCGACCGCATCGCGCAGCACCTCGACCGCGCGCTGTTCGACTCCGTCATCGCCGCCGAGGTCCGCTCGCTCGCGAGCGCGTGCTCGTTCGAGCGGCTCTTCGATTCACTCTCGCAGCTCCTCGCCCAGCTCGTCACGTATCGCTGGATGGCGCTCACCACGAAGTCCGGCGACCTCGGGATCCACTCCCATCGTCGCAGCGCCGAGGCGTCGGAGGCCGAGGTGCGCCGGGCGCTGGGCGTCCCCGACCGCACGTGCGCGCGCCGCATCCTCGACGCCGACGCCTCGTTCGGGCTACCGAGCGACCGCCTCATCATCCTCGACGTCTGCCTCGGCGAGACCGCGGTGGGACGCCTCGCCTTCAGCGTGCCCGCCGGCGAGTCCCAGGTCGACGCCATCGCGCCCATCGCCGCGCGCGAGCTGGGCGGCCCGATCCGCCTCGCCGTGCTCGTCGAGGAGTCGCAGCGCCTCGCCACGACCGACGGGCTCACGAGCCTGCTCAACCGCCGCGCCTTCGGCGAGACGATGGACCGCGAGCTCCTGCGGAGTGACCGCCTGGTCACCGCCACGTCGCTCCTGCTGCTCGATCTCGACCATTTCAAGCTGGTCAACGACTCGCGCGGCCATGCCGCCGGCGACGCGGTGCTCACCGCGATCGGCAATCTGCTGCGCAGCGAAGCGCGCGCGAACGACGTGGTCGCCCGCTGGGGCGGCGAGGAGTTCGTGATCGCTCTGCCCGGTGCGAACGGCGACGGTGGCCTCGCTTCCGCCGAGCGCATCCGCAAGGCGATCGAGGACCTCGTGGTCTGCGACGCCTCCGGCGAACGCATCCCGCTCACCGCGTCGATCGGCGTCGCGGAGCGGCGACCACACGAGGCGCTCGATGTCACGATCGATCGCGCGGACCGCGCGATGTACTGCGCGAAGATCGGCGGCCGGAATCGGGTCTGCGTCGCGGAGGCCGTCGTGGAGCTGGAAGAGGTCGAGGCGCACGAGCCCGACGTGGCCAGCGCCGCCTGACGGCGTCAGCTGCCTCGCGCCGGGGCGACGAGGCGTCCGTGCGGCCGTCGAGCGCGGGCGCGACGGAGAAGCAGAGGCGCGCGCGGCGGATCTCGCCGAGCGCGTCACCCTGGACCTCGGCGATCAGCTCAGGCGGCGCCGCGACCGCGAGCAGATCGAGCGCGAGGCGCGAGGACGCGGCGATCGACGCGTGCTCCTTCATCCCGTTACGTCGCCATTCCGCGGCCAGCTCCGCGCGGAGCGCCTCCGGCGGCAAGGGCCCCAGCGCCACCGGTTCGAGCCACGCCTCGCCGTCCCCGACGTCCGCCGTGACCGGCCGTTGGCGCGGACGATGGCCGCCGTGCCGCCGCACATGGTGAGGCCGGCGCTCAGCAACCTGGGCTCGATTTGATGGTTCGTTCGTCACTCGCGCAGGCGCCGGCGGTTTAACGCTAAGAGTGACCCGATGTTCGACCTGGTCAGGTTCTATCTCTTCGGATTCGGCGTGCTGACCATCGCGGGAGGCGTGATGGGCTTCGTGAAGGCCAAGAGCCGGCCTTCGCTGATCGCGGGATCCGTATCGGGGGCGCTGCTCGTCCTTGCCGGCTACCTGGTGGGAACGAGCGGGCGGATCGGCTTGTTCCTGGGTCTCGGCGTCTCCGCCGCGCTCGCCGCACGATTCGTCATGACGTACCGCAAGAGCAAGAAGCTGATGCCCGCGGGGCTGATGGCGGTCCTCGGGATCGTGGGTGTCGCGCTCACGGTCGCGGCGCTGGCCAGGCCGTGAAACGCGCCCCCCTGCTCGCGATCCTGCTGATGGTCGCGTGCGGAGGGGCCGTCCGCCGGGCCGAGCGACCGGTCGCGGGTGGTGGTGCCGCTGCAGCCGCGGCCATCTCCTCACGCTCGACACCCGTCGACTTCACGGCGTGGCACGAGGAGGAGCCGAACGACTTCAACCGCGAGAACTGCGGTGAGCTGTACGCGGACTCGTGGACGTGGACGACCTCGAATGCAACGTCGAGCTGCCCAATCGTCTGCGAGGGCCCGGCGCTGCGGCGCTGACCATCACGACTTGGCCTCCCGAGGCCGAGGCGCGATACGCTGCCGGCCATGCGCTTCTCCGCCTTCTGTTGGACGCTCTGCGCGATCGCGCCGGCGTTCGCCGGCTGCCAGGTCTTCGCGCCGGATCCGGCTCGTGAGGCTCGATCCTCCTGTGAGAAGAAGAAGGACGGCCCGTCCTGCTTCCTCGCGGGCAACCTCGTCGCCGAGAAGGCGGGCGAGGTCAACGCCGATGCGGTGCGCCTCTACACGCGCGGGTGCGCGGCGCGGAGCTCGGCGTGCTGCGAGGCCCTCGGCAACGTGAAAGGAGCGCTCCGCGAGCAGGCGCTGGTCGATGCGTGCAACGGCGGCGATCTCGTGTCGTGCGCGCGTCGCGCCGCCGAGTTCCCTGCCGACGAGAAGGGGCTCGCCGAGGCCCGCTCGCTCCGCCACAGCGCGTGCAAGCTGAGCGCGACGGTGAAGCCCGGCATGTCGGCGCGCGAGATCGAGGGCATCGCCGAGTCGTGCGCTGCGCTCGCCCGGATGATCGCCGCCGGCGAAGGCGGGGGCCGCGATGCGGTGGCTGCGGCCAAGCTCGACGTGCTCGCGGCGACGCTGCGCCAGGAGGCGCTCTACCAGCACGAGCGCGAGGACGACGGGAAGATCCTCCCCCATCCCGCGCAGGCCGCGCCGCCGCCGCCGAAGAAGAAGGGCGGGCTCAAGAAGGAGCCGCCGCCCGATCCCACGCTCGCCGACCGCGAGACGTTCCGTCGCGAATACGAGGCGCGGCACGCGGCGCGCGAGTCGTGGATGGCGTCGGTCGACGCGAGCCTCGTCGCCATGCAGAAGAAGGCCTCGCGCGGCGATCCCACGGTGCCGCAGCTCACCGCGCTCGAGCGCGCGACGGCGCCGATCCCCGGGTCGGCCGCGGGCGGTTCCGCATGTCAGACCTGCGTGGAGGGCTGCGGGACCATAGCGCGCTGTACCGGTGACGATTTCGTCGGCGGGCACTGCGGACATCTCAGGAGCGGCTCGGACGCCGCGGGCGCGACATTCGACTCGTGCGTCGCGGAGTGCGCGGCGAAGGCCGACGCCTGCACGAAGGCCTGTGGTGAATGCGGTCCCGGCGAAGCAGCGCCGGCCAAGGGAGGACGCTGACATGAAGACCATCTCCACGCTGGTGACCGGCGCGTTGCTGCTGCTCGTCGCCCGAGAGGCAAGCGCCGAAGGGCCCGGGCTGGCCGACCGATGCCGCGAGACCGGCGACCACACGATCTGCGCAGCGGCCGGCGCGCCGCTCGAGGCCTCCTCGCCCGAGACGACCCTCGAGCTCTACGCCGCGTCGTGCGCGAAGCACCCCGACCCGTGCTGGGCGCTCGTCGCGTACGGGCAGCGCACGCTGAAGAAGAAGGAGGGGCCGCGCGCCGCGCAGATCTTCGAGAAGGGCTGCGAGCTCCGCTCCGCGCGAGCGTGCTCGGTGCTGGCCGCGGAGCTCGAGGAGGGCGAGCGTGGCATCTCCCAGGACGTGACGCGCGCCGCGCGCTTCCACAACCAGGCGTGCGATCTCGGCAACGCGCGCTCGTGCACGCTGCTCGCGGTCATGACCGAGGACGGACGCGGCGTGCGCCGCGATCCGCGCGCGTCGCAGCGCTTGCGGCTGCGCGCCGACACGCTCGAAAAGCCCGCGACGCGCCCCGCCGTCGCGCCCGCCATCATCGCCAGCGACGATGCGCAGTGCCGCAAGCACCAGGACGCGCTGAAGTGCCTGAGCGCCGGCACCGCGCTCCAGGAGACCGACGCCGTGAAGGCCGAGGAGCTGCTTCGTCTCGGCTGCACCGCAGACAAGACGACGTGCGGTCTGTGGGGCTTCGCGATCGAACGCCTGCGCCGCGACGATGCCGGCCGTGGCACGCGCGTGCTCGACGAGGGCTGCGCATCGGGCGCCTCGCTCGCGTGCATGGTGCTCGCGGATCTCAATCACTCGGGGTTCCGCGCCATCACGCGCAACGAGACCCACGCCGCGGAGCTCTACGACAAGGCGTGTACGCAGGGCGAGCCCGCGGGCTGTCGCGTGATCGCCGCGCGCTTCCGCGGCGTGAAGGACGTGGGCAAGGCCGACGAGCTGCGCAACCGCGCGTGGACGCTCGAGGCCGAGGCAGACAAGCCCGCGGCGGCGCTCCAGGAGGCGTGGCTGAAGGACGCGGCCCAGGCGAGCGCCCGCGAGCCCTACGTGCGCGAGCTCGATCGCAAGCGCGTGGAGTGGCGCGCGATGACGGCACGCGCCCGCGCCCGCTGGGAGCTACGCATGCAGCGCCTCGCGGCGGTCGACGCCGGCAATGACCCCCCGGCCCTCCCGCCAGCCCCGCCCACCGACGCGTCCGAGAGCGCCGTGCGCGGCGGCGCCATCAAGCGCATGGCAAAGGCCCTCCTCCCGTAGCCGAGGCCTGCGCCCGGACGCGAATCGGGCCATCAGGCCGTCGGCTCAGAACTGCCGCGGCGGGACGTCGAACGGCGACGCGATCGGCGCCTGCGGCGCGTACGGCGCGGGCGGCGGCACCGAGTGGTAGCCGGGCGCGTTCACCTGGGGCATGGGCGGCTGACCGTAGCTCTGCGGAGGCGCGCCATAGCCCTGCGAGACGGGCGCGGGTCCGAGCGCGGGGGCCATCGAGGGCTGGCCGAGCATCGGCGCGCCCTGCACGCGCTGCTGGTGCACGACGGCGACGGCGCGCGCGCCCAGCATGTTGTTCTTCATCGGCGCTAGCAGGCCGAAGAGCGCGTTCGAGATCACGAACATGTGGCTGACCGGCCCGCGCTCGCCCGTGCCCTTGATCCTGAGCTTCTTCTTGAGGAAGAGGCCGGTGACCTTGAGCTCCTGGACGTTGCTCCAGGCCAGCGAGTCGATGGCGTGGAGACGCTGCGACGCGGGGAAGAACCCGCGGCGGTGGTCGAGGAGGATGAGGCGCTGGTCGGTCGCGAGGACCAGATGCTGACGCTGGATGAGACTGAAGGCCCACCACGGCATGTAGCTGGTGACCGTCTGGTTGACGAGCTGCTCGCCCGGATTGAGGACGCCCTTGGAAAGAAGCTGAACGTGCAGATCGCTGAAGAACATTTGGACTCTGACCTCCGCGCCTTCGAGTAAGGGCGGGCGCACGAATGCTTCCTCCTTTTTTCCGCAGGGGGGCGAAGTAGTCCGGGGATTCAGCCCCCGAGCGTGTGCGCGAGCGCCGTGTACGCGGCGGTGGCGTTCACGAAGCGCTCCTGCGGGTCCCGCGCCATGCACTGCGCGAACCACTCGTTGAAGCCCTTGGGTACGAGGTCGGCGCGCCCCAGCTCGAGCGCGCGCATCGACGCGATGGGGATGGCCTCCTGGCCGATCTCCTTCATCACCGCGAGCTCCGAGTCCGGCACGAGGCACGAGCGCCAGAAGAGGCGACCCGTCAACATGTAGAATGCAATCAATCCCAGCGCGAAGACGTCGGTGGCAGTGGTGGCCTGCTCGCCGCGCGTCTGCTCGGGCGACATCCAGTTCGGTGTGCCGAGCTTCAGACCGCTGAGGGTGAGGCTCTCGGAGATGATGCGCGCGACGCCGAAGTCGAGCACCTTCACCATCTTGTGCGCGCCCACGCGCCGCGCCTCGCTGAGGAAGATGTTTGCGGGCTTCAGATCACGGTGCACGATGCCGAGCTGATGAGCTGCGGCGATGGCGTGGCATAGCTGCTCGAAGATCTGACGCACGACCTCCTTCGGCATCGGGCCGTTCTCCTCGACATGATCGCCGAGGTTCTGCCCCTCGAGGAGCTCCATCGCGATCCAGGGCACCTGGATCTTCTCGTCGACGCCGGAGGCGATGATCTGGACGACGTGCTCGCTGGGGATCTTCGCCGCCATCTGCGCCTCGCGCTCGAAACGGCGGAAGAGCGTCTCGTCCGAAACGTACTCGCGGCGCAGGATCTTCAGCGCACGGTGGTGCGCAGTGCTGAGCTGCTCGGCGACGTACAGCGCGCCCATCGAGCCGCGGTTCAGCGGACGCACGATCATGAAGTCGCCGCCGACGACGTTGCCGAACGAGACCTCGGGGACGCCTTCCCGCACTGCCGCCACATCCGCCGTCATCCGGAGGGAACCCTAGCGGCTCTCGGCCCCAGCAGGAAGAATCGCGGTCAGTCGGTCGAATAGCGGGCGTCCACGGCGGCGCCGAGGCCGGCGAATCGCACCTGATCGTCCACCATCCACACGAAGACGGGCCCGAGGGTGCGGACCACCGGCTCGTCGAACCGGTGGCCGCGCAGACCGACGTCGCTCACGCGCAGCGCGAGACCGCGCCGCTTGCCCGAGGCTTCGAGGGCGCTCGCGAAGGTACGGCAATTCCAGCTGGAGCACGAGACCACCGCCCGCCGGACGCCGCCGGCCACCAGGCTCGCCGCTGCCTGGTTCGCGTCGAGCGGCGTGTGTCCGACCTCGACGAGCACCGCGCGGTCGTAGGTCCCGGGTCGCGAAGCGATGACCTGCGCGGCGAGCGTCGCGCCCTGCGACCAGCCTCCGTAGATGAGCGGGCCATCGTCGACCCACTGTCCGTAGCGCACGCGCAGCGCCTTGACCGCTTCGTCGGCCTGGACCGCGATCGACTCCGCCGAGCCCCACACGAACGCGTTCGGATCCTTCGGATGGCGAACGCCTTGCGGGCACACCACGAACGCCCAACCGGCGGTGACCGCCTGCCACTCGCTGCACGACCACTCCGGACGATCACCGGCGCCGTGTACGCCGACCACGATGGCGCGCTTGTCACGCGCGCCGATCGGCAGCGCGACGATGGCGTGGTTGCCGTCGTCGAGCGGCAGCTGCTGGATCGGCTCGCCCTCCAGCGCTGGCGCGAGCTCGGTCGCGGGCGGCGCGGCGGCGGTATCGAACGCAATGGCGAGCGGCTTGCGATCGGCGCGCGGCGTGTCGATGCGCGCGCAACCGCCGGAGAGCACGAGCACTGCGAGGGCGAGGGCGGGCTTCACGGAGGGTCCATCGCGCCCCATCCCCGTCGTGTGACAGGAATTGTTCCCGTCGCCGCGTCTCGCTTCCGCGCCCTCACGGCCGAAGTCGGCGCTGCCGGAGCCTCGCAGTACGCGGTCACCAACGCCGCGGGCGATGCGTCGACCGCCACCCCGCGCATGTCCGAGGGTGACGCGCGGCTCCATGCGAGCGGAGAAGCGGGCCTGGCGCGCGCCGTCTTCTGATCATGGCGAGCCTCGCGAACGACACCATCGGCGCGCGCCGCAGGCCACGCTCGAGCAGGTGGTGCGCGCTCGCTGCCGCGCTTCCCGGGGGCGCTGCGAGCGGTCGACCTTCACGTACACGATCGCCTCCCGCATCGTGATGAACCACTGGCGCTCGATCGGCCGCTACCCGCGGCGCTTCGTGCTCGGCATCAATCCTCGAGATCGGAGACGTTCCGACCGCGACGACCAGGACGCGCGGATCCCCGCGCGCGGTTCAGGAAGAGCGGTAGCGAGAACGGCGAGGCAGGGATCCGCGAGAGCCGGAGGATCGGGAGCCGGCGGCTCGCGTGGGCGAAGACCGCGGCGGCCGCGATCGCGAACGCGATCGCGAAGTGGGTCGCGGGGCTCGGCATCGCCGTGGCCCCCTCGTTCATGGTGGACGCCGGGCTCGCCCCGAGCCGCCTCGTCTCGCCGACGGACCGAAGCTGGCGCGGCGCGTGCGGCGGCTCGTCGACCGTCTCGTCAAGGAGCTCGGCGACGCGCGCTCAGCGGCGGCGCGCGAAGACCGAGCGGAAGAGATCGCGCGCGGCGAGCAGCTCGTCGAGCAGGACCCACTCGTCGGGGCCGTGCGCCT
Source organism: Polyangiaceae bacterium (assembly GCA_043732195.1). Classification (GTDB taxonomy): domain Bacteria; phylum Myxococcota_A; class Polyangia; order Polyangiales; family Polyangiaceae; genus Labilithrix. Next base: position 17,001 of record JAYTHX010000496.1, read on the forward strand.
GGGCGATGTCGCCCGGACCGAGGACCACCGCATCGATGCCTGCGGCCGCGAAGAGCGCGGCCTCGGTCCAGAAGCCGAGATCGATCGGCGCCTCTGCGATGTCACCGAGCAGCGGACCGAACGAGGCGAGGTCCCTGGTGGCGAACGGCGCGTTGTCGCGCAGCACCGTGAACGTCCCCTCGGGCACGATCTGCTTCGCGAGCGCCTCGAGCTCCGCGACGATCGCCTTCGGATCGCTGGTGGGAGGCGGGCGAAGGCACACCAGCAGCCGCCCGCGCGCCGGGATGACGTTGAACGCCACGCCGCCGTCGAGCTGGGCGAGGTTCATGCACATACCGAGGAAGCCGGGCGGACCGAGCGGCGCGTGGCGCGTGCCCCAGTCATCGAGCGCGACGCCGAGGCGCGAGAGCATCGCGATCGGCGAAGGCAGCGCATCCGCCTGCGACGAGTGCCCGCCCGGCCCGGTGACCGTCACCTCGAAGACGTTGATGCCGCGGTGGCGCGTGCCCGCGCGGAGGTTCGTGGGCTCGCAGACGATCGCGTGCTCGAGCCCCACGCGCTGCGGGCTCGCGACGAACGCGCGCATCGCGGCGCTGCTGTACTCCTCGTCGCCGGAGAAGAGGATCCCGGTATCGGTGGGGCGCACCTCGGCGAGCGCCGCGAGGATCGCGGCCGCGGCGCCCTTGGTGTCCGCAGCCCCGAGGGCGTAGAGCTTGCCGCCGTCGAGGCGCGGCACGAACGGGTCGGAGCTCCAGGAAGCGTTGGGCGGCACGGTGTCGAGGTGGGCGTTCACGAGCAGCCGCGGCGTGCCGTAGCGCGCGTAGACGTACGACGCCGTCTTCCCTCCCCCGCTCCGCGGCGCGTCGACCACGGTGACCTCGTCGGGCCGGCAGGCCTCGAGGAGCTTGGCGAGGTGATCGGCGAGCGGACGCTCGTCGCCCTCCACCACGTCCGTGCGGTAGGCGACGAGGTCCTTGAGGATGGCGACGGGATCGGTGCTGCTCACGGCGCGCGACTCTAGCATCCGGTCCGCTCAGAGGCGGCCCACGAAGATGGTGTGGCGCGGGCCGCCCTGCTTGAGGCGCGCGCGCACGTGGTGCGTCTCCACCGTGAACGCGTGGTGCTTGAGGCGATGCTCGAACTTGCGGTCGTCCCACGCCGACCACACCGCGAGGACCCCTTCCGGACGGAGCGCCGTGCGGATCATCTGGAGCCCCGCGTTGTCGTAGAGCCCCGCGTTCGCTGCCTGCGTGAAGGCGGCGGGCCCGTTGTCGACGTCGAGCAGGATGGCGTCGAAGCGCGCGCGTGCCTCGCGCAGGAGGATCGCGATGTCGCCCAGCGCGACCTCGGTGCGGCGATCCTCGAGCGGTCGCCCTGCGAGGTCCGCGAGCGGACCGCGATTCCACGCGACGACCGCGGGCATGAGCTCCGCGACCACCACGGCGGCGTCGGCCGGCATCACGTCGAGCGTGGCGCGCAGCGTGAAGCCCATGCCCAGCCCGCCCACGAGCACGCAGGCGCCTTCGCGCGTGCGCGCCTCGGCGCACCCGATGGTGGCGAGCGCCTCCTCCGAGCCCTTCATGCGGCTCGACATGAGGTCCTTGCCGTCGGCCATGATCATGTACTCGCTCCCGCGCCGCGTGAGCGTCATCGGGTTGCCGTCGGGCGTACGTGCCTCGCCCAGGAGCTCCCACGGGATCATGGGCCTGCTTTTAGCGCAGAAAGCGGACGTGCACGATCACCCCGTCGTCGACGCGGTAGACGGCCACCACGTGCTCGGCGCTCTCGGAGCGTCCGGTGATGCGCTCCTCGTCGATGACCCACGCGCCGACGCGCACGCGCGAGACGAGCTCGCAGTGGAGGCGCGGGTTCGCGGCGAACATCGCACGGTAGCGCTCGCGAAGCGGCTCGCGGCCGCGAACGAGGCGGGCGCCGAGCCCCTCTTCGACGATCACGTCCTCGGCGAACCAGGGCGCGAAGTCGTCGACGGCGAGGCGATTGTAGGCCTCGAGCTGCGCCTCGACCGGGTCGCGGCGCTCTTCTTCCGAGCTCTTCATCGACGACACCGTAGCGCCGCCCTTCGCAATCGCGCTAAACGTGGCGCCCCATGCGGAGTGTCGGCCTCGACTTCGGAACCACGAACAGCGCGATCGGCGTGGCCGACGACGGCGGCGTGAAGCTCGCCCGCTTCGAGCACGCCGCCGGCATCGCCGACACGTTTCGCTCGATCCTCTTCTTCCATCCCGAGGTCCGGGACGCCCGCGGGCGTCTCGTCTCGGTCGCCGGCCCGCGCGCCATCGATCGCTACCTCGAGGCCGAGGGCAAGGGCCGCCTCATGCAGTCGCTGAAGTCCTACCTCGCCGACCGCGGCTTCCAGGCGACGAGCATCTTCTCCAAGACCCACACGCTCGTCGACCTCATGACGCTCCTGCTCGCCGATCTCCGCGCGCGCGCCGAGGAGCAGCTCGGTCCGCTCGGCGAACGGATCGTGGTGGGTCGCCCCGTGCACTTCGCGCACGAGAGCACGGACGGCGGCGAGGCCCTGGCCATCGAGCGCCTCACCACGTCGCTCGCGAACGTCGGCTGGACGGACGTCGTCTTCGAGTACGAGCCGGTCGCGGCCGCCTACTACTACGAGCAGCAGCTGAAGAAGGACGAGCTCGTGTTCATTGCCGACTTCGGCGGCGGCACGAGCGACTTCTCGCTGATCTCCGTGGGCCCCTCCCACACGAAGGAAGCGAAGCGCCGCATCCTCGGCACCGACGGCGTGGGCATCGCCGGTGACGCGCTCGACGCGAGGGTGCTCCACAACGTGGTCGCGCCGATGCTCGGCCTCGGCTCGACCTACAAGGCGATGTTCGGGCGCGATCTCGAGGTCCCGGTGTGGATCTACGCGAAGCTCCGGCGCTGGCACCACCTCTCGTTCCTCAAGACGAAGAAGAACATCGACCTCCTGCAGGAGATCGCCTCGCAGACGGACGAGCCCGAGAAGATCGAGGCGCTGCTCCACATCCTCGACTACGACCTCGGCTATCACCTCTACCGCGCCGTCGAGCGCGCGAAGGTCGACCTCAGCGCGAGCGAGGAGACCCGCTTCGTGTTCACCGATCTCCCGCTCGACATCCAGGCCACCATCACGCGCACGCAGTTCGAGGGCTGGATCTCCGAGGAGACCACCGCGATGGCCGAGTGCGTCGATCGTCTCCTCGCGACCACGGGCGTGGCCGCGAAGGACGTCGACCAGGTGTTCATGACGGGCGGAACGTCGTTCGTGCCGGCGGTGCGGCGCATCTTCGACGAGCGCTTCGGCGCAGGAAAGATCCGGGCGGGCGGAGAGATGATCTCCGTCGCCACGGGCCTCGCGCTGCGCGCGCGGTCAGTTTGAGCTGACCTCGGCGGGCTCGGCCCTCGGGTCGGCGGCCGGAGGCGTCACGGTCACGGTGGTCACGGTGGGGCGGCCAGGCACGGTCACCGGCAGCACCACCGAGGCGCCCGCCGCGCCGGGAGCGCCGAACTTCGCGGCGGAGATGGAGCGCATGACGCACGCGAGGAGCGCCGGGGCGACCCGGCCTGCAGAAGCGAGCTCGGTGGCCTCGACGGCGCCGTCGGGCGCGACCGCGACGCGAATGCCGAAGCTGGTGGGCGCGACCGTGGGGCTCTCGGTGGCGCACGAGCGCACGGCGGGGTCGATGCTGCTCGACACGCGCTCGGGCGCCATGCGACGGAGCACGCGCGGCGTGGGCGCGGGGCGGACGACCTTCGCCGCGGTGACCTTGGTCGCGGACATCTCGACGTCGCGCGAGCGCCCGGCGGCGCGCGTGGCGTCGGCCCCGAGACCGCCGTGCACCTGCGCGAGCGTGTGGCTGGTGGAGGGCCCGACCGCGGCGCCGGTGCCGGTGACGACGGTGGGCGCTTCGGGTTCGTCGGCAGCAGCCGGAAGCGTGACGGAGACAGCAGCAACCACGAGGAACGAGAGAACCGTGCGCATGAGAATCCTCCTTGAAGGGGATAGAGACGAGTGAGTGGAGCCTTGAAAACTACGTGACCGCGCGGCGACGGCAATCGTCTGCGTGCACCTGCTCGAAGATTGGTGGGCCTTCCACTCACGAGTAGGATCGCGCCCTAGCCCATGCCTGCCATCCCGAAGGAGCGCCCCTACCACTGCCAGCTGTGCAACGCGGCGCTCGCCGAGGAGGAGTGCGGGTTCGTGTGCGAGCACATCGCGCATGGCGCGTGGAACACGCTCGTCGCCGCGGGGGCGGTGAAGGGCAAGAGCATCCCCGATACGCCGTGCACCGCCTGCGCTTCGGCCATGGAGTCGAAGAAGAAGAACGCCGAGGAGAAGGCGAACATCCACATCGTCTGCCTCGGCTGCTACCGCAAGCAGCGCGCCCAGAACATCGACACCTTCACGCAGGAGGACGTCGAGCGCGGGTACGTTCTGGTCTCGCGCAAGCACTACGACAGTGTCGTGAAGCGCGAGATCAACCTGGAGGTGGGCCCCATCGAGGTGGGCCGCGCGCTGAAGCTCGGCTTCTCGCCGATCCCGTCCACCCAGCCGGTCTCGCTGGAGCGCATGTGGGTGCGCGTGACGTGCCTCCTGAAGGGCGGCGTGATCCATGGCTCTCTCGCCAACGACCCTGAGCTCTTCAAACGTAAGGTCCTCGAGGCCGACGACACGGTGATCTTCAAGGAGCGCCACGTCCTCGAGACGGAGCCCCCGAAGCCCCCGCGCAAGCCGAAGAGCGAGCCGAAGCCGAAGCCGGCGAAGAAGCCCGCCGCGAAGAAGCCCGTCGCAAAGAGGCCCGCCGCAAAGAAGCCCGCCGCGAAGAAGCCCCCTCGCTAGGCCTTCCGAAGGTGGCTACGTGCGCGGCTCGAAGGGGTTGATGACCTCGATGCCCGCGCGGCGAACATCCCTCGTGTTGCGGGTCGCGAGGACGAAGCCGTGGACGCGGGCCGTTGCGGCCAGTAACCCATCGATGGCCGGCAGGCCAAAGGCGGCGTCCAGGCGGCCCCTCGTCGACGCGACACGCGACGACGTTGCTCGACATCGCTTCGTACTTTTGGATGTCGCCAAGCGGCGAAACGACCCGGCCACGCGAGCGCGACCGGCGTTCAGTCGTGCGCGTCTGCCTCGTGCGCGTCCGCGGCGTCGGCCGCGGCGTCCTCGCTGGTCGCTGCGTCTCCGCCGTCGTCGCCGCCAGCTTCGTCGGAGCTCGCCTCGTCGGCGGCGTCGGCTCCGCTGTCGCACTCGACGGCCGACGGACAAGCCCACGTGCCGTCTGTGCACGTGCAGCTCGTCTCGATGACCGTTCTCGTGCCGTCACAACCCACGGCGGGCGTCGGCAGGTCGAACGCGCATTGCAGGTGGTTGTCGCTGCATGAGGCACCCGGTAGGACGGCAGTCTTGTCGGGGCAGGACCCGCTTCCGGTGTTGCACGCGGTGACCGCAGTGAATGCGGTGAGCGATGCGACGCCGACAGCGCCCACGACGCCGAGCGCCACGATGAGATTCCAGCGCTTCATGGGGTCACCGTGAGGACGCCCTTCATCACGACGTAGTGGCCGGGGAACGTGCAGATGTACGGGTAGTCACCGGGCGCGGGCGCCGTGAAGCTGACCTCGACCGTCTTCTGCGGCGGCGCGAGCGGCGTGTACGCGAGCACGTCGTCGGAGGGCACGACGTAGCCCGCTTCCTGCGCCTTCTCCATGCCGCCGAGCGCGACCTTGGCCTCGGTGCCCTTCTTTACGAGCACCCAGTTGTGCTGCATGACGGCGAGCTTGCCGTTGTTCTTGAGCGTCAGGTGTACCTGGGCGCCCGTCGGGACGGTGAGCGTCTTCTTGTCGAAGAACATCGTGTCGCCGACGCTCGCGATCTCGAGCTCCACCTTCTTCGCTGCGTCGGGCACCGTCGAGGCGGTCAC
>JAYTHX010000497.1:0-8401 GCA_043732195.1 Polyangiaceae bacterium
TCGGCACCGCGAGCGGGTCGTAGGCCGCGATGCCGCGCGCGTGACGCATCACGAGAGACGCGTACGTGTCGCGCTGGCCCGTGAAGTACGTGAGCTGCGACCCGAGCATCCAGCCGCTGTCGCTGGGGAGGCCGCGATCGACCTTCGTGAGCGGATCCTGGTACGAGCCCGCGGCGAGCTGGTGGAGCTCGCCGTACAGGATCGCCTTGAACCCACTCGACCCGCCGCCCGGCCGCACGAACTGGGTCAGCTTCACGGTCTCGATGGTGCGCGGGCGATCGAGCTTCGTCACGTCGACGGTGCCGAAGCCGAACGGCGCGACCACCGGGATCTGCTGGTACTGGTACGGGTTGTCGAGCCGCTGCTGTCCCGCGTGGAACTGCAGGACGGTCTCGAGACCGTCACTCTTGTAGAGGGGCGCGCCGATGCCGCCGCCCACGGTGTTCTGGTTGTCGAGCGGCCACCAGTTGAGGAGATAGATGTCGTCGCCGCGGTACATGCGCGACCCGGCCCACATCGTGAGCTTGTCGTACGTGCCCTGCGCGTAGAGGTTGCGGACCGCGATGGCCTGCACGGGCTTGCCGGAGAAGTGGAAGAACGGCGGGAAGAGAGCGAGCGTCGCGACGACGCGGCTCTTCACCTTCTCGTTCCACTTGTCCTCGCGGCGCAGCTCGAGCTCCGCGTAGTTCCCTTCGTCGACGATGCGCGGTCCGAAGGCCACGACGTTCGTGCCGCGACCCGTGCCGCCGCGGAGATCGCTTGCAGCATACACGCGTCCGTAGGAGCCGAACTCGAACGTGCCGACGTGATCGCCAGGCTTCTCGGTGACGACGCGCGCCGGCTCGTTGCCACGACCGAGGCCCGGCGATATACCGCCGGGCACGGAGGGCGCGCTGGTGTCGGAGGTGACCGGCGCGTCCGGCAGCGGAACCGGCGGCGGCGTTCTCTGCGCGCGGGCGGCGCGCGCAGAGACGATCAGCATCGCGAGAGAGGCGAAGGCGACCAACGACGACGAGCGGCGCACGGGGGTGCCTGGAGCTAGCACGCTCTCCCGGGGTCGTCCCGGAAAAAGGTAACTCAGGACTGCGTTACGTTAGGAGCCCGCGCGGACCGCGTTTTCCGACCGCGCCGACCCGGAAGGACCGACCCCGGACGACTTCTCCAGGAACCGCGGCGGCCGCTCGGTTTCGATCGCAGCGACGAGCTCGTGTGCGCCAATGACGCGACGCGACAGGCGCTCCAGGCCTCCGGCACGTAGCAGAATCGCCCCGCGTCGCCTTGCTCGTCACTCTGCCGTGAGGTACGCATCTGTCCCGCCGCGCCTGCCCGCGCGTCCGGTCGAGGTCCCACGGAATGTCGCCTTCACGTAGTGCCGTCGCGCTCCCGGTCCTCTTCGTCCTCCTCGGCGCTGTCGCCGTTGCGTGCGGCTCGTCGAAGGACGACCCGGGCGCGCCGATCACGACGGGCATCGAGGCTGGGCCTCCAGGTGACACCGGGGTCCCCGCGACCGACGGCGGCAAGGAGCAGACGGAGATCGTCTTCGACAAGGACACCTCGTTCGGCGAGCGTTCCTGCACCCTGACCATCCCTTACGAGGGCGCCGGCGCCGACGTGAAGATCGCCGGTGAGTTCACCGACTGGGCGACGAGCCCGCTCGCGCTGACGAAGACGAACGGCGGCTTCGCGATCACCCTGCAGCCCGGACCGAAGCTCCAGGGCGGCGTCCTCTACGGGTACAAGCTGATCGCCGACGGCACCTGGAAGCTCGATCCTCTCGGCAAGTACCGCAAGATCATCGGCGGCGAGATGAACTCGGCGCTCAAGCTCCCCGCCTGCGACGCGGGTCCCGAGCTCCTGTCGGACAAGGTCGCGGTCACGAGCGCGGGCGCCACCGGCCAGATGAAGGTGCGCATCACGCTTCGCGCCGCGAAAGACGGCGAAGCGCTGGCCACCATGGCGGCGAGCATCGATGGGGCGAAGATCCCCGTCGGCTCCTGGAAGATCGACTCCTCCGCGGGCGCCGTCGACTTCACCCTCTCCGGGCTCCCGAAGGGCAAGCACACCCTCAGCCTCCGCTCCAAGGACGGCAAGCAGCGCGAGGCCGATCCCGTCGATCTCCCGTTCTGGGTCGAGGACGAGGCGTTCGATTACCGCGACGGCCTGCTCTACATGTTCCTCGTCGATCGCTTCGCGAACGGCGACAAGGCGAACGACAAGCCGATCGGCGCGCCCGTCCACTACGACGCGGACTGGCACGGCGGCGACCTCCAGGGCGCGCTGAAGGTGATGCAGGCGGGCTACTTCGAGAAGCTCGGCGTGCGCACCATCTGGCTCTCACCTGCGAACGCGCAGACGGACAAGTACGAGACCGGCGACGGCAACCAGCTGTACAGCGCGTACCACGGCTACTGGCCGGTGAAGGCGCGCAACATCGAGCCGCGCTTCGGCGGCGATCCCGCGCTGCGCGCGTTCGTAATCGAGGCGCACAAGCGTGGCCTCCGCGTGCTCCTCGATCTGATCAACAACCAGGTCCACGACGAGCACGAGTACGTGAAGCCGCACGGCGACTGGTTCCGCAAGGACTGCAAGTGCGGGGACGACGCGAACGGCTGCGGCTGGAGCCAGCGCCCGTTCGACTGCAACTTTGAGATGTACCTCCCGGACATCAACTGGCTCGTGCTGGGCGCCGAGAAGCAGTTCGTCGCCGACGCCGTGAACTGGATCGCCGAGTACGATCTCGACGGCTTCCGCGTCGACGCCGTGAAGCACGTCGAGGCGAACAGCGTATTCAACATGCGCGCCGAGCTCGCGCGGCGCTTCGAGCAGGGCGGCCATCGCGTGTTCATGGTCGGCGAGACCGCGGTCGGCGAGGGCGACAACGGCACGTTCTTCGGCGAGCACTTCGGCAGCGGCTTCGAGTGGATCGACGCCTACACCGGCCCGAACGCGCTCGACGGTCAGTTCGACTTCCCCACGCGCCACAACATGGCCGACGGTCTCGTGAACGGCCTCAAGCCGCTCAACGAGGTCGAGGGCGAGCTCTCCAAGTCGGAGCGCAGCTACCGCCCCGGCAACCATCACGTCCGCTTCCTCAACGGGCACGACAATCCGCGCATCGCGAGCATCGCCGCGCAGGATCCGAAGCTCGGTTGCTCGTGGTCGAGCGGCTGCCGCGACGACGCGCTGCCGCCCGTGAGCTACACCGACGACGCGGTCTACACAAAGCTGAAGCGCGCGCTCACCGTCCTCTATTCGATGCCGGGCGTGCCCTACCTCTACGCAGGCGACGAGGTCGCGTTCCCCGGCGGCAACGACCCCGACATGCGCCGCAACATGCTCTTCGCGGAGAGCGAGCTCGCGGGCGTGCAGATGGCGAAGCCCGGCGGCACGCCCGCCACGCTCATCGCGCAGCAGGTCGCGCTCCGCGACTGGACGCGCAAGCTCGGCGCGACCCGCACCGCGTCACGCGCGCTCCGCCGCGGCGACCGCATCACGCTGCTCGGCACCGAGGCGGACCTCTGGGTCTACGCGTACAAGGCGTCCGGCGCGAAGGAGATCGCGGTCGTCGCCATCAACCGCGGCGGCGCGGTCACGCGCACCATCGGCGGCGGCGCGCTGAACCTCGCGAGCAGCGGCATCACGGGCTGGACGGCGGCGCTGGGCACGGGCTCGGCGCAGACGAGTGGGTCGGACCTCAGCATCACGCTGGGCACGGGCGAGGCAGCGATCTTCGTCGCGAAGTGAACGCCACGCGCGCGCGTGCTACCGTTTTCTCATGTCCGCACAGGTGACGGAGGCAGCTCCGCCCGTCGACGTTCACGCTGAACAGCGCTTCCTCCTGGGCGGCGTGGCGTGGCACGTCTACGTGGCGCTGCACGACTCGCTGGAGCTCGCGGGCTCGCGCGTCTCGATGACCTACCTCGAAGGAGCGCTCGAATTCATGAGCCCGTCGGAGACGCACGAGGACTACAAGAAGATCATCGCACGCCTCCTCGAAGCCTACGCGGAGGAGGCGGACCTCGATCTCAACGGCCGCGGCAGCACCACCTTCCGCGAGGAGCGCAAGGAGCGCGGCCTCGAGCCCGACGAGTGTTATTCGTTGGGGCCCTCCACCGGACGTCCCGATCTAGCGATCGAGGTCCAGATGAGCAGGCCGCTCGTCGACAAGCTGAAGGTGTACGAGGGCCTCGGCGTCCGCGAGGTCTGGGTCTGGCGGCGAACGCGGCTCGTCGTGCACGCGCTCGGTCCGACCGGCTACGCCACCGTGGAGCAGAGCCTCGTCCTGCCGGGCATCGACCTCGCCCTCCTCGCGAGCTTCGTCCGGCTCGGCGAGAGCCAGACGCGCCTCGTGAAGGCCTACCGCGCCGCGCTCCGGTGAGGTCCGTGCGTCTTCTCGCGGTCGCGTTCGTGGCTCTCGCGCTCGCGTGCGGCGGTCCTCCCGAGCCGGTCCACGCCGTGCCGGCGCCCCTTCCCACGCAGCCGGTTCCCGCGCCGCGCGCGCCTGCGCCGCCGCCCGAGTCCCTCGTGCTCGAGGCGACCATCGCCGATCTCGCGACGGCGATGGCGGCCGGGCGAACCAGCGCGGTGGCGCTCGTCGACGCGTACCTCGCGCGCATCGGCGAGCTCGATCGTCGCGGCCCCGAGCTGCACGCCATCATCGAGCTGAACCCCGAGGCGCGCAGCATCGCCGAGGCCCTCGATCGCGAGCGCGTCGAGCGCGGCGTGCGCGGGCCGCTCCACGGGATCCCGATCGTCATCAAGGACAACATCGGCACCGCCGATCGGATGGAGACGACGGCGGGATCGTTCGCGCTCGTCGGCGCGCGGCCCAAGCAGGATGCGCACGTCGTCGCGCGCCTGCGCGCCGCGGGCGCGGTGATACTCGGCAAGACGAACCTCAGCGAGTGGGCGAACTTCCGGTCCTCGCGCGCCACCAGCGGCTGGAGCGCGCGCGGCGGGCAGACCCGGAACGCCTACGTCCTCGATCGCACGCCATGCGGCTCGAGCTCGGGCGCCGCAACCGCGATCGCGGCGAGCCTCGCCGCGGGCGCCATCGGGACCGAGACCGACGGCTCGATCGTCTGTCCCTCGGCGATGAGCGCGCTCGTCGGCCTCAAGCCCACCGTCGGCCTCGTGAGCCGCAGCGGCATCATCCCCATCGCCGCGAGCCAGGACACCGCCGGCCCCATGACGCGCACGGTGCGCGACGCCGCGCTGCTCCTGAACGTCCTCGCCGACGAGGACGCCGCCGACCCGCGCACCGCGGAGTCCAGGGGCAAGCGTGTAGACTACACAAAAGCACTGTTTGAGGACGGCCTGCGCGGCGCGCGCATCGGCGTGGCCCGCAAGACGTTCGCGAAGCACCCCGAGGTCGTCGCGAACATCGAGGCGGCGATCGCGGTCCTGAAGGAGCGCGGCGCGATCATCGTCGATCCCGTCGACGTGTCGGACCGCGGCTTCGAGAAGGAGGAGGACCTCCTCCTCTTCGAGTTCAAGGCCGGGATGGCGGCGTACCTCGCGAGCCTCGGCGACGCGACGAAGCTGCGGTCGGTCGCGGACCTCGTCGCGTGGAACGAGGCAAACAAGGATCGCGAGCTGCCGCTGTTCGGGCAGGAGCTGTTCGAGCGTGCCGTGAAGGTCGGGCCGCTCTCGAGCGACGAGTACAAGCAGCTCAAGGCCGACCTGCAGCGCCGCGCCCGGTCGCAGATCGACGGCGCGCTCGCGAAGCACAAGCTCGATGCGCTCCTCTCGGCGAGCGCCGGCCCGCCCTGGGTCATCGACGTCGTCAACGGCGACAACTTCACGGGCGCGAGCTCGTCGCTCCCCGCCATCGCGGGCTATCCGAACGTGAACGTCCCGTCGGGGTTCGTCCACGAGCTCCCGATCGGCATCGCGCTGTTCGGCGCCGCCTACAGCGAGGCGACGCTCCTCCGCCTCGCGTACGCCTACGAGCAGGCCTCGCACGCGCGAAGGCCCCCGCGCTTCCTCCCGCACGCCCCCTAGCCGCCGCAGTCGCGGACGCGCGTGATAGAACCGGAGGCGTGGGTGCACGCGGCGCGGCGATCGGGGCGGTGAGCGTGCTGCTCCTCGCGCTTCCTTCTGCGGCGCGCGCCGACGAAGCGTGGAAGCCCACGGCGCGGCTCGAGGTGGAGCGCGGCGAGGCCAGCGCGTGCCCCGACGGCGCGGCGCTCGCCGACGCCGTGGCCGGGCGGCTCGGCTACGACCCGTTCGTCGCGACAGGCGGCGACCTGCGCATCTCGGTGCATTTTACACGCAGTGCCGCAGGCCTCAGCGCGCAGGTGGAGGCCTTCGATCCCGCGGGCGCACCCAAGGGCGAGAGGACCGTCGCCTCGAAGCGTGGTGACTGCGCCGAGGTCGCGCAGGCCGTGACGCTCACCATGGCGCTGCTGCTCGATCCGCGGAGCGGCCTGGTCGCGCGGCCCGCGCCCTCGAAGCCCGAGCCGGATCCGCTCGCGCCCGTCGCCGACGAGACGCCGCGATCGGCGGCTCCGCCCACGCCGCCCGCGCCGTCCGCGCAGACGGCGTTCGTGCCTCGCGTGCGCGCGGGGATGCTCGGCACCGTGGGCGCCGAGCCGGGGCCGAGCCTCGCGGCCCGCGCCGCGTTCGGGATCGCGCTGCCGCGCTGGTCGCTCGACGCCGAGCTCCGCGCCGATCTCCCGCGCGAAGCCGCGACCGCAGGGAAGTCGGCGACGAGCGGCCTGCTCCTCGGCGCGCTCGTGCCTTGCCTACGGACCGGGCCGCTCGGCGCCTGCGCGGTCGTCGCGGTGGGCGCGCTCCGCAGCGAGGTGCCCGCGAGCTCGCCGCCCACCGTGACCTCGCTGCACGTCGCGGCCGGCCCGCGCGTAGCCCTCACGCTCCCGCTCGGCTCGATGCTCGCGCTCGTGCTCGATGCCGAGGCGCTCCTCGCGTTCACGCGCACCACCGTCCGGGTCGATGGCGTCGACGTGTGGTCGCCTCCGCTGGTGTCCGCAGGCCTGGGCGCGGCGCTCGAGGTGCGTTTTCCGTGACGGATGAGCGCTCCAGCCCGGAATCTCTGGTGCCGCGTCCCGCGTTCGAGGAGGTCTTCGATGCTCACTTCGGGTACGTGTGGAACACGCTGCGGCGGCTCGGAGTAGGCGAAGCGGATGCCCAGGATCAGGCGCAAGAGGTGTTCGTCGTCGTCAGCTCGCTGCTCGGCGACTACGACCCGGCACGCCCGCTTCGCCCGTGGCTCTTCGGCATCGCGTACCGCATCGCCTGCCGCTTTCGGGCGCTCGCGCGGCACCGCCGCGAGCTCGCGATGGACGCGCCGCCCGACGCCGCGGACCCACGGCCCGCGGCTGACGAGGAGCTCGCGGCCCACGAGGCGCGCGATCTCGTCCTGCGTGCGCTCGACACCATCGACCTCGATCGCCGGGCGGTCCTCGTCATGAACCTGCTCGACGAGCAGCCGATGCCCGAGGTTGCCGGGGCGCTCGGGATCTCGGTGAACACCGCGTACTCGCGGCTCCGGCTCGCGCGCGAGGACTTCGAGAAGGCCGTGAAGCGCCTGCGGAGAAGGCTGTGAGCGACGACCATCGCGAGCTCGAGTCGCTGCTCTCCGCCGAGCGTGCGCGCCCCGAGCCGGCCGCCGCGGTGAAGAGCGCGGTCGCGGCGAAGGTCGCCGCCACGCTCGGGGCGACCGCGCTCGGTGGGGGCGTGGCGGTCGGTGTGGCGACGGCCGCGGCGGCAAGCGCGAGCGCGAAGGCAGGCGCAAGCGTGACGGCGGCGGCAGGCGCGGGAATCGCGCTGAAGGTGGCGCTCGGCGTGCTGCTGGGCGGCGTGATCGGCGGGGCCATCGTCGCCGTGACGTTGCCGCCGCGCGTGATCGTGCAGACGCGCGAGGTGGGCGTCGAGGTGCCCGGCACCGGGCCGAGCGCCGCGATCGCCGCAGCGACGGCGCCGAGCACGACGATCGTGGTCTCCCCCGTCGCGCCGTCCGCGAGCGTGGCCCCCGGCGCGCCGTCCGCGCGGCCCCCCTCGCCCCCGACGTCGACGTCGTCGCCCGGCAGCGGCTCGATCACCGGGGGACACGACGTCGATCTCGCGCGCGAACGAGCGCTGGTGGATCGCGCGCGGTCGGCGCTGGCGCGCGGCGATGCCGCGGGTGCGATCGGCGCCGCAGAGGAGCACCGCAAGGCGTTCCCCCGCGGCCAGCTCGCGGAGGAGCGCGAGGTCGTCGCCATCCAGGGGCTCGCCGCCGCGGGCCGCAGCGAGGAGGCCGCGAACCGCGCCGGCGCGTTCCGGAAGGCCTACCCCTCCAGCCTGCTGCTGCCCATCGTCGACGCCGCGCTGCGCCCCCGCTGATCCGCTGGGCACGAGGCCCTTCGCATCGCCCGACTTGCCCGGCGGCCGATGCGCG
>JAYTHX010000498.1:0-22862 GCA_043732195.1 Polyangiaceae bacterium
GCCTCGCCCGCGCCGCCCGCGCCGCCGCCGCCCGCGCCGAGGCCCGCGTTCGACGCCGCGCGCGTCGCGGCGGCCACCGGCGGCAAGCCGGAGACCATCGACAACGTCGTGAAGGTGGCCTTCCCGCGGGATGACGTCGCGGTCCTCATCGACGGCTGGAAGATGCCGCCGTTCATGGGCCTCACGTCATGGGCTGCGTTCGTTCCCGGCGAGAAGGCCGGGAGCGAGGCGATGGTCATGGGCGATCTCGTGCTCTTCGAGGACGAGGTGAACGTCGCGCTGAGCGCCGCGCTGGACGGGGGCCTCGAGGTCACGGCGCTCCACAATCACTTCTTCTTCGACAAGCCGCGCGTGTACTTCATGCACATCGGCGGAGAGGGCACGCTCGAGGCCCTCGGCAAGGGCGTCAAGGCCACGCTCGACGCGCAGCGCGCGGTGCGCGCGAAGACGCCGCAGCCGGCCGCCTCGTCCGGCGCCGCGCTGCCCGCGGGCCCGAGCACGATCGACGGAACGAAGCTCGACACGCTCCTCGGCGTGAAGGGCGCGACCAAGGACGGGATGTACAAGGCCACCATGGGCCGCAAGACGCAGGCCGCGTGCGGCTGCTCCGTGGGCAAGGCGATGGGCGTGAACACGTGGGCGGCGTTCGCCGGCACCGACGAGAGCGCGGTGGTCGACGGCGACTTCGCGGTCGCGGAGAGCGAGCTCCAGCCGGTGCTGAGGTCGCTGCGCGCGGGAGGAATCGCGATCGTGGCCATCCACTCGCACCTCACGCAGGAGTCACCGCGGATCCTGTTCCTGCACTACTGGGGACGCGGCAAGGCCCTCGACCTCGCGGCCACGGTGAAGCGCGCGATCGACCTCACCGCCTGGGACGGCCGCGGCCCGACGACCTGAGACGACGCCTCAGCGCGGCGGGGGCGGGGGAGCCGGCACGTCGACCACGACCTTCGTGGTGACGCCGGCGCCCGACCACCCGTTGGAGAAGCCGAAGGAGGATTCGATCACCGTGCCGGCGCCCGAGGTGGTGTCGATGCTGAGGAGCGACGCCGACTTGCTGCCGCTGCTGCGGCTGAAGGCGAACACCGTGCCCTCCCACGCGCCGAGGCCGAAGAGATCGCCGAAGCCGACGCCCGCGCCCTTCGAGGTGCCGCTGCCGCCGTAGATGCCGCCGAGGAGCGAGGCGGCGGGCGTGCCGCTGGTGAACGCGGCGCTGAGCGCGGCCATGTCGATGCCCGCGAGGTAGTCGTTCGTGGTGGTGCACGACTGGCCGCCGGGCAGGCACGAGCGGATGGTGGCGAGCCCGGTCGGCTTGCCGCCTGCGCCGCTGTAGAAGACGATGTCGCCGGAGAGCGCGAACACGCGGGTCTTGTCCGGTCCGAAGCTGCCGAGGTCGACGGTCGCGCCGCTGCCGGTGTCGATCGACCAGAGCTCGCCGTTACCGTCCCCACCCACGAGCGTCTCGTTCGGGCCGAGCACTCCGGCCGGCGCGAAGGCGAGCGCATAGAACTGCTGCTTGGCCTTCGCGGCGATGGTGGCGACCTTGGTGAGCACCACGCTCCCGGTGCCGCCCGCGGGCAGCGCGGCCTTGTAGACCACCGACGGTGTGTTGACCCAGACCTGCCCGGTGGCATCGACGGCGCAGTCGGTGACGTTCTGATCGTTCGTGGCCCCCCCCATTCCGGTGAGCTTGCCGACCAGCGTGACCTTCTTCGTCGCGGGGTCGAGCGAGTAGAGCGAGTCGTCGGTGTTCGCGTAGACGGTGACGGACGTGGTGGTCGCGGTCTCGGCGCCCGCGCCGCCGTCTCCGCCGTCCGCTCCGCTGAAGCCGCCGCTGGAGGCGCCGCCGCTGGAGGCGCCGGCATCGTCGTCGAAGCCGCTCGTCCTGGTGGAGCCGCAAGCGACGAGCAGGGTGAACAGGGCAAGGAGGCGCGCGTGATTCATGCGCTAGAACACGTAGCAGAGACGCGGGCCGGCCACCCGCTCCAGTCGACGATTTGCAGCGAATCCGTCGGTTTTCCTTCGCGCGCAATCGTCGCCGAGCCAGGCAGCGTGTGGGTCGAGCCGAACTGCCCGCGGGGTCAGCGCCGGAGGTCCTTGGAGCTCATGCCGTACTCCTGGAGCCGGTACTGGATGGTGCGGACGCTGATGTCGAGCATCTCCGCGGCCCGCGAGGTGGAGCCCTCGGCGGCCTCGAGGGAGGCGATGATGGCGTGCCGCTCGATCTCCGCCATCGTCGAACCGGGGATACGTAGCGGACCCTGCATCGGCTGAGCGACGTCGAAGGGCAGGTCGCCGGCGTCGACGGTCGGGCCCTCGGAGAGCACCACCGCGCGCTCGATCGCGTTCTCCAGCTCGCGCACGTTGCCTGGCCAGCGGTGGCCGAGGATCTTGGTTCGCGCGGCCTCGGTGAACGTGTCGACCGCGCGGTGGTTCTCGCGGGCGAAGCGGTCGAGGAAGTGGTTTGCGAGCACCAGCACGTCGGCGCCGCGCAGGCGGAGCGGCGGCATCTCGATGTGCACGACGTTGAGCCGGTAGTAGAGGTCCTCGCGGAACCGGCCCTCGCGCACCTCGGTGACGAGATCCTTGTTGGTCGCCGCGATGAGGCGCACGTCGATCGCGAGGCTCGCGCCGCCGCCGATGCGCTCGACGACGCGCTCCTGGAGCACGCGCAGCAGCTTGACCTGCATCGCAGCGGGGATGTCGCCGACCTCGTCGAGGAACAGCGTGCCGCCGCTGGCCTGCTCGAAGCGCCCGATCCGGCGCTTGTCCGCGCCCGTGAACGCGCCCTTCTCGTGACCGAAGAGCTCGGCCTCGAGGAGGGTCTCGGGGATCGATGCGCAATGCAGGGATACGAAGGGCGCCTTCACGCGCGGGCTCAGCGCGTGGACCGCGCGGGCCAGCTCGCCCTTGCCGGTGCCGCTCTCGCCCGTGACGAGCACGGTGGCGCGGGAGCCCGCGACCTGGCGTGCCACGCGATAGACCTTCTGCATGACGGGGCTCGCGCCGAGCATCCCGTGGACGCCCTCGCCGATCTTCTCGCGGAGCTGGCGGCGGAGGTTGTCGCTCTCGCTGCGCAGGGTGCGCGCCGCCAGGCAGCGCTCGATGGCGATGCTCAGCACGTCGAAGTCGATGGGCTTGGTGAGGAAGTCCGAGGCGCCGGCCCGCATGGCGTCGACCGCGGACGAGACCTCGCCGAACGCCGTGGCCACGATCACCGGGAGGTCCTTGTCCTGCTCACGGAGCTTCGCGAGGAGCGTCATGCCGTCCATGACCGGCATCTTCAGGTCCGTGACGACCACGTCGGGAGCGCTCTCCGCGGCGGCCGCGAGCGCCTGCTGGCCGTCGGCGGCGGTCACCACGGTGAAGCCCTCTTGCTTGAGGAGCTTCTCGAGACCACCGCGCGCGGTCGCCTCGTCGTCGACCACCAGGATCCGTCCCTTGCTCATCGCGTGTCTCCTCGAGGCTCTGCGGCCTCGGCGTGCGCCGGGTCCGCGAGCGGTAGCGTGATCCGGAAACGAGTCCTTCCTGGCCGACTTTCGACGTCGACGGTTCCGCCGTGGTCGGTGACCATGCGGTGGACGATCGCCAGCCCGAGCCCCGTGCCTTCGGCCTTCGTGGAGAAGAAGGCGTCGAAGATCGGCGCGCCCTCACCGGAGATGCCGTGGCCGTCGTCCTCGACCTCGATGATCACGTGATGGGGCTCGCGACGTGCGCGGATCGTGATGGTTCCGCCGCGGTGCTCGATGGCCTCCATGCCGTTCTGGAGCAGGTTCAGCAGGACCTGCTCGACCTTGCCGCCGTCGGCCGAGAAGACGATGTCGGCGGTCGGCAGATCGCGAAGGAGCGTCACCGAGGCGGCGCGGGCTCGGTCGGCCACGAGGACCGTCGCGCGGTCGACGACCGCGCGCAGGCTCGTCGCCGCGCGCGTGAGCGGGCGCGGCCGCGCGAAGTCGAGGAACTCGGTGACCAGCCGCGCGAGCCGCTTGATCTCGTCGTCGATGACCTGGACCGCCTCGAGCGCGTCGGGGTTCTCCGACTTCGCGAGCGCCCTGGCGAGGAACGAGACGTGCAGCTGGGCGCCGTTCAGCGGATTGCGGATCTCGTGGGCGAGGCCGGCGGCCAGGGTGCCGATCGACGCGAGCCGCGCCTGTTGCTGGTTGCGATGCCGCGCGGTGCTCTCCTCCGTCACGTCGCTGCCGAAGCAGAAGACCACGACCGCGTCGTCGAGGCTGGCTGGCGCGCGCGCGACCTGCCAGCGAACGATCCGCAGCTTGCCGCTGCGCGTCCGCAGGGCAAGCTCGATCGTGCGATCGGTGTCGAAGCGCTCGGCGCGGCTCTCGGGGTCGTCGCGCAGGTCCTCCGGCAGCAGCAGCTCCGCAAAGGACTGGCCGATCGTCTCGTCGTTCGCGTAGCCGATGACCTGAAGGGTGTGCCGGTTGACCAGCTGGATGCGGCCCTCGGCGTCGAGGCCGACGAGCATGCGATGCGACAGATCCACGGCGGCGGCGTAGAGGCGGGACATGCGCGCCGCCCGGCGATCGAGCTCCTCGCGCTCGAGCGCCGTCGCCCGTGCGAGCCGCGCCAGGGTGTCCTCGCGATAGGCCTCCAGCATGATCGCGAGCTCGACCTCGAGGATCTTGGAGAGCGCGTCCTTGAAGCGGTCCGTGTCATCCGCGGGGAGATGCGTCCGCGCGATGGCGCCGAGCGCGTCACGCACGAAGCCCATCGCCACCGGCATGTAGCGCGGAGGCAGGCCTACCCGGACGTGCACCCGGCCCACGTGCGCGGTTTGCGCGAAGTACGCGGCGTCGTACGTGCCGCCGAGGAGGCGCTCCATCCACACCACCAGCGAGCTCTGGAGCCGCGCGATCTGCTCCTCGCCGCTGAAGACCTCGTGCGCGTCCTCGTGCTCGCGCGTGCGCTCGTAGAACTCCTTCGCCACCGCCACGAACGAGGGCCTCGCGACGTCACGAAACGCACGCAAGGCGGCGGCGTCCGCCGCGGCGAAGCGGACGTAGCGCAGCAGCTCGGTTGCGCGCGCCTGCATGGCCCGAGCGTAGTCGATCAAGCGAGTGCGTGCCGCGCTTCCGCGCTCGGAGCGGCACGCGCTCGTTTATTTCGGGAGGCGTGTGTGCAGCAGCTCGGCGAGCGTGCGGCACGCGTCGACGGTGGTGAAGATGCCGACCACCTTCTCGTTCTGCATCACCACCGCCGACCCGTACTTGTGCTCTGCCATCGTCGAGACCACCTCGTCGAGCGGCTGCTCGGGGGCGACCGCGTAGACGGTCGAGGACATCGCCTCCTCGACGCGCAGCTTCTCCGGGTCGACGCCCTGGAGCGACTCCACGAGATGCAGGTCGCGGTCGGAGAGCATTCCCACCAGCTTGCCGCCGTGGAGGACCGGCAGGTGGCGGATGCCGTGCTCGCGCATGACCTGGTGCGCGCGCGCGAGCGGCTGCTCGATCCCGATCGAGTGCGGGCTGGTGGTCATGTGTTTCTGGATCTGCGGAATGGGCTTCGTCATCGACGCCCCGACGCAGGTTCCGTGCCCGCCCACGCGCGCGGCTGGCCCTCGCCGATGCGCAGCGCGCGCCACGCCCGGTCGATCGCAGGCGCAGCGCTTCCCGGCGCTACGCAAGATCTGCGTCCGCGCGCAACCCGTACAGCGCGCGTTCAGCGCGTGGGGCAGCACCGATGGGGGGAGAGGCCGAAGGGGTCTCCGAGGCCCGCCTGGCGCACCACGCCCGCGCTGCTCCACAAACCGAACGCGAGGACCACGCCTCCCGCCAGCCGCCGCACCCACGGGCGCGCGAGCCATCGCGCGACCCCCTGCGCCACGGCGCTCATCGTGAGCATCACCGGCAGCGTGGCGAGCCCGAAGGCGGCCATGGTCGCCGCGCCGAGCGCAGGAGACCCTGCGGACGCGGCCAGCGCGAGGGCGCCGTACAGGAGCCCGCACGGCATCAGGCCCCACAGGCCTCCCAGCACCAGCGCATGCCACGGCGTGCGCAGCGGCAGGACGCGCTTCGTCAGCGGCGCGAGCCTCGCCCACAGCGGCGCGCCCAGCGACTCCAGCGCGCGCACCCCCGAGGGCAGACCCGCGAGGTGCAGCCCGACCACCAGCATGCAGACTGCAGCGATCGCCCGCAGCGCGAAGCGCATCGGCTCGAGCGGGAAGACGCCGGTGGAGAGCGAGCCGAGGCCTCCGAACAGCGCGCCGAGCGCCGCGTAGGAGGCGACACGACCGCCGTGGTACGCGAGCCAGTACGGCGCCTGCGCGAGGCGCCCCTGACGACCGGCGCTCGGGCACCGCGGCGCGGCGGTGCAGAGCACCCCCACCACGCCACCGCACATCGTGACGCAGTGGACGCCGCCGAACAGGCCCATCAGGAAGGCCGACGCGAGGAGCGGCGTCATCGCGCGCTCCCCAGGAAGACGGCCCGCACCTCGCGCTCCGCGGCCTTGCCCGAGGCGCTGCGCGCGCGGATGCGGATGACGAGCGGGCGGTCGGCGGTGAAGCGCGCCTGGTCCATGGTCGCGAAGAGCGGCACGCGCTGGCTGGCGAGGGGCTCGAGGTCGACGGTCGCGATGGGCAGCGTGAACGCCACGTCCGGCGAGGCGACCGCCTCGATCACGAACGACGTCGCCTCGCCCTGCTTGTTCACGAGGTGCAGCTCGAAGCCGTTGCGGATGGTGCCGCCCTCGCGCGTGTAGGGCGCGCCGGCGAGCCGCACCACGTTCGCCTCGAAGGGCTGCCGCCCGCGGAACGCCACCGTCGCGACCACCACGCCGACCGCCGCGAAGGCGGTATAGGCGTAGAGGCGAGGCCGCAGCAGCTTTCGCGTCTCCCCGCGCAGGCCGCGCAGCGAGTCGTAGCGAACGAGCCCGCGGGGGCGCTCCAGCTTGTCCATGACCTCGTCGCAGGCGTCGATGCAGGCCGTGCAGGCGATGCAGTCCAGCTGCAGCCCGTCGCGGATGTCGATGCCCGTCGGACACACCACCACGCAGCGATGGCAATCGACGCAGTCGCCCTTGGCCACGCTCGCCTTGCCGCGTGGCTCGCCGCGCTTCTCGTCGTAGCCGACCACCAGCGAGTCGTCGTCGAGCAGGACCGACTGCAGTCGCCCGTAGGGACAGACGACGACGCACAGCTGCTCGCGGAAGAAGGCGAAGTTCCCGTACATCACGCCCGTGGCCACGAGCATCCACGCGAACGCCTCGGGGTGGCTTCCGGGCGCCGTCCGCACCATCGCGAAGAGCCGCGGCAGCGAGACGAAGTACGCGAGGAAGACGTGAGCGACGAGCACCGCCGCCACCAGGTACGCAGCGTGGGTCGCGACCCCGCGCGCGAGGCGATCGAACCCGAGCGGGCCTTGCGCGCGCCGCAACGCGACGTTCCGCGGGCCCTGGATCAGGCGCTCGATGGGCCGGAATACCGACTCCAGGAACACGGTCTGCGGACAGGCCCAGCCGCACCACACGCGGCCCAGGACCGCGGTCGCATAGAACAGGCCGAAGCCGACGCCGCTCAACAGGAAGAACAGCAGCCATACATCCTGTGAATTGAAGGTCAATCCGAAGAGGAAGAACTGCCGTTTATCGATATCCAGGAATACGGAGGGATGGCCCCCGATGGGAATCCAGGGCAGCGCGGCCCACAACGCGATGAGCGCGCCGTACACGATGCGCCGCCGGGTGACGAAGCGGCCCTTCACGTCGGCGGGGTAGGGGCGCTTGTGACGACCGTCGCGCCCGAGCGAGCCCTCGCCGATGGCGCGCTCCTCGCTGGATGGTGAGCTCTGGATCACGGGCAGACGGACGTGCGGCATGGTCAGGCCTCCGGTCAGTGGACCGCGGACGTCTCGCGCTCGCCCTGCGGGGCCTTGCCGCCCGCGACGTTCGTGTCGCGCAGGCTGATCACGTAGGCCGTGACGGCCTGCACGCGGTCGCCGCCGAGCTGCGGGCCCCACGCCACCATGCCCTTGTCGGGCACGCCATCGGTGACTGTCTTGTAGACCTTCTCCGGGGCGGCGCCGTGCAGCCAGAACTCGTCGGTCAGGTTCGGCCCGACGATCCCGCCGCCGTCTGCGCGGTGGCAGGCGGCGCACGTCTGCGTGAAGATCTGCTTGCCGCGCGCGAGCGCGCCGCGATCCCTGGAGAGCGCGACCAGCGACTCGGGCGTGGCCGTGCCGCTGGTCTTGCTGGGCGCGGCGGCCGCCAGCCGGTCCTGCTCGCTCTCGTACGCGGCCCGGGGCAGCTCGGCAAAGCCTCCGGTCTGGTAGGTGAACCAGTAACCGAAGCCGAAGACGACGCTCCCGTAGAGGATGTAGAGCCACCAGTTGGGCAGCTTGTTGTCGTACTCCTGGATCCCGTCGACCTCGTGGATGACCTTGTTCTCCGTCGGCTCCTCGGCGCTCATGACTCGGCTCCCTCGTTCTCTGCGTCAGCGTGATCGTCCTCGAGCGGCATCCGCGCAAGCGGGTCGTAGGCGGGCGCGCGCTTCTTCATCGTCATCACGAACATCGCGATGAACACCGCGAGGAAGAGGAAGAGCGCGAGGAGCGGCAGCATCAGCATCGGGCTCTTCGCGAGCAGCTCGGACTTCACTTCGCACCTCCGTTCGTCAGCGGTACGAGGGCGACGGGGACGCTCGGCTTGACCAGTGGCGTCTGCTTCCCGAGCCGCTGGAGGTACGCGATGATCGCGACCATCGACGAATCGGCCGCCACCTCGACGCCCTCGGCGGCCAGGGCCTTCGCGACCTGCTCGCCCTGGGCCTGCGCGTCGGCCTGCGCTCCTTCGATATCCTGGTTCGTATAGGGAACGCCGACCGAGCGCATCGCGCCGAGCTTCTCGTTGGTGCGCGTCAGCTCGACCTTCTCGCTCACGAGCTGCGCGTAGGAGGGCATGTTCGAGCCCTCGGTGATGGCGCGGGGGTCCACGAGATGCCGGTAGTGCCAGAGGTGCGGATACTTCCCGCCCTCGCGCGCGAGGTCGGGGCCGGTGCGCTTGCTACCCCACTGGAACGGATGGTCGAAGGCCGAGTCCGCGAGCGTCGAGGCCTCCCCGTAGCGGAGCGTCTCGAACCGCATCGGGCGGATCATCTGCGAGTGGCAGTTGTAACAACCCTCGCGGATGTAGACGTCTCGGCCCTCGAGCTCGAGCGGGCGGTACGGGCGAACGTCGGTCTTCGAGGCCGCCTCGGCGGGCCGCACCACCAGGGCCGGCACGAGCTCGGCGATGCCACCGGCGAGGACCGCGAGGGTGGCGAGCACGGTGAAGATCAGCGCGCGCCCCTCGACGATGCGGTGCCAGGCGGGCTCGCCATCGCTCTTGCCGGCGCGGATGGCGGCCGCCCCGAAGCCGCCGACCACGAGCGCCACGAGGATGAAGAAGGGGCTCGTGAACGCATTCACCATCATCGCCACCCCGGCCAGCGTCAGGACCACGAGGGTCACGACCACGGGCTTCGAGAGGACGATGTCGCGCCACGGGACCTCGGGCCGCTTCACCAGCGGCACCACCATCACCTCGGTGACGACGAGCTTCGCGCCCGCCATGGTGCGGGCCAGGTTGTAGCCCATCATGACCATGCCGACGAGGTAGAGCGAGCCGCCGATGAGGCGCATCCAGTACATCGGCTTGAGCGCGATGAGCGTCTCCACGAACGTCGGATACATGAGCGACCCGTCGGGGCTCAGCGCGCGCCACATGAGGCCCTGGGTCACGCCGCTCACCCACATCGAGATGACGTAGAGCAGGATGCCGAACGTCCCGAGCCAGAAGTGGACATCGGCGAGCCGCTTCGAGTGGAGCTCCTTTCCATATAGCTTCGGGATCATCCAGTAGAACATCCCCGCCGCCATGAAGCCGTTCCAGCCCAGCGCGCCGGCGTGGACGTGGCCGATGATCCAGTCGGTGTAGTGCGCGAGCCCGCTCACGCTCTTGATCGAGAGCAGCGGCCCCTCGAACGTCGCCATTCCGTAGAACGTGACGCCCGCCGCGAAGAACTTCAGCACCGGATCGGTCCGCAGCTTGTTCCAGGCCCCGCGCAGCGTGAGCAGCCCGTTGAGCATCCCACCCCACGATGGCGCCCAGAGCATCAGGCTGAAGATCATCCCGAGCGTCTGCGCCCAGTCGGGGAGCGCGGTGTTGAGAAGGTGGTGCGGACCGGCCCAGATGTAGAGGAAGATCAGCGCCCAGAAGTGGATGATGCTGAGCCGGTAGGAATAGACCGGCCGGCCCGCCGCCTTGGGCAGGTAGTAGTACATGATGCCGAGTACCGGCGTGGTCAGGAAGAACGCGACCGCGTTGTGGCCATACCACCACTGCACGAGCGCATCCTGCGCGCCGCCATATGCCGAATAGCTCTTCAACCAGAACACCGGGATGGCGATGCTGTTGACGACGTGCAGGACCGTGACCGTGACGATGGTGGCGATGTAGAACCAGATCGCCACGTAGAGGTGCTTCTCGTTCCGCTTCGCGAGCGTCCAGAAGAAGTTGATGGCGAAGACCACCCAGATGAGCGCGATGGCGATGTCGATGGGCCACTCGAGCTCGGCGTATTCCTTCGCCTGCGTGAAGCCGAGCGGCAGCGTGACGACGGCGGAGACGATGATCGCCTGCCAGCCCCAGAAGTGGATCTTCGACAGCGTGTCGGAGGCGAGCCGGGCCTTCACCAGGCGCTGCGTCGAGTGGTACATGCCGGCGAAGATCATGTTGCCCACGAACGCGAAGATCACCGCGTTGGTGTGCAGCGGGCGCAGGCGCCCGAAGCTGAGCATGGGGTGGACGTTGGCGGGCCACCACGCGAGCTGGAGCGCGATGAGCGCGCCGACCAGCATTCCGACGATTCCCCAGATCACCGAGGCCATCACGAAGTTGCGGGGCGTGGCGTCGTCGTAGACGACCTTCACGCGCGCGGCCGCCGGCGCGAACGTCGCGTCGTCCGCGATGGCGGGGGAATTGAGCGTGCTCATGATTCGATTTCCTTGGGTTCCTTCACGAGAGGCTCGCCGTCGTCCTCGACGGGGAGCAGGGCGAGACGATCGGAGTGCTCGAAGCTGCGCTGGCGGCAGGTGAACGCGAAGAGCACGATGGAGCCGACGACCAGCAGCAGGCTGACGAAGACCTGGAGGATCAGGATGTCCACGTGGACCTCGGCTTGCGGGTGAGCTGCGCGGTGGTGGCGAGCACGGTGGTGAGCGAGCTGACGGGCATCAGGATCGCGCACCAGAGCGGGGTCATCCGTCCGGCGAGCGCGAGCGATACCGTGATGACGTTGTAGAAGGTGGCGATGGCGAGGTTCGCGTGGACCACGCGCCGTAGGCGCTTCGCCATGTGCAGCGCCGCGCGGATCGGACCGAGCCCGGGAGAGACGAAGTAGAAGTCGCAGCGCGCCGCCATGAACGGGCGATCGATGGCCGGCGTGCCCGCGCAGTACGCCTCCTCGGCGACCAGGCTGTCGTTGATGCCGTCGCCCACGAAGAGGGTCTTTCGCGCGTCGCGCGCGGTGAGCTGCCGGAGCCAGGCCGCCTTGCCCTCGGGGGAGCGCGCACCGAACGCGCGCTCCGCGGGGATGCCGCAGGCCTCGGCCATGATGCGGGTGGGCTCGGGCGCGTCGCCGGAGAGGACGCACGGCTCGTAGCCCTCGCGGGCGAGCGCACGCACCTCCGCCTGCGCCCCCGGGCGCGCCTCCTCAGCGGTGATGACGGCGGCGACCACGACGCCGTCGCGCGTGAGGACCACGTCCGCATTTTCTACACCGGCGCCGTCCGTCGCCCAGCGCGGCGCGCCGAGGCGCCAGAGGCCGCGTTGGTCGGTCGTCTCCAGGCCGCGACCAGCGATCTCGCGGACCACGCGCGCGGCATCGAAGGCGCCGGAGACGCCGAGCTTCTCGAGGGCCGTCGCCACCGCGCGGCTCTTGGGATGCGAGCTGCGCACCGCCAGGTCGTAGGCGATCGCGCGCTCGCTGCCGCTCAGCGCGCGCAGCACCCCGGGGTCGTGGACCACGAGCAGGCCCGTGGTGAGGGTGCCGGTCTTGTCGAAGACCACGCGCTCCACGCTCGCCGCGCGGTCCAGGAAGCCCGGCGTTCGGACGAACAGCCCGACGCGCCGCAGCTGCGCCTGCGCGAGCTCGTAGGCGAGAGGCGTGGCGATGCCGAACGCGCACGGGCAGGTCACGATGAGCACGGCCGCCACCACGTCGAGCGAGCGACCGAGGTCGTGCGTGACGAGGAGCCAGCCCAGGAAGCCCGCGCCGGCGATGACCAGCACGCTCGCGACGTAGAGCGTGGTGAGGCGCTTCCACCACGGCGTCGCGCGGGCCAGGTCGTCGTCGCGGCGCGTGGACGTGCGGAGGAGCGTGACCACCGCCGAGGCGTCGAACGCTGCCGCTGCGCGCACGGTGACCGCGCGCGTGTCCTGGCAGAATGCGCCCGCGGGGACGATCTCGGCGGCCGCAAACGCCCGCGGCGCACTCTCACCGTTGATCCAGTCGAGGGAGAAGACCGCGGGCTGATCGCCGAGCAGCACGCTCTCCACCGGGACGAGGTCCTGGTGGCCGATCAGCAGCACGTCGCCCTCCGCGATCGCGAGGCAGCGCACGAGCGACACTGCGCCCTCTGCCACGCGCCGCGTGTACAGGCCCTCCGCTCCTTCGCTCGCGAGGAGGTACGCGCGGTTCTTCGCGAGCACGCGCTCCTGGAGGAAGCGTCCCACGAGCATCAACGCGATGAACACGTTGATGGTGTCGAAGTAAGAGGTCGCGCCGCCGCGCGTCGCGTAGGTGTACGTCGAGCTCGTGAAGGCGAGCGCGATGCCGAGCGCGATCGGCAGGTCGAGGTGGAGCACGCGGCGGCGGACGGCCTGCCAGGCGGAGCGGAAGAAGACCGTTCCGCCGACCAGCACGCTCACGAACGAGAGCGCGAAGTCGAGCGCGTGGAAGAGCCGGTACACGCGGCCCTCGGGGAGGCCGCAGTACATCGCGAAGCCGAAGATCATGGTGTTCATCGCGATGGCGATGCACACGCCCATGCGCCACACGAGCTCCGAGCTCGCCGCGCGCGCGGCGCCGCCCTTGAGCGGGGGACCGAAGCGGTAGCCGAACGCCTCGATGCTCTCCACGTACGCGGTGAGCGGGAACGCAGGGCCGACGGTGAGCTCCACGGAGCCCACGGCCGAGTTGACGACGATGCCGGCGCTGCTCGGCTCACGACGGAAGATCGCCTCGAGGAGCCAGACGCACGCGGAGCAGTGCAGCCCCTGCACGTCGAGCACGATGCGCGAGAGGCCGGGAGGCTGCGCGCCGAGGCGCGTGGCGACCGGCTCGAGCCACTTGTGGTCGGCCGCGGCCTGGACGACGGGATGGCCCGTTCCGCCGCCGAGATCGTAGTAGCGATCGAGGCCGCCGCTCGCGAGCAGCGCGTGCACCGCCTCGCAGCCGCGGCAGCAGAAGTCGCTCGCTGCGCCCGGGGCGATCGGCAGCTGGCAGTGGAGACATGCAGCCTCGCGAACCGCGCGCGCTCTGGGCTCGATCGTCGCGCTCGGCGTCGTGGTCGCTGCGGCCATCGTGACGCCCTTTCGCAAGCGTCGTTCCAACGCGGTCCCGCGTCTTCGCGGCGCGGGTGCGCCGCGAAGGCGCGCAGGAGCTGCGTGCGGCCGCAGCTTCTGCGGCGCGCGTGCAGTTCAGTCCTTGGTCGTCGGCAGGACGTAGCCCATCGCCTGCGCCACCCAGCGGAGCGCGTCCGTCGCCGTGAACATCCCGACGACGCGGCCCTCGCGGTCCACCACCGGGACTTCGTGGACCGACTCGGTCGCCATCAGCGAGATCGCGTAGGCGACGGGCGCGTCCTCGGGGAGGCCGTGAACCACCGGGCTCATGAGGTCGGCGACGGTCCGGAGAGGCGCGCCCTCCGCCACCTCCGCCCCGCGCTCGCGGTCGCGCTCGCGCAGGAGGTCGGTCCTCGACACGATCCCGACCAGGCAGTGGCTCTCGTCGACCACGGGCGCGGCGCGCAGCTCCTGCTGGGCGAAGAGCGTCGCCAGGGTGGCGAGGGCGAGGGAGGAGCGCACGCAGGTGGTGTCGGTGCCGACGACGTCGCCGAGCCGCACGCGGATCGCGGCCTCCGCCACGTCGACGCGCTTCGCGACCGCCGCTTCACCGGGCGCGAGGCACTCCACCGTTCCGTGCTCGCCGCGCGGCGCGACGGAGATGGCGCTGCGCTCGGCGCACGCGAGGCAGGTCAGGAGCGGGATGCTCTCGTCCCGGCGCGGACACTGGACGACGTGTTCGACGGCGATCGAGCCATCGTCGGCGAGGACGCGACAGCGGCGGACGGGGAGCTTCATGCCGGATGGCCATCCATGGGCCGTGCCAGGAACCTCGGCCGCTCAGCGCGAGGGGGGCTTCGAGACGCGCTCCTTGCTCAGGCCGTACTCGTGGAGGCGATACTGGATGGTACGCACGCTGATGTCGAGGAGCTCGGCGGCCTTGGTGGTCGAGCCGTCGGTCGCCTCGAGCGTGGTGAGGATGGCCCACCGCTCGACCTCGGCCATCGTGGCGCCGGGCACGCGTACTGGCCCGCGCATGGGCTGCGCGCCGTCGAACGGCAGATCGCCCGCTTCGATCTGCGAGCCCTCGCACAGCACCACCGCCCGCTCCATCGCGTTCTCCAGCTCGCGGACGTTTCCCGGCCAGCGGTGCGCGAGCACCTTGTTGCGTGCGGCCTCGGAGAGCTGCTCGACGGGCTTCTTGTTGTCCTCGGAGAAGCGCCGGAGGAACGCGTTCGCGAGGACCAGGACGTCACTCCCGCGGAGCCGCAGCGGCGGCATCTCGAGGTGCACGACGTTCAGGCGGTAGTAGAGATCTTCCCGGAAGCGACCTTCGCGCACCTCGGCGTCGAGGTCGCGGTTGGTCGCGGTGATCACGCGCACGTCGACGGCGATGGTCTCGTTGCCGCCCACACGCTCCAGCTGGCGCTCCTGGAGGACGCGCAGCAGCTTCGTCTGGACGAGCGGCGAGAGCTCGCCGATCTCGTCGAGGAAGAGCGTGCCGCCGTTCGCTTGCTCGAAGCGCCCCACGCGCCGCTTGTCCGCTCCGGTGAACGCGCCGCGCTCGTGGCCGAACAGCTCGGTCTCGAGGAGGGTCTCGGGAATGGATGCACAGTGCAAGGAAACGAAGGGCGCGGCGGCGCGCGGGCTGAGCGCATGGATGGCGCGCGCGAGCTCGCCCTTGCCCGTGCCGCTCTCGCCGGTGATGAGCACCGTCGCTCGCGAGGCGGCGACCTGACGCGCGACGCGGTAGACCTTCTGCATCGCCGGGCTCACGCCGATGAGCCCCTGGAGGCCTTCGGAGTCGCGCTCGCGGAGCTGGCGGCGCAGGTTCTCGGCCTCGACGCGCAGGGCCCGCCGCTCCCGCCCGCGTTCGATGGCCATGAGGAGCGCGTCGAAGTCCATGGGCTTGGTCAGGAAGTCGGAGGCGCCGGCCCTCATCGCCTCCACCGCGGCGGCGACGTCACCGAACGCGGTGGCGACGATCACCGGCAGATCGCGATCGAGCTCGCGGAGCTTGCCGAGGAGCGTCAGTCCATCCATGACCGGCATCCGGAGATCGGTGACGACCACCTCGGGCGGCCGCTCGGCCGCGACCGCGAGCGCCTCGCGGCCGTTCTGCGCCGTGTCGACCACGTAGCCGGCCTGATGCAGGAGCTTCTCGAGGCCGCTGCGCGCGTTGGCCTCGTCGTCGACCACGAGGATCCGGGTCGGGTTCATCGCCGCTCCGTTCCCGCGTGGACGCGCAAGCGCCGCGCCCCTGCGCAAGCTTTGCGCCTCATCCCGCGACCTGCGTGGCCAGCGCCGCCGCCAGTCGGGTGAGCAGATCGCCGTAGTCGAGC
The DNA here is from genome assembly GCA_043732195.1 of Polyangiaceae bacterium. Lineage (GTDB taxonomy): Bacteria > Myxococcota_A > Polyangia > Polyangiales > Polyangiaceae > Labilithrix. The sequence goes on from JAYTHX010000498.1 coordinate 15,900, forward strand.
GGCTTGGTGAGCACCTCGATCGGCGGCTCGAGCGGGTCGAGCGCGCCGGTCAGCGCGTGCGGATACCCGGTGACGACGAAGAGCGCGACGTTCGGGCGCTGGAAGCGAGCGTAGCGTCCGACCGCGAGCCCATCCGCGTGAAGCAGGTGAAAATCCGTGACGACGGCGTGCGGACTGGGCCGGCGACCGAGGCGCGCGAGGGCCGCCGCGCCGTCGCTCGTGACCTCGGTGTCGTAGCCGTCGGCGCTGAGCAAGCGAGCCAGGAGGCTGGCGCTCCGCGCATCGTCGTCGACCACGAGCACGAGGGGCCGGAGCTGGAGTGGGGCGTCCACCGATGTTGCGCGCTGGGGGTCCTTCATCGCGCGTCCTCGGCCAGGTCCTACAAGCGCCGTGCCGTCGCCTCGCCGCCGCTGGCCCCGCCCTTGCTCGAGCCCCGCCGTGAGGACGTAGCGAATGACGATGCACCCCGATACCGAAAGCGCCGTCGCCGCCCCCGTGCCGGCCGACCTGGTCGCGGACCTGCTGCGGCCCGAGGCCTACCCCGCGCCCTGGCCCTCGCGCGTCGAGCTCCGCGAGACCCACGTCTCGAACGTCTTCCTCACGGACGGCGACGTCTACAAGGTGAAGAAGCCCGTGAACCTCGGGTTCCTCGACTTCACGACGCTCGCCGCGCGCCGCAGCGCCTGCGAGGCGGAGCTGCTCCTCAACGCGCGCCTCGCCGTCGGCGTGTACCTCGGGCTGGTGCCGGTGCGTCTCGACGAGGCGGGCCGCCATCACCTCGGGCCCTCGGGCCAGGTCGTCGACTGGGCGGTGCACATGATCCGCCTTCCCGACGCGGTGCGCGCCGACGTCCGCCTCGCGGCGGGTACGCTGACCGCCGCGCATGTCGACGCCACCGCCGCGATGCTCGCCGACTTCCACGCCCGCGCCGCGAGCGCGGACGCCGGACGCTGGGGCACGGTCGCGGCGATCCGGCGCAACGTGGTCGACAACTTCGCGGCGCTGGACGCGGCGTCTTCGGGGCTCGTCGGCCCGGAGGAGGCACGTGAGATCGAGCGCTGGCAGCTCGATGTCCTGGGGGATCGCGCGCGCACTTTCGAGCGCCGGCTCGCGCATGGGCGCGTCCGTGACGGTCACGGCGATCTTCGCCTCGAGCACCTCTACTGCGGGGACGCAGGGGAGCTCACGATCATCGACTGCATCGAGTTCAGCGACCGCTTTCGCTACGCGGACGTGTGCGCGGACGTCGCCTTCCTATCCATGGATTTCGCGGCCCACGGTCGGGTCGACCTCGCGGAGCGCTTCCTCGCGCGCTATGCGCGCGCCGCCAACGACTTCGATCTCTATGCGGTCGTCGACTTCTACGAGGCCTACCGCGCGTACGTGCGGGCCAAGGTCGCCGTCCTCACGGCCCAGCAGGCGACGGGGGTGCACCGCGAGCGCGCGCGCATCGACGCGCGGCGTCACTTCGCGCTCGCGTTGTCCGCCAGCCGCCGCTGGCTCCTCACGCCGGCGGTGGTGGCGGTGGGCGGGATCATCGCGTCGGGCAAGAGTACGGTCGCCGACGCGCTGGGCGATCGCCTGTCCGCGCCCGTGATCGATGCCGACCGCACGCGCAAGCACCTGCTCGGGCTCGCGCCCACGACCCACGACGACTCGCAGGCCTTCGAGGGCGCGTATGACCCGGCGCTGACCGACCGCGTCTACGCCGAGCTGCTGCACCAGGCCGGGACCGTGCTCGAGTCCGGGCGACCCGTGGTGCTCGATGCCTCGTTCCGTACCGAAAAAATGCGGCGCGCCGCGCGCGACCTCGCGCAGGAGCACGGCGTCCCGTTCCTGATGGTGGAGTGTCGCGCCCGTCCCGAGGTGTGCCGGGAGCGGCTGGTGCGTCGCGAGCAGGAGGCGAGCGTCTCTGACGGGCGGCTCGCGATCTTCGACGCGTTCTGCGCGCGCGTGGAGTCCGCTGGCGAGCTGCCCGACGCGCAGCGGCTGGTCGTGGACACCGAGGCGCCGCTCGCCGCGACCCTGGCCTCGCTCGAGTCACGCCTCCAGTCCTGGCCGGCGGGCCTGACGTCGTGACGTCGCTCCGCATCAAGCATCCCATCCTGCGCCTCGACGTCGTCGGGGCGGACGGGACGCTCGTGAGTGAGCACGTGGTGTTCTGCCAGCAGCAGCGGCAGACGGTGCATGTCGAGGAGTGCTGCGCGTGCGTGCACTGTGATGCCATCGCCGAAGGCGAGCCGCCCACCGTGGACTGCTCGACCGCCGCGCCGCCCGCCGCGCTGCCGCCCGACCGCGATGGCGAGTCGACAGCCGTGGCGAGCATGCTGTGCCGGGGTACCGTCGTCGTCGCGCAGTCGGTCTCCCTGGTGCGCGCGCTGGCGCTCGTCCACGACGATGATCGGCGATCGCTGGCGATCGTGGACGACGCGCACGTGATGGTCGGGGTCGTGCACGACGGCGCGGCCGGACGCTCGCGGCGGCCGCACGCCGCTTCGGTCGGGGCAGCGATGACGGCGGTGATCGCCATCGACGAGCGCACCCCGGTGCGGGTCGCGCTCCGCCTCCTCGCCGCGAGCCACCTGCGCGAGGCGACGGTGATCTCCGGCGGCGGCGTCCCGATCGGCGTCTTCACCGACGTCGACGGGCTCCGCTGGATCGCGCGCGCGCGCCGCTGACGTGAGGCAGAGGATTGTCTCGCCGCGGTGCTATGGCGCGGCGCGGTCGGTGAGGAGCGCGAGCGAGTCGGACGCCGTGAAGAGGCCGACCACCTGACCGCGGTCGACGACCACGGCGCAGTCGAGGCCGCGCGCGCTCATCTCGCGGGCCACGTCGGTCACGAGATCGCCGGGCGCAACGGCGCACGGCGGCGCCGAGAGGGCGGCGGCGATGAAGTCGACCGCCGCGCGCGCGGCGTCGGTCGCCTCGGCGGTGTAGAGGTCGTCATGCGAGAGGACCCCGATCAGCCGGCGCTCGTCATCCAGCACGGGCAGGTGACGGACCCCGTGCCCGCGCATCAGCGCGTGCGCGACCGCGAAGTGGGCGTCCGCGCGGATGGTGGGGGGCGACACCTTCATGACCTCCGCGATGGTGAGCGGTCGAGCGGAGGGCGGCGGCGACCACACCAGGACGGCCGTCACGACGCCGCTCCGGCGGTGGCTTCGAAGATGTCGCGGAGCGAGATGACGCCGAGCGGGCGCTCGTCGTCGTCGGCGACCGCCAGGACGGAGTGGTGATGCAGGAGCATCTGGCGCGTCACCTCACCGATGGAGTGCGTGGGGCGACACGTGATGGCGTGCGGAGTCATGACGTCGGAGATGGAGATGTCCTTGGCCTCCTCGTTCTCCGCGCACACCCGGAGCGCGAGGTCGCGCTCGGTGACCACGCCGACGAGGCGGCCCTCGGCGTCGCAGACGGCCAGGAAGCCGACGCTGTGCTCGCGCATGAGGCAGGCGGCGAACAGCACGTCTTCCTCCGCACGGACCGTCCGCGCCGGGGCGCTCATGATCTCCATGCACTTCATCGGTGACCTCCCCCAGGCGGCCTGCGAGGACCGTGCCGCGTCGTTCACTCATGCCGGCTGCATCGTCCGGTAGAGGCGCGTGCAAGGCGTTCGCTTCCGTGCAGGAACTGCACGTCCCGGCGTCGTCGCGCGCACGAGACTGCGGCAAAAGCGCGCGCCCGCGAGCTGCGACACTCGCGCCGCAGAGCGCACGCTTGCCGGAGTGGTCCGCGCGGTACTACGCGCGCGGTGCGGGCTCGGCCGCGGCGGTCGCGAGCATCGCCGCCTCGAGCTGGTCGGTCGTGAACGGCTTGTCGACGCGCTCGTTCGGGATCCGGTCGAGGAACGCGCGGGAGCGGTCGGTGAAGGCGCCGCCGCTGATGAAGACGAAGCGGCGCTCCAGGCCGGGCCGCTCGACCGCGACAGCGTCGTAGACGTCGATCCCCGAGACCCGCGGCATCATCAGATCGCAGATGACGACGTCGAAGGCGTCGTTCTCGCGCAGCCGGGCGAGACCGAGCTCGCCGGAGATCACCACCTCGACGCGGTGATGGTCGAACACCGTGGCCAGCAGCCGCCCGATAGCCGGCTCGTCGTCGATGACGAGCACCCGGAGCGGAGCGGCCGAGGACGAAGGGGGGATCGAGGACCGCTTCACGCAAGGCAGCATAGCGCCCCTCCGCGCCGCCGTCTTCGCGACGATCAGGAAGGACGGGACGTGCGCGGCAGCGACAGCGTGAAGGTCGTGGAGCCATCGGCGGAGCGCACCTCGAGCGTCCCTCCGTGGGAGCGCACGATCTCGCTCGAGATGTAGAGGCCGAGGCCCATGTGGCCGACCCTCCCGCCCTCGGCGCCGCTCCGAAATGGCTCGAACAGCGTCGGTAGCAGGGCGAGCGGGATGGTCGGCCCCCGGTTCGAGATCTCGACGACGACGATCGTGCCGTGGCCGCGCACCGCGACCGTCACCGGCGTCGCAGACGACCCGTGATCGAGGGCATTTCCGACCAGGTTCGAGGCCACGACCGCCAGGCGATCGCCGTCCCAGCGGCCCGTCACGTCCCCCGTGACCTCCAGCTGGATGTCCGCCTTCGAGCCGAGCCGATGCTCCTCGACGACGTCCCGCAGGATCGCGCCGAGGTCGGCGGGCGTCAGCTCGAGCGAGATCCCTCCCCCCAGCGTCCCTCGCGTGAAGTCGAGCACCTGGGAGATCATGCGCGCCATGCGCTGGCCGCTATCGACGATCCGATCGACGAGCCGGCCATCGACGTCCCCCAGCTCCCCGTGCGCGATGAGGAGGCGGCTCGCGATCAGGATCGAGTTGAGCGGGGTGCGCAGGTCGTGGCCGACGATGGCGATCAGGCGCTCACGAAACGCCGCGACCGAGCGGAGCTCCTCCGCCTCGCGCTGCGCGCGCAGGGTGGCAAGAACGAGGTGCTCGTTCGCGTCGCGCTGGTCGCTGAGGACCTCCGCAGCGGTGGGCTCAGCGGGCGGAGGTTGAGTTTCGGTCGGATTCATCGCGCGATTCTCCCTCGCGGGGAGTCCCGGTGAGCAGACCTCGGTAGCCGCCGAGGCGCGCGCCGATGACGAGTGAACCGCTGGAATCGATCGAGTACTCGCGGATTTCCTTGCTGTGCTGGCTGTTGCGCACCTTGACCACGGAGATCGCGCGGCGCAGCTCGCCCTCGAGCTCGAGGTAACGCTGCATGATGATGGCGTCGCTCAGGAACGCGATGCCGTGCGGGCTGAACTGGAGGTTCGTGTAGGCGTCGGGCAGCTCGACGGTGGAGAGGACGGTCACCCCCATGCTCGTGAGCGCGCCGACCATGCGGTACAGCGACTCGCGGAAGTCCTCGCGGAACGTGGGCGCGAGCGCCAGCTCGAGGCCGGAGATCGAGTCGATGACCGCGCGCTTCGCGCCGGTGCGCTCCACCGCCTCCCGCAGCGCGGTGAGGGTCTCGTCGATCGAGAGGTCGAGCGGCCTCAGGTAGACGATCTCGACCTTCTTCTGCGCCACGAACTGCGCGAGCTCCGCGCCCCGTGATGTGGTGTGCAGGTAGTCGTTGGGGCGCTTCTCGAAGACGGCGATGACGCCGGGCTCTCCGGCCTTGACCCCGGCCATGATGAACTCGTTCGAGAGCACCGTCTTGCCCGAGCCCGAGGGCCCGGCCACGAGCACCGAGTAGCCGCGCGGGACGCCTCCGCCCAGCATCTCGTCGAGCGCGACCACGCCGATCGGTAGCCGCTGCTCGAGCGGCGAGGTGCCGCTCGCCACCTCGTCGGGCTTGGGGAGCCGCGGGTAGACGTGGACCCCGTCGTCGGTGAGGCGCATCGTCTGGAGGCCGGGGATCTGCCCCTGGCCGCGCATCTTCACCACTTGGAGCTTGCGCACGACGGAGTTGCGCTCGACCGCCTGGGTGAGCCACACGATCCCGTCCGCCACGGTGAAGACCGAGCCGTCCTCGTCGTCCTGGGTGTACTCGCCGAGCATGAAGGTGGTGGCCTCGCAGCTCGTGAGGTGGATCGCGAGCCGCTGCATGAAGTCCTGCATCTCATGCTCGCCGGTCGCTCCGGCGAGCGTCCGGCGGACCATCGCGCGGAAGGAGTCCACGACGACGATCCGCGGATTCGAGCGATCGACCTCCTCGATGATCCGGCTCATCACGCGCCCCATCCCGCCCTCGGACTGCGCCTCGTCGCTGAGGTTGATGAAGCGGATCGAGTCGTTCACCATGGAGGCATCGAAGAACGAGAACTGCTGCTGGTAGCGCAGCATCTTCAGGGGCGGCTCGCCGAGGATGGTGAAGAACAGCGCGGTGGCGTCGGGGCGCGCGTTGGCGAACATGATCTGGTGACCGAGCGTGGTCTTGCCGGAGCCGGCGCTCCCCACGATGAGGTTCAAGGAGAGCTCGGGGATACCGCCGCCCAGCACCTCGTCCAGGCCGGGTACCCCCGAGGTCAGCTTCCGAATCGGTACGCGATCGCTCATGGCTCCGTCTCTTCTACGCTCTGCTCGATCGCCGGGAAAGCCCCTCTCAGCACCTGCCAGACCAGCGGCTCGCCGATGAAGGACGTGAGGAGGCCGAGCATCGTGCCGCAAAGAGCCGCGGCTGCGGCAACGAGCGCTGCGGGCTCGTGCTCGTGCTCGTGGAGGCAGATCCTCAGCCGCGCCTCGATCGTCTCCGTCGACCCCGCGGGCTCGACGGCCAGCGAAGCGAAGCACGCATGCTCCCGTGCGGTGAGCCTCGCGCTGCGGGCGAGGAGCGCGCGCGTGCCCGCGACGCCGATGAGCGGCCCGAGGCGCGCGGCCAGCCGCGCATGGACGCGCAGCGCCGCCTCCGGGCCCGCGCCCTCGAGCGCGAGCAGCTGGCGCGCCACGTCCACGTGCTTCATGGCCCTTCGCCGCCGACGAGCCTGCGCACTGCCCCGCGGATGACCTGCGCGCTGAACGGCCTGGCGAACGG